>NZ_JBFAXY010000018.1:0-163002 GCF_040681035.1 Nocardia sp. NPDC051911
CGCGGCCGCCGCGTACGCTACGAAGGAGCAAGCGGCGGCCGCGCAAACGCGAGCCGGGCCGCGAACGGCGCATGCTCGGTCTCGCTTCGCTCGAAAGACGGGGTTACGGTGCGCTGGGCGCGTCGGTATCGCAACTCGCCACCCGGTGCACGCGGTGTGCAGTGAGCTGGCTCGAAAGACGTGGTCGCGGCGCGCTGGGCACGTCGATATCAAAAGCAGACCGGCGTGCTGCCGCGCGGGGTGCACAAGGCCGGTGACGCGGTTCCGCTCGTGAAGTTCGCGTCATGCCCGGCGTTACCCGGGATTCGGTCAGAGATCGAAGGTTTCGCCCGGAGCCACCGCATGCACGGGGCCGGTGAACTCTGCTTTCGCCTCGGCGATCACGTCCTCGCGGGAAGTCCACGGGGGGATGTGGGTGAGCAGCAGTTCTTTTACGCCTGCCCGGGCGGCGATCCGGCCGGCCTCGGTGCCCGAAAGGTGAATGCCGGGAGGGCGATTCGCCGGGTCGTGGGTCCAGGAGGCTTCCGCCATCAGGATGTCGGCGCCCTGCGCGAGTTCGTGGACCTGCGGGCACAGTGCCGTGTCGCCGGTGTAGACGAAAGTGCGTCCGGCGGCGGTGACGATCCGCAGACCGTAGGACTCCGGGGGGTGGTACATCCGGCGCGCGGTGACGGTGTGACCCGGCCCGAAGGAGATGGACTCGCCTTCGACCCAGCGCCGCATGTCGATCACATCGGACCAGTCGTCGCATTCGCCGCCGACCTCGGCGGAGGCGTTGCCGATGCGCAACGAGGTGTCCGACGGGCCGCGCACGATCGCCTTGCCCTCCGGGGGCGTCGGGTGGTAGCGGCGCCATACCAGCAAACCGGGCAGGTCCAGGCAGTGGTCGGCATGCAGATGGGTCAGGAAGATGTCGACCTCACCGGGATCGGCGTGGCGCTGCAACGCGCCCAGCACTCCCGGACCGAAATCGATCACCGTCGGCCGCATGTCCGGGCCGGTCAGCAGGTAACCCGACGCGGGAGAGTCCGGGCCGGACACACTGCCCGAGCACCCGAGGACGGTAAGGCGCATTCCCCCATGCTGCCACGCGGAATTCTCACTCAAGAAAGGATCCCCCCACATCTCCGGCGGGCCGCCCGGTCACCGCGGCGACGCGCCGATTCCGGCTCGGTCCCCGCGGCGGTTTCGTCGTGCATCTCCAGAGAGTACCCAGCCGGCCAGCAATCCACTCAACGCGCCGAATAGATGCCCCTGCCAAGAGATTCCGGGCTGTCCCGGCAGAACGCCCCACAGCAGCGACCCGTAGAGGGCCAGCACCACGAGACCGAGCACGATCTGCCCGACGTTGCGCGCGAACCAGCCACGGGAGATGAGGAAGGTCAGCCAGCCGAACACCAGCGACGACGCGCCGATATGCGTACTCCCCGTCGCCCCGGTGAGCCAGACGCCGAGCCCGGCCCCCAGCCAGATGATCGCGGTCGCGGCCAGCCCGCGGCCGATGCCCGTCACCAGGACCAGGAAGCCGAGCACCAGCACCGGGAGCGTGTTGCCGATCAGATGTGGCCAGCCGCCGTGCAACAACGGGGCGAACAGGATGCCGGTCAGCCCGTCGGCGCGGCGCGGCTCGATGCCCGCGTGGTCGAGCCGACCACCGACGGCGGTGTCGACCCCTTCGACGCCGTACAGCACCCCCACGAATCCGGCGATCAGCACGCCGGCCCGCAGCCACAGTTGCTTGATCGCGGCGAAGCCCGCGGTGGCGGGCGCTGTGGGCACACCGGCGGGCTTGCCCAATTGCGCACGAAGCGCAGCCGGCCGATCAGGGTCGAACGACGGCCCGAGTCCCGCGCCGGTCATGGCCACCTCCTCGCCGTGGCGGGGACGTGGCCCCGCCTCACCGAGGGTACCGGCGCGGTCGGGAATCAGGCCCAGAGCTGGCCGTCGAGCCGCTCTTCCGCCTCTTCGAGCGTGCCGTCGTATGCCCCGGTCGACAGGTATTTCCATCCGCCGTCGGCGACCACGAACGCGATGTCGGCGCGCGTGCCCGCCTTGACCGCCTTGCGGGCGACGCCGAGCGCGGCGTGCAGGATGGCGCCGGTGGAGATCCCGGCGAAGATGCCCTCTTCCAGCACCAGTTCGCGGGTGCGTTTCACCGCGTCGTATGGGCCGACCGAAAAACGGGTGGTCAGCACGCTCTCGTCGTACAACTCGGGGATGAATCCCTCGTCGATGTTGCGCAGGCCGTAGACCAGTTCGCCGTAACGCGGTTCGGCGGCCACGATCTCGATGCCGGGCACCTTCTCCCGCAGGAAGCGGCCGGTCCCCATCAGCGTGCCCGTGGTGCCGAGACCCGCGACGAAATGGGTGATCTCGGGCAGGTCGGCCAGAATTTCCGGGCCGGTCGTCTCGTAGTGCGCCGCCGTGTTCGCCGGATTGCCGTACTGGTAGAGCATCACCCAATCGGGGTTCTCCGCGGCGATCTTCTTCGCCAGCGCGACGGCCTGATTGGAGCCGCCCGCGGCCGGGGAATCGATGATCCTGGCCCCGAACATGGTGAGCAACTGCCGCCGCTCCACCGAGGTGTTCTCGGGCATCACGCAGACCAGCTGGTATCCCTTGAGCTTCGCCGCCATGGCCAGCGAGATGCCCGTGTTGCCGCTGGTGGGTTCGAGAATCGTGCAACCGGGCCGCAGCAGCCCGTCGGCCTCGGCCTGCTCGATCATCCGCAGGGCGGGCCGGTCCTTGATCGAGCCGGTGGGGTTGCGATCCTCCAGCTTGGCCCACAGCCGCACGTGATCGTCACCGTCCCATCGCGGGGACAGGGTGCGCAGCCCGACCAGCGGGGTATTGCCGAGAGTCGCGATCAGCGATTCGTAACGCGCCACGGGACGGGTCAGCCTCCGGCCACGGCGGGCAGGATCGTGACGCTGGCGTCCTCGGGCACTTCGGCGGCCAGCCCGCCCGCGAAGCGCACATCTTCGTCGTCGACGTAGATATTGACGTAGCGGTTCAGCTTGCCGTCTTTCAGCAGGCGCTCGGCGAGCCCGGGGTGGTTGGCCTCCAGGTCGTCGATCAGCGCCGACAGCGTGGCGCCCTCGGCCTGCACGCGCTTCTCACCTCCGGTGAGGCCGCGCATGATGGTCGGAATGGAGACGGTTACCGGCATGGGTACTCCTCGGTTTCGCGAACAGGCATCGGTCTAGTTCTCGTACGCGTCGACGATCCGCACCGGTTCCTCGGTGACCTCGCCGTCGACGATCCGGTAGCTGCGCAGCTCGTGCCGCTCGGGATCGCGGGTTGAGATCAGCACGTAGTGCGCGAACGGCTCGGAGGCGTACGACACGTCGGTCCGGCTCGGATAGGCCTCGGTGGCGGTGTGCGAGTGGTAGATGACGACCGGCGCCTCGTCGGCGTCGTCCATCGCGCGCCACACCTTCAACTGCTCGCCGGAGTCGAAGCGGTAGAACGTGGGCGAACGCTCGGCGTTGACCATGGCGATGAAGCGCTCCGGACGATCCGAACCCTCCGGCCCCGCGATGACACCGCAGGCCTCATCGGGGTGATCGGCGCGCGCGTGCGCCACCATCGCCTCCACGAGGTCGGCCCTGATCACCAGCACGAGTCGCACACCTTTCCACAACGCCGACCCATCGCAGTCGACAACGAGCCAGGATATTCGGCTATTCCCCCGGCGACGTCGCCCGGTCCCCCGGTTCCCGGCATCGCCTGTTCAAACACCGAACAGGTCGTTGTAGGCCGGGATGCCCGCCACTGGGTGCGCCGAGCGGATCGCGTCGACGATGGCGCGTTCGACGCAGACGGCGGCGGCGGTGCAGATCTGGTCCAGGACAAGCAGATCGGCGGGGAAGGCGGGCGGCAACGGCAAGTCGCCGCCCTCCTCCGCCGTTCCGGTGGCGAGCGCGAAGAGGGTGTCCCCGTCCAGGGGCGAGTGCGCGGGACGGATCGCCCTGGCCAGCCCGTCGTGCGCGGTGGCCGCGACGCGCTTGCATCCGGCCGGATCGAGCGGAGCGTCCGTGGCCACGACGCCGATCGTGGTGTTGAGCACGGTGCCCTTCACCGGCAGCGCGTTCGCCGCCGCCAGTTGCTCCGGGGTCGCCTGCCGCAGACCGAAGAAGCCGGGCCCATCGGTGCCGCACCCCCACGGCAACCCCGTGCGGGGATCGAACACCGAGCCGACCGGATTCGCCACGACCAGCGCCGCGACGGTGATTCCCGCGGCCACGCCATCACCCAGCACGATGCTCGCCGTGCCGATCCCCCCTTTGATCGAACCGGCGCGCGCGCCGACGCCCGCACCGACCGAACCGCGAGCGAAGTCGACGTCCGCCGCCGCGGCGGCCCGGTAGCCGAACTCGGCGGTCGGACGGATATCCCACGCGCCGACCGGAAGATCGAAGATCACCGCGCCGGGGACGATGGGCACCACCCGGCTCGGGTCCGCCGGGTCCATCACGATGCCCGCGCCGTTCTCCTCCAGCCACCGCATCACGCCGTCGGCCGCGGCGAGCCCGAAGGCGCTGCCGCCGGTGAGCAGGATCGCGTCGATCTGCCGGACGGTGTTCATCGGATCGAGCAGATCGGTCTCACGGGTACCAGGCCCGCCGCCGCGCACGTCGACCGCCGCCACCGCGCCGCCCGGCACGCGCACCACCGTGCATCCCGTCGCCGATCCGGAACCGAGCGTGGCGTCCGGATCGAGGACGTGATGATGACCGACCAGTACTCCGGGCACATCGGTGAGCGAGTTGCGTTCACCCGGTTCGGCATTCACCATCGGTACTCCTCACGGCGCGGGACTGCTGGTCTGTTCGCGCCGATCATCGCAGCGCGGCCGGTCAGGGAGCCAGCGCCTGGAGCAGCGAGTCCTGCATCCAGGTCAGCCAGTGGTACACGTCCAGGTGCGGGGCGCGCGGATCGTCGGGATCGAGATGGTCGGGCGTGTCGGCATCGATGTTCAGCACCGTGCCCAGCGCCAGCCGCACGTCGGTGAGCGCGGTCAACCACGCGTCGGCCTGCTCGGGGGTGATGACGATCTTGCCGCCCGCGCTCGGCACGGTGTCCAGCACGACCGAGCCCGCCGCCAGCTTGGCGTCGATGATGTCGGGCTCGTGCAGACCGCGCAGCGCGCTGTTGAGGTCGGCGCGTTCGGCGTCCGGCGAGCCGGGCTCGTTGCGGTGGAAGTCCGGCAGCAGTCTGCGCAGCCGCGGATCCTCCGGCGGGACGGTGTTGCCGGATCGCAGTCCGGTGAGGGCGGCCAAGTCGTCGTCGGGCGCCGACCCGGCGCGCTCGGTGAGCAGTCCGGAGACCGCACCGACCAGGGACCGAAGCACGTTGGCCTCACGTGCGTCCATTTCGGATCGCAGTTTGAGACCGCTCAGCGAGTTCTTCCTGCTCCACTTGCGCACGGCGTCAGGGTAGTCGCGCTGGTCAGTCGTCCCGCTGCATGGTGGCCCAAAGTCCGGCGGCGTGCAGCCGCTGGACATCGTGTTCCATCTTGTCGCGGGAACCGGACGAGACCACCGCCTTGCCCTCGTTGTGGACCTTGAGCATCAGCTCGGTCGCCTTCGCTTTGCTGTAGCCGAAAAGCTTCTGAAAGATATACGTGACGTAGTGCATGAGATTGACCGGATCGTCCCAGACCACGGTCACCCACGGGCGGTCCTCCGCCTCCAGGATCTCGGTGTACTCCACCGCTTCGGGTGTCGCCTGTGCCGCCGACAATGTCGCGTTCGCGGCGTCCACAACGACGTCACCCCGGACTGTGTTGCACAAGGCCATAGGGTCAAGGGTACGACTCGACACCGGATAAACAACACCCACGCAGCCCCGATTCGGGTTTTCGCCGGTTCACCGGGCCGATGCCGGACGGCGTGAGCCGACCGTTCTGTCTACAGTGACAGCGTGGACCTGCGTGACGGCGTGACCAGCACGGCACTGCTGACCGACCAGTACGAACTGACCATGCTCGCCGCGGCGCTCGCCGATGGTTCGGCGCATCGGCAGTGCACCTTCGAGGTGTTCGCTAGACGTTTGCCAAACGGTCGCCGCTACGGCGTGGTCGGGGGTACCGGCCGGGTGCTCGACGCGCTGCGGCAGTTCCGGTTCGGCGATGCGGAACTGTCCGTCGCCGCCTCGTTCTCGGATCGGCGGACGTTGGACTGGCTGCGTGACTACCGGTTCACCGGCGACATCGACGGCTACCCAGAGGGCGAGCTGTACTTCCCCGGCTCCCCGATCCTCTCGGTGCGCGGCAGCTTCGCCGAATGCGTCGTGCTGGAGACGCTGGTTCTCTCGATTCTCAATCACGACAGCGCGATCGCGGCCGCCGCGGCACGGATGGTCAGCGCCGCGGGCGGCCGCCGGATGATCGAGATGGGCTCCCGGCGCACCCACGAGCTGGCCGCGGCGGACTGCGCGCGCGCCGCGTATCTCGCCGGTTTCGACGCCACCTCGAACTTGGAGGCGGTACGCCGCTACGGGATCCCGGGGGCGGGCACCAGCGCGCACGCGTTCGTCCTGCTGCACAGCGGCCCCGACGGGGCGCACGAGGCCGAAGCGTTCCGCAGCCAGGTGCAGACGCTGGGAGTCGGGACGACGCTGCTGGTGGACACCTTCGACATCACCAGGGGCGTCGCGACGGCCATCGAGGTCGCGGGAACAGAGCTGGGCGGCGTGCGGATCGACTCCGGCGATCTCGGTGTCCTGGCCAGGCAGGTGCGCGACCAGCTCGACGCGCTCGGGGCCACCAAGACCCGCATCGTGGTCTCCGGCGATCTCGACGAGTACGCCATCGCCGCGCTGCGCGCCGAACCGGTCGACGTCTACGGTGTCGGAACGGCCCTGGTCACCGGCTCCGGCGCGCCGACGGCCGGGATGGTCTACAAGCTGGTCGAAGTCGAAGGGGTGCCGGTCGCCAAACGCAGCAGCCACAAGCAGTCTCGTGGCGGTACGAAGAAGGCGCTCCGCTTGGCCCGCGACACCGGCACGATCGTCGAGGAGATCGTCTATCCGGCGGCGGGGCCGATGCCGCCCCGCAACGGCTTCCGATCCCATGAGCTGCTGGTCCCCTTGATCCGGGAGGGCAAGCAGGTCGATGACCTGCCCACCCTCGCCGAGAGCCGCGACCTGGTCGCGCGCGGACTGATCAGCCTGCCGTGGGAGGGCCTCAAGCTGTCGGCGGGTGAACCCGCCGTGGTGACCACCTTCGTCTGAGGTCAGCGCCTGCGCTCGTCGACGCGGGTCACCAGCCGCAGCCCGGCGGCGAAGAGCAGCGCGAACACCACTCCGGTGATCCCGAACCACACCCATGCCGACGGCTCCGCGGGGCGGGAGCCGAGCAGGAAGAAGACCGCCAGGAACACGGTGGTGGCGACGATTACGCTGCGGAACAGTTTGGCAGGGCTCATGAGGGTCTCCGTGCTGGAAGGCGGCGCATCCGGCCGCCGACGAAAGGGGCACCCGGTAATCACCGTGGGCGCAGGCCGCGTTTACATCGCGCGCATGTGAATTTCCCGCGAGTCGGCTGAACGAGCGTCCGACCGAGCGGCAGAATCTGAAACAGTTGTTCAGCCACATCGCGGGAGGTCGCCATGACCCGGGCACTGATCATCGTCGACGTCCAGAACGATTTCTGCGAGGGCGGTTCGCTCGCGGTCGCGGGCGGCGCCGCCGTGGCGGCCCGGATCAGTGAGCACCTCGCGGCGGCGAACTACGGCGCGATCGTGGCCACCCGCGATCATCACATCGATCCCGGTGCGCATTTCTCCGACGCGCCCGACTACATCGACAGCTGGCCGCCGCACTGCCGGGTCGGCACGCCGGGCGCCGACTTCCACCCCGCCCTGACCACCGAACCCATCGATGCGGTCTTCTCCAAGGGCGCGTACTCGGCGGCCTACTCCGGGTTCGAGGGCACGACCGAGGACGGCACCGGGCTGGCCGACTGGCTGCACGACCGCGGCGTCGACGCCGTCGACGTGGTGGGCATCGCGACCGATCACTGCGTGCGCGCCACCGCGCTGGACGCGCGCATCGAGGGTTTCGACACCCGCGTCCTGCTCGATCTCACCGCGGGAGTCGCACCCGAAACGGTCGCCCTCGCGCTGGACCGCATGCGCGGGGCCGGCGTCGACCTGGAAGGCGGCATCACCCGATAGACCGTCCGGTCTCCGCGACCGCCCTGCCCTGTCGGAGGCGCCGAGTAGGCTGCTGGCGTGCCCGAACTGCCCCCCGTATCCGATCTTCTGGCTACCGCCGTACACGCGCTGGGCGGCAAGGAGCGCGCCGGGCAGGTGACGATGGCCGCGGCGGTGGACCACGCGATCGATACCAAGGAGCATCTCGCCGTGCAGGCGGGCACGGGCACCGGCAAGTCGCTGGCGTATCTGGTGCCGAGCCTGCGCCACGCCGTGCGCACCGGCCGCACGGTGGTGGTCTCCACGGCCACGATCGCGCTGCAACGTCAGCTGGTCGACCGTGACCTTCCGCGCTTGGCCGAGGCGCTCAGCGGCCCGTTGGGACGCACGCCGAAGTTCGCCATCCTCAAGGGCCGCAACAACTATCTGTGCTTGAACAAGATCAACAGCGCCGTACCGGACGAGCCCGCCGAAGCGGAGTTGTTCGACGCGTTCGCGATCTCGCGCCTCGGTCGCGAAGTGCAACGGCTCAACGAATGGGCCTCCGACACCGACACCGGCGACCGCGACGAACTCGCTCCCGGCGTGAGCGATCGGGCCTGGCGGCAGGTGAGCGTGTCATCGCGGGAATGCCTGGGCAAGTCGCGTTGCTCCTTCGGCCAGGATTGCTTCGCCGAACGCGCCAGAACCGAGTCGGCGCAGGCCGACGTGGTGGTGACCAACCACGCGCTGCTGGCCATCGACGCGATCAGCGGCATCCAGGTGCTCCCCGAACACGACGTCGTGGTCATCGATGAGGCGCATGAGCTGGTCGACCGGGTCACCGGCGTGGCCACCGCCGAACTGACCTCCGCCGCGATCAGCGCGGCAGCCCGGCGTTGCGCCAAGCTCATCGACGAGCAGGAGGTCGACCGCCTGGAGGGCGCCGCAGAGGCCTGGCACACCGTGCTGGACGAGCTGCCCGCCGCCCGGTGGGACACCCTGCCCGACGGCGTGGCCCCGGTACTGGCCCTGGTCCGCGACGGCGCGTGGAACGCGCGCACCGCGCTCGCGCCCCCTGGCAGCACCACAGCGCAGGGCGACCCGGAGAGTTCCGCCGCCCGCACCATGGCCTTGGCCGCGCTCGACGAGGTGCACGACAGCGCGGTCCGCGCGCTGACGGCGTTCGACGAGCCCGATCCCGCCGCCCGCCGCGACGTCATCTGGCTGGCCGCCGACGAGATCCGGGGCGTCGTGCGCCGGTCGCTGCGGATGGCGCCGCTGTCGGTGGGCGGGCTGCTGCGCAGCAGACTCTTCGGCGCCGCGACCGTCGTGCTCACCTCCGCCACGTTGCAGATCGGCGGCTCGTTCGACGGCCTCGCGGTCACCTGGGGCCTGCCCGCGCAGTCGGGCAATCGCACCGACCCGGCCACCGCGAACGGGGCGCAGGCGCCGTCGGACGCCGACAGCGTGCGCTGGAGTTCGCTCGATGTCGGGTCACCGTTCGACCATGCCAAGTCCGGCATCCTCTACGTCGCCAAACACCTGCCCGCGCCGGGCCGCGACGGGCTCGCACCTGCCTACCTGGACGAGATCGAGCGACTGATCACGGCCGCGGGCGGACGCACCCTCGGCTTGTTCTCCTCGATGCGCGCCGCCCGCGCGGCCACCGACGCACTCCGCGAACGGTTGCACACACCGGTGCTGTGCCAGGGCGAGGACGCGACAGGCGCGTTGGTCCGCAAGTTCGCCGACGACCCGGAGACCTCCCTGTTCGGCACGCTGTCGCTGTGGCAGGGCGTCGACGTGCCTGGACCGTCGCTGAGTCTGGTGATCCTCGACCGCATCCCTTTTCCCCGCCCGGACGATCCGCTGCTGGCGGCTAGGCAACGCGCCGTGGAGATGCGTGGCGGCAACGGCTTCATGACCGTGGCCGCCAACCACGCGGCTCTGCTGCTCGCGCAGGGCACCGGCCGCCTGCTGCGCAGCGTCGACGATCGCGGTGTGGTGGCCATCCTGGATTCCCGCCTCGCGACCGCTCGCTATGGCGGATACCTGCGCGCGTCGCTACCGCCGTACTGGGAGACGGCCGACCCTGAGGTCGTGGTCAAAGCACTGAGCAGGCTGGCCGCCGCGGCGAAGGTGTGACAACGGCGCACGGCCACCACGCCACCTCGAACAGCGTGGCCGGCAACGCGAGCGCCGCGAATCCGTCTGCGCCGCAGGCTCAGAGCACCCACTTCAGGATCAGCGTGAGCACGCCCGCGGCGACGGCGAGGATCAGCGCTCCCACACCCCACACGAATCCGTGTCGCTCCCACGGACGCCCGGCGTCCAACGAGAACTTACCCGGCCCGGTGAAGGGCAGCGCCGCGCCGACCACCGCGAACAGCAGACCCATCTCGTAACCGCCCAGCAGGCCACCGGCCCAGGTGGCGTTGATCGCGTTGATCATCGTGCCCAGCACGATCGCCCCGGCCAGCGGCGTCAGCAGACCGAGCAGCAAGAGGAGGCCGCCGGTTAATTCGCTCAGCCCCGCCAGCGTCCCGAATACCTTGCCCGGGTTGTAGCCCATCTTCTCGAAGCCGTCGGCGTTGGCTTGCAGACCGGGCCCGCCCCACCAGCCGAACAGCTTCTGCGCGCCGTGCGCCGCGAGCAGGCCGCCGAAAGCGACTCGCACGACCAGCAGGCCGATGTCGGGGGCGATTCGGTCCAGCTCGGAATCGGTTCCGGTTCTGTCGAGTACGGATTTGATCGTCATGGTGGTCCTCATCCCTGCGCTGTCGTTCCCGGACATGATCGTTACTTCGGCGAAGAAAGCGGACTGCGGTCCGATTATCGCACGAACGGGGGCAACTACCCAACCTCTCGGTCTATTCCACGGTCGGGCGGGAAGGATGGTTCAGCGCTCGGGCGAGCGGAAAGTCATTCCGCGAGGAAAAAGAAGTAGCCGAGGAACACCAGCATCAGTGCCCACATCGCCGGATGCACATCCTTGACGCGGCCCTTGGCCGCCATGACCACCGGGTACAGCAGCATCCCCATGGCCAGGCCGTTGGCGATCGAGTACGTCAGCGGCATCATCACAATGGTGATGAACGCGGGCACCGAGTACTCCAGGCGGTTCCAGTCGATCTGCCCCAGCGATCGGGCCATCAGGATGCCGACCACAATGAGCGCGGGCGCGGTCACCTCGCTGGAGCCCGCGACGACCGCGAAGATCGGAAAACAGAACATGGCCACGAAGAACCAGCCCGCCGTGGTGAGGGCGGTCAGCCCGGTCCGTCCGCCCGCCGAGACGCCCGCGGTCGATTCCACGTAGGCGGTGGTGGTCGAGGTGCCGATGACCGCACCCGCCATGGTGCCCACCGAGTCCGCCGCCAGCGCGCTCGCCGCGCGCGGCAACTTACCGTTCGCGTCCAGCAGCCCGGCCTGGTTCGCGACGCCGATCAGCGTGCCGGATGCGTCGAAGAAGTCGACGAACAGCATGGTCAGCACCACCACGACCATCTGACCGGTGAACGCGTCGGGCAGATGGACGATCGCCTGACCGAAGGTCTGCTCGAGCCCATGCGGCGCGGCGAACAAGCCCTTGGGGAGCGCGACCAAGCCGCTGACGATGCCGACGAGGGTGGTCAGGACGATGCCGTAGAGCACGGCGCCGTGCCAGCCGCGCACGAGGAACACCACGGTCACCAGCAACCCGAACAGCGCGAGCAAGGTGGTGCCCTTGGTGAAGTCGCCCAGGGTGACCAGCGTCGCCTCGCTGTTCACCACGATCCCGGCGTTCTTCAAGCCGAGGAAGGCGACGAACAGTCCGATGCCGGCGCCCACGGCGAGCTTCAATTGCATCGGGATCGCGTTGAGGATGCGTTCGCGAATCCGCGTCACCGCCAGGACGAAGAAGATGGCGCCGGACAGGAACGTGCCCGACAGCGCGACCTGCCAGGGAATCCCCATGCCGAGCACCACCGTGTAGGCGAAGAAGGCGTTGAGTCCCATGCCCGGCGCGAGCGCGATCGGATATCGCGCCCACAGCCCCATGACCAGCGTGCCGAATACCGCGGCGACAGCGGTCGCGGTGAACACCGCCTGCATCGGGATGCCTTTGTCACCCAGCGCGCCCTGATCGCCGAGCACGGCGGGGTTGACCGCGAGGACGTACGACATGGCGAGGAACGTGACCGTCCCCGCCATGAGTTCGCGCTTCACGGTCGAGCCGGTCGAGCGAACCCCGAAGTATCCGTCGAGGCGTCCTCGGGTCCGGTGCAGAACGTCGGTGACCATGGGTGACTCCAGTACAGGAACGATTCGGGGCGGGCCAAGGGCACGGTAGCCGACGGTTCACTGCCCGCGACACCCACGGCGGCGCCACCGTGACCGGCGCCACCGGGGTCAAGCGCTCGGAGCGGAGACCAGTCCGAATTCGGCGTCGGAGGCCAGCAGATCGTTGTGCGGCAGCACCCGCACGGTGTACCCGACCGCGCCGGACAGCGGCAGCGGCGTGTCCACGGTGAACAGCTCGGCGCCCGCGTCGGACCCGACGTGCGTCATCGGGATCGTCGTGGTGTCGGAGAGATCGTCGGTCGACGAGACCCGGCCGAGCACCGCCTGCACCACCACGTCCGGCACGCTCAAGCCACCGAGCTCGACCCGCGCGGTGAGCGACAGCCGCGCCCCGATCACCGGCGTGTCCGGCAGCCCCGCACTGTCCACCTGGATCACCTTGACCGAGGGCCACGCCGACTCGACCCGGTGGCGGTACTCGGCGATGGCGCGCGCCACCGCGAAATCGTCGGCCGTCGCCCGCTGCGACGCCGCGGCGGCGGGAGCGTAGTACTCCACCGCGTAGTCGCGGACCATCCGGGAAGCCAGCACCTTCGGCCCCAAGGTCTGCAACGTGTGGCGAACCATCTCGACCCAGCGCACCGGCATCCCGGACGCGTCGCGCTCGTAGAAACGCGGCGCCACCGCACGCTCGAACAAGTCGTAGAGCGCGGCGGCCTCCAGATCGTCGCGGCGGTGCTCGTCCCGGACGCCCTCCGCGGTCGGAATGGCCCACCCGTTCTCGCCGTCGTACATCTCGTCCCACCAGCCGTCGCGGATGGAGAGATTGAGCCCGCCGTTCAGCGCGGATTTCATGCCGGAGGTGCCGCAGGCCTCGAGCGGGCGCAGCGGATTGTTCAGCCAGACGTCGCAGCCCCAGTACAGGTAGCGAGCCATTGATATGTCGTAGTCGGGAAGGAAGACGATCCGGTGCCGCACCTCGGGATCGTCGGCGAAGCGGACCACCTGCTGGATCAGCGCCTTGCCGCCGTCGTCGGCCGGATGACTCTTACCCGCGACGACCAGTTGCATCGGCCGCCGCGGATCCAGCAGCAGGGCGCGCAGCCGCTGCGGATCGCGCAGCATCAGGGTGAGGCGCTTGTAGGTCGGCACTCGCCGGGCGAACCCGACGGTCAGCACATCGGGGTCGAAAACGCCGTTCACCCAGCCGAGTTCGGCCTCCGCGGCGCCACGCTGCAACCAGGACACGCGCAGCCTGCGGCGCACCTCCTCGACGAGGATGCCGCGCAGGGTGTTGCGGGTCGACCACAACTCGGTGAGATCGACGTCGCGCAGCCGTTCCCAGCCGCGCCCCTCCTCGACCAGCTCCGCGCCGATGTGTTCGCGCGCCTTGTCCACCCACTCGCGCGCGGCCCAGGTGGTGGCGTGCACACCGTTGGTGACCGAACCGATCGGCACCTCGGCCGGGTCGAAGCCCGGCCACAGCGAGGCGAACATGGACCGGCTCACCTCGCCGTGCAGCTTCGACACGCCGTTGGCGCGCTGCGCCAGGCGCAAGCCCATGTGCGCCATGTTGAAGACCGACGGATCGGCCTCCCGGCCGAGAGCCACGATCCGGTCCACCGAAAGCCCCGGCAGCAGAGCGGATTCGGATTCCCCGTGCGCGCCGCCGAAATAACGCCGCACCATCGGCATGGGGAACCGGTCGATGCCCGCCGGGACCGGAGTATGCGTGGTGAACACCGTGCCCGCCCGAACGGCGGCGAGCGCGGAATCGAAATCCTGCCCGGCCGCGACGAATTCGCGGATCCGCTCCACGCCGAGGAAACCCGCGTGGCCCTCGTTCATGTGGAACACATCGGGATCGGGCAGTCCGGCGGACGCGGTGTACGCGCGCACCGCCCGCACACCGCCGATGCCAGCGAGAATCTCCTGACGGATGCGATGCTCCTGGTCACCTCCATAGAGCCGGTCGGTCACCGCACGCAACTCCGGGTCGTTCTCGGCGATGTCGGAGTCGAGCAGCAGCAGCGGAACCCGGCCGACCTGCGCGATCCACACCCGAGCACGCAGCACCCTGCGGTCGGGCATCGCGACGTGGATGAGCACGGGCGAACCGCCGGAGGTGAGCGCCCGCAGCGGCAAGCCCTGCGGATCCAGCGCCGGATAGTGCTCGGCTTGCCAGCCGTCCGTCGTCAGCGACTGCCGGAAGTAGCCCGAGCGGTACAGCAATCCCACGCCGATCAGCGGCAGGCCGAGGTCGGAGGCGGCCTTCAGGTGGTCTCCGGCCAAAATGCCAAGGCCGCCCGAATAATTCGGCAACACCTCGGTGACGCCGAACTCCATCGAGAAGTAGGCGATGCCCCGCACCCCTTCCTCGCCCGCCCGGCGCTGGAACCACCCCGGCGCGGCCAAGTACTCGCGCAGGTCCGCCGCCGCGGAGTCCACACGCGCGACGTAGCCGGGGTCGGCGGCAAGCTCGTCCAGCCGCGCCGCGGGCACCTCGCCCAGCATCCGGACCGGGTCGTGCCCCATCTCCTGCCACCGCTGGGGATCGAGCGCGGCGAACAGGTCCTGCGTCGGCGGATGCCACGACCAGCGCAGATTCGTGGCGAGCTCCCCCAGGGCGGCCAGGCGCTCGGGCAGATGGGCACGGACGGTGAAACGACGCAATGCCTTCATTGGGTAGAACCTACACGCCGACCGCGGGAGGCGCCCTGCCCGACCACGGCCAGGAACAACCTTCCGACCAGCGTGTTTCCCGGCAGCATAACGCTCTTCATCGTCACGGAACGGCCACACGCCGCACACCGGCACCCCCGTGCCCGCTACCCGATCGAGACCCGCGCTCGCTTGTGAACTCCGGAACGCGGGGCAAACCCACAAGCTGTGCGGACCAACCGGCCGCACCAACCGAATCAGTACGGGAGTGATCGAGATGTGGATGACAGCACACCCAAATCGCGCCCGCGATCGGCGCTGGTCGCGCGCTGGAGCAGCGATCACAGGGTTCGGAGCGCTCGCGGCGGCATTCGTTCTCGTCGCACCCACCGCCGGCGCGGCGGTCACGACGGCGACCGCAAGCCCGGCCCAAGGCACCAGTTTCGGCTTCGGAAACTACGGAACCAACTGCCAGTACCGGGTGACGGCGACGGTGGACAACAATCCCTCGACCGAATCGGTTCAGTTCGCCGACAGTGCCGGGGGCACCTTCTCACCGAACCCCGCACCGGTGGTCGGCAGCCAGGCCACCACGGTCTGGATCCCCGAGGCGACCGGGCAACACACCATTTCCGCGACACAAGGCGCCACGCCCGCTTGGACCTCACCGGTGATGACGGTGGGCAACGGGATGAACCTCGGCTTCGCGTGCATGGTCATGCCCTGATCGACGGTTCGGGCATGTCGAGTTGAGCGCCCGGGTGGCCACCCAGTGGACGAGCGAGCCCCGTCTGTGGCCACCCGGGCACCTCGCTTCCGAAAGCGGGAAAATCGGTAGCCCGAGCAGGACCGGGATGACAGCATCGGCTGATGCCGCACTGGGTCGACGTTCTTCCGCAATTCCTTCCGGCCTGCCTGCTCATCGCCGCGCTGCCCGGTCCTGCGACCGCACTGTTCCTGCAGCGCGCGGTGCGGGACGGCCGCACCGCGGGCCTGGCGGCGGTGGCCGGGAACGAGATCGGCGTACTCGGCTGGACGCTGGCGGGCGGGGCGGGACTGTCCGTCCTACTCGTCGCGAACCGCGCCATGAACACGGCCGTGCACGTCATCGGCGCGCTGGTCCTGATCTGGTTCGGCGTGCAGGCGTGGCGGAATGCCCGTGGTAGCGAGGAGTTCGGCAGCGCGATGACGAGGATGCTCCCGGCGGGTCACACGCCCGCCGCCGCGTTCCGCGCCTCGCTGATCTCGATCGCGGCCAACCCCAAGGCGGCGATTTTCGGATTGACAATCCTTCCCCAATTCCTTCCGTCCGAGGGGCCGGTGCTGCCCACGATGGTGATCCTGGCGCTGATCCAGTTGGTGATCGACACCGCGTGGTGCGTCGGCGTGGTCATGGCCGCCGACCGCGCGGGCGCCTGGTTGCGCCGCACCGGTATCCGGCAGCGGGTAGAGCGTGCGCTCGGCGCGGTGCTGGTCGCGCTCGGCCTGGGCCTCGCCGCCGACGCACGCTGAGGCGAATGCCCAGCTGGCCCGCCACCGTGAGAGGCCAGCAAACGGGCACGAAAAATCGGCTGGTCCGGTCCGAAAGGCCGGTTGCCGGTAGGTTGGGGTCCGTGACCGGCCGCATCGCTATCGATGACACTGCCCCGTCCATCCCAGGCGGCCGGCCCGCCAAGGCGGTGGTCGGCGAGGTATTCCCGGTGCGCACCGTGGTTTGGCGCGAGGGGCACGACGCCGTCGCCGCCACACTCGTCGTGCGCGCCCCCGGCGCGTCGCGACCCGCCCGCGTCCGCATGACGCCGGACTACGAGCCCGACGTCTTCAACGCGACCTTCACACCGAACACGCCGGGAGCCTGGACCTACCGGATCGAAGGCTGGAGCGATCCGATCGCGACCTGGCGATCGGCGATCGAGGCGAAGCTTGCCGTCGGGCAGAGCGCCGTCGATCTGGCCAACGATCTCGAGCTGGGCGCCCGCCTGTTCGACCGCGCGGCGCAGGCCGTCCCGAAGAAACAGTTCGAGCGCTTGCGCGCGGTCGCCGCCGCGCTGCGCGGTGACGAGCAACTCCCCGCACGGGTGGCCCCGGCCTTCACCGAGGAGGTCGCCGGGATCCTGCGCGCCACGCCGCTGCGCGACCTGGTCACCCGCGGGCCGCAGCACACCGTCCTGGTCGAGCGGCACCGCGCGCTCTACGGCTCCTGGTACGAGTTCTTTCCGCGCTCGACCGGCGGCCGCGACGCCACCGGCGAGCCGGTTCACGGCACCTTCGTCACCGCGGCCAAGGACCTTCCGCGCATCGCCGCCATGGGCTTCGACGTGGTGTACCTGCCGCCGATCCACCCGATCGGCGAGGTCAACCGCAAGGGCCGCAACAACGCGCTCACGGCGGAGTCCGGCGACGTCGGCTCGCCGTGGGCCATCGGCTCGCGGCACGGCGGTCACGACGCCGTGCATCCGGAATTGGGCACCGAAGCCGATTTCGCCGAGTTCGTCAGGGCGGCGCGGGAACTGGGCCTCGAGGTCGCGCTCGACCTCGCCTTGCAATGCGCGCCGGATCATCCGTGGGTCGAGGCGCACCCCGAGTGGTTCACCACCTTGCCCGACAACACCATCGCCTACGCCGAGAACCCGCCGAAGAAGTACCAGGACATCTATCCGGTCAACTTCGACAACGACCCCGACGGCCTCTACGCCGAAGTGCTGCGCGTCGTCAAACACTGGATCGGCTTGGGCGTCAACATCTTCCGCGTCGACAATCCGCACACCAAGCCCGCTGACTTCTGGGAGTGGCTGATCGCGAACGTGTGGCGCACCGACCCGGACGTCATCTTCCTGTCCGAGGCGTTCACCCGCCCCGCCCGGCTCTACGGGCTCGCCCGGCGCGGATTCAGCCAGTCCTACACGTATTTCACCTGGCGCGTGGCCAAATGGGAGCTGACCGAGTTCGGCAACGAATTGGCCGCGAAGGCCGACGAGGCCCGCCCGAACCTCTTCGTGAACACCCCGGACATCCTGCACGAGAGCCTCCAGCACGGCGGGCCGGGCATGTTCGCCATCCGCGCCGTCCTGGCCGCCACCCTCGCGCCCACCTGGGGCGTCTACTCCGGCTTCGAGCTGTTCGAGCATCAGGCGGTGCGCCCGGACAGCGAGGAGTACCTCGATTCGGAGAAATACGAGCTGCGCCCGCGCCCGTTCGCCGAGGCGCTGGCGCGCGGAGAATCGCTGGAACCCTGGCTCACTCGGCTCAACGAGATCCGCCGGGCCCACCCCGCCTTGCAACAGCTGCGCTGCCTGCATTTCCACCACGTGGACAACGACGCGCTGATCGCCTATTCCAAGCTCGATCCCGCAAGTGGCGACGCGGTGCTGGTCGTGGTGAATCTCAATCCTTTCGGCGCCGAATGGGGCATGCTCTCGCTCGACCTGCCCGCGATCGGCCGCGAGTGGCACGACCACCCGGTGGTGTACGACGAGGTCAGCGGCGAGGAATACCACTGGGCCCAAACCAATTACGTGCGATTGGACCCCGCGCGGGCCGTGGCGCACATCATCGCCCTGCCCCCGGTCTCCCAGCAGGCTCGCACCGAGCTGTCCTACCGCAGGACGCTGCGATGAAACGTCGCGACCTCATGCTGCTCGCGGCGGGCACCCATACCGACCCGCACACCGTGCTCGGCGCACACCCCCATCCGGACGGCACCGCCGTGCGGGTGCTGCGCCCGCACGCCGAAACCGTGTCGGTGCGGGTCGGCGGCGACGACCACGTGCTGAAGTCCGTGGGCCACGGCGTATTCGCCGCGGTGCTGCCGTACCCGGAGATCGATGACTATCGCGTCGTGACGACCTACCCCGGCGGCCAGACCGTCATCGGCGCCGACGGCTACCGCTTCCTGCCCACGCTCGGCGAACTCGACCTGCACCTGATCGGCGAAGGCCGCCACGAACGCCTGTGGGACGTGCTCGGGGCGCACCCGCGCCGCTACAGCACCCTCGACGGTGACGTCGCGGGCACGTCGTTCGCGGTATGGGCGCCGAACGCGCGCGGCGTCACCGTGATCGGGGACTTCGACGGCTGGAGCGGCACCACCGCGCCCATGCGCGCGCTGGGGTCGTCCGGGATCTGGGAAGTCTTCATCCCGGGTGTCGAGCCGGGCGCCAAGTACAAATACCGCGTGCACGGCGCCGACGGGCGGACCGTCGATCACGCCGACCCGCTGGCATTCGCCACCGAACTACCACCGGCCACGGCGTCGGTGGTCACCGAAAGCCATTACGTGTGGCAGGACAGCGCCTGGCTCGGGCAGCGCGCGGCCACCGATCCCACCCGCGCCCCGATGAGCGTCTACGAGGTGCATCTCGGTTCCTGGCGGCCCGGCCTCGGCTACCGCGAACTGGCCGACCAACTCGCCGAGTACGTGCGGGCGACCGGATACACCCACATCGAGCTGCTCCCCATCGCCGAGCATCCGTTCGGCGGCTCGTGGGGCTACCAGGTCACCTCCTACTACGCGCCGACGGCGCGATTCGGTTCCCCGGACGACTTCCGAGCGTTCGTCGACCGCATGCACGCGGCGGGCATCGGCGTCCTGCTGGACTGGGTCCCCGCCCACTTCCCGCGCGACGAGTGGGCGCTGGCCCGATTCGACGGCACTCCGCTCTACGAGCACGCCGACCCGCGCCGGGGCGAGCAACTCGACTGGGGCACTTACGTGTTCGACTTCGGCAGACACGAGGTACGCAACTTCCTCATCGCCAACGCTCGCTACTGGGTCGAGGAATTCCACATCGACGGCCTGCGCGTCGACGCGGTCGCCTCCATGCTCTACCTGGACTACTCCCGCGCCGAAGGCCAGTGGGAGCCCAACGTGCACGGCGGCCGGGAAAACCTGGAGGCCGTCGACTTCCTGCAGGACCTCAACGAGACGCTGCATCGGCATCACCCCGGCGTCGTGACGATCGCAGAGGAGTCCACCACCTGGCCCGGCGTCACCCGTGGCATCGACGTCGGCGGTCTCGGCTTCACCATGAAATGGAACATGGGCTGGATGCACGACACCCTCGGGTTCCTCGGCCGCGACCCGGTGCACCGCTCCTGGCACCACAACGAGATCACCTTCTCACTGGTCTACGCCTGGAGCGAGAACTACGTGCTGCCGATCAGCCACGACGAGGTCGTGCACGGCAAAGGCACGCTGTGGACCAGAATGCCGGGCGACGATTTCGCCAAAGCCGCGGGCGTGCGCGCGCTGCTGGCCTACATGTGGGCCCACCCGGGTAAACAACTGCTGTTCATGGGCCAGGATTTCGGCCAGTTCCGGGAGTGGTCACACGATCGCGGTCTGGACTGGCACGAACGGGACAACCCGCTGCACCAAGGCATCACCACGCTGGTGCGTGACCTGAACGCCGTCTACCGCGCCCACCCCGCCCTGTGGAGCCAGGACACCACACCCGGTGGCTACGCCTGGATCGAGGCGGACGACCGCGCGAACAACGTGCTGGCGTTCCTGCGCTACGGCTCCGACGGCTCCGTTGTCGCCTGCGTCTACAACTTCTCCGGGTCGGCGCACGACGCGTACCGGATCGGCCTGCCGCACGCGGGCTCATGGCTGGAGATCCTCAACAGCGACGCCGCGGACTACGGCGGCTCCGGCCTCGGCAACTTGGGCGAGGTGACGGCGAGCGCCGAGCCGTGGCACGACCGTCCCGCCTCGGCCACCGTGACGCTCGCACCCCACGGCGCGGTCTGGCTGCGCCCCGCCTGACGAGTCGCCCGGCGAACCGAGCCATGCCCGACCCCGACGTGCGCCGGTCCCCGAAGCACGGACTCAGGTGAGCGGCTGACGCCTCGGTGCGAGACCCGAGTCCGATGCGCGAATCCAGAGCAGACTCGGCGGACGCCCACTATGAGCGGCGACCGATGGTCATCGCGACCGGTAGCGCAGGTCGGTCACAACACCGCCCCGGATCGGATACCCGACGCCTGGGCGCCACCAGGGGCGGTGACGCGGCCGGCTGGTTCGCGGACCGCCCCGCGCGGCGGCTCAGTACAGCGCCGCGGCCAGCTTGCGGCGCGCGGCCACGACGAACGGCTCGGCCTGATCGAACAGCTCGAACAGCTCGAGCAGGCGGGTGCGCGCCTTGGTGCGCTCGTCGCCGGAAGTGCGCTTGACGACGCCGATCAGCCGATCGAAGGCCGCTTCGGGCCGCTGCTGGAACAATTCGAGATCGGCGGCGCGAATCGCGGCATCGACGTTCGACGGGTCGGCATCGGCATCCTCGATCGCCGACTCCGGCAGCTCCTGGGCCCGCGCGAGGAAGCGCAGCTGACGCAGCGCGCCCTTGGCTTCGTCGTTCGTCGGCTCCGCGTCGAGAATCGCCTGGTACGCCGCCTCGGCGCCGGCCAGGTCACCGTGCTCGAGCGCCGCCTCGGCCGCCGCGAAACGCGGGTCCTCGGCCTGCGGCTGCGGCTCCCCGCCACCCTCCAGCTTGCCCGCAACCGCGTCGACCACGGCGTTCAGCCACTGCCGCACCTGCGGCTCCGGCTGGGCGCCCTCGAAATCGGCCAGCGGCTGCCCTGCCGCGATCGCGATGACCGTCGGGATGCCCTGCACCCGCAGCGCCTGCGCGATGCGCATGTTGGCCTCGGCCTCGACGATCGCCAGGTCCCAGCTGCCGCCGTCGGCGGCCACCAGTCGCTCCAGCGTTCGCACCAGTTCGACGCTGCCCGGACTGCGCTGCGAGTACAGCACGACCACCACCGGCACCTGCATCGAACGACGCAGCACCTTGGTCTCGAAATCGGCCTCGGATACCGCGTAGTCGCCACCGGCCGGAGCGCCCCCGCCACCGGCGGGCTGCTTCAGGCTGGACAGATCGACCGCGCCGGACATGGCGGCGGCGACAGCGGGCGAAGGACGGCGTGCGGCTGGTCGATTCACGACCTCCAGTTTGTCACGACGTGGCGGATGCGGGCGCCCCGGACTCGACCGAACCGGCGTTGCTCAGCTCACCCAACCGCCCCGTGCGCACCGCCCAGACCTCGAACAGCACCGTGCAGAACGGCGGAATGCTCCACAGCAGCGCGAGGACGGTGGTCTTGACGTTCCAGCCCAGCTCGCGCGCCGCCACGATCGCGGTGATGACGAACAGCACGAACACGATGCCGTGCGTCATGCCGAACACCTTGACCGGCCACAGCACCGGCTCCGGAATCCGCTTGAACACCATGCCGATGATCAGCAGCAGCCAGGAGATCGCCTCGAGCACCGCGATGAAACGAAACCGCTTGGCCACCGTGCTCAGGTCGAAGACATTGCCCATGCGCCCATTCTGCCGGATGCACTACAGGCTGTCGTAGTGAGCTGTGTCTAATTGCTGTGTTCAATTTGCAGCGCCTGCGGCGCTGCGTGTTCGCGGCCCTCTTATGGCTCGCGTGTGCGCGACCGCCGCTTGCTCCTTCGTCGCGTACGCGGCCCGGCTCGCGTGTGCGCGGCCGCCGCGTACGCGACGAAGGAGCAAGCGGCGGGCGCGCACACGCGAGCCACAAGAGGGCCGCGAACACCCAGCGCCGCAAGCGCTGGAAAACTAGCACCGTGTGATGATGGATGAGTGAACTTCTGGCCAGCGCCCCATGTCGAGGTCCCTGTACACGCGACCGTGACCCTGCCCGGATCGAAATCGATCACGAACCGGGCGCTCATCCTGGCCGCACTGGCCGACGGTCCGTCCACCATCACCGGTGCGCTGCGCAGCCGGGACACGAACCTGATGATCGCCGCGCTGCGCGCGCTCGGTGCGGACATCGAGGGCGCGGGCGACACGTTGACCGTCACCCCGGCGCCGTTGGGCGGCGGCACGGTCGACTGCGGGCTCGCGGGCACGGTGATGCGCTTCCTGCCGCCGGTCGCCGCCCTGGCGTCGGGCGATGTCGCGTTCGACGGTGACGAACAGGCCAGGATCCGGCCGCTGCGCACGATCCTGGACGCGCTGCGCTCGCTCGGCGCCGATATCGACGGCGACGCACTGCCGTTCACCGTGCACGGCGAGGGCGCGCTGCGCGGCGGCACCGTGACGATCGACGCGTCCGGGTCGTCGCAGTTCGTCTCGGGCCTGCTGCTGTCGGCCGCGCGCTTCGACGAGGGACTGGTGGTGCACCACGACGGCAAGGCGCTGCCCTCGATGCCGCACATCGAGATGACCGTGGAGATGCTGCGGCGCGCCGACGTGCGGGTGCAGGCGCCCGCGGACAGCTTCAAGGCGCAGACCTGGACCGTGGAGCACGGGCCGATTCGCGCCGTGGACTGGGAGATCGAGCCGGACCTGTCCAACGCCACCCCGTTCCTGGCCGCGGCCGCGATCACGGGCGGCACGGTCAGCATCCCGCACTGGCCGCGGCTGACCACGCAGCCGGGCGACGTCATCCGCGAGATCCTCGTGCGGATGGGTGCGGAAGCGCGGATCTTCGACGGCGTGCTCACCGTGCACGGCCCCGACCGGCTCGCAGGCATCGATATCGACCTGCACGACGTGGGTGAGCTGACGCCCACCGTCGCCGCACTGGCCGCGCTGGCCGACTCCCCGTCCGTGCTGCGCGGCATCTCCCATCTGCGCGGGCACGAGACCGACCGGCTGGCCGCGCTGTCCACCGAGATCAACCGCCTCGGTGGCAAGGTGACCGAGACCGAGGACGGACTGGAGATCGTGCCCACCGAACTGCACGGCGGCAGGTGGCACTCCTACGCCGATCACCGGATGGCCACAGCGGGAGCCATTCTCGGCCTCCGGGTGCCCGGCGTCGAGATCGAGGACATCGGGACCACGGCCAAGACGCTGCCGAACTTCGTCGCTTTGTGGGAGCAGATGCTCGCGCCCGCGCTATCCGACGAAGGAGCGGCGCACTGAGCCGGGGACGACGATCCGCGGCCAGCTACGACGAATCCGATGTCCGGGTTCGTCCGGGGCGTAGCTCCCGTCCCCGCACCAAGACCCGGCCGCAGCACAGCGACGCCGAGCCGGCCATGGTGGTCTCGGTCGACCGGGGCCGGTGGGGATGTGTGCTCGGCGGCGATCCGGATCGCCGCATCGTCGCGATGCGCGCCCGGGAACTGGGCCGCACTCCGATCGTGGTCGGCGACCAGGTGGACGTGGTCGGCGACCTGTCCGGGCGACCGGATACCCTCGCGCGCATCGTCCGGGTCGCCGACCGCCGGACGGTGCTGCGCCGCACCGCCGACGACACCGATCCGTTCGAGCGCATCGTGGTCGGCAACGCGGAGCGGCTGTTCATCGTGGTCGCGCTCGCCGACCCGCCTCCGCGCACCGGCTTCGTGGAACGCGCCATGGTCGCCGCGTACGCCGGTGGGCTGCAACCGGTTCTGTGCTTGACCAAACACGATCTGGCGGCCGATTCCGAATTCGCCGCCGCTTTCGACGATCTCGACCTCACCATCGTCTACGGCGGCATCGACGATCCGCTCGATCCGGTACTCGATCTGCTCACCGATCACCTCACCGCGCTGATCGGCCACTCCGGCGTGGGCAAGTCCACGCTGGTGAATCGCCTTGTGCCGGAGGCGGAGCGGGCCGTGGGCGAGGTATCCGGGGTGGGCAAGGGCAAGCACACCTCCACCCAATCGGTCGCGCTCCCGCTACCCGGCGGCGGGTGGGTCATCGACACGCCGGGCGTGCGGTCGTTCGGTCTGGCGCACATCACGCCGGACGACGTCATCGCCGCCTTCACCGACCTCGCCGACGCCATCGAGGACTGTCCGCGGGGCTGCACCCATCTCGGTCCGCCCGCCGATCCCGAATGCGCGCTGGACCAATTGCCGGGCAAGGAACACCGGGTGGCGGCCATCCGCCGCCTGCTGGTCGCCCTGAACTCCAACGATCCCTGGTAATCGCCTCGGCCGTCCGAGACTCAGTCGAAAAGCCGACCGATCATCGCGCTCTGCCCACTTTGCAGCACATGCGCGGCGGTCAGCGGAATCCAGAAGCACTCCAACTTCGTCGGCGGGGCCAGGCCGTCGTGGTCCTCCTGACTCGCCCACCGTTCGGGTGTAGTTCGGTGTAACACGCAGACATGACGGTAATCCCCCTTGCGAAGACGCTTCGGCATACGGAAAACAACGAAGGCGCCCAGGAAAACCCTGAGCGCCTTCGTGATTCAGCGGATCAGTGACGGCGGCGCGACTTCGGGCCGCGGCGGCCCTTCGCCTCCGCGCGGGCCGCCTCGCGGCGCTCGCGACGGGTGGGCTGCGGCCCACCGTCCACGCCGTATTCCTCGGCGTCGCTGTGCACCGCGGCGCGGCCGCCCTCGTCGGGGCCGGAGTAGCTGAAACCGCGCGGGGCGGTGTCATCGATACCCCTGGCGCGCAGGGCCGCCGGTGCGGCGTGGCCGTTGGCGACCTGAGCCTCCTCGGTGGGCAGCGGGCGCGGGGCGGTCATCGCTCCGACCGGCGAACGAAGACCCTGGCCGACGGCGACGCCTTCCGGCTGCGGCTGCTGCACCTCGACCTGCAGGTTGAACAGGAAGCCGACCGACTCCTCCTTCAGGCCGTCGAGCATCGCGGTGAACATGTCGAAGCCCTCGCGCTGGTACTCCACCAACGGGTCGCGCTGCGCCATGGCCCGCAGACCGATGCCCTCCTTGAGGTAGTCCATCTCGTAGAGATGCTCACGCCACTTGCGGTCGAGCACCGACAGCAGCACCTGTCGTTCCAGATTGCGCATGCTGCCCTCGCCCGCCAGGCCGTCGATCTCGGCCTCGCGGCGCTCGTAGGCGTCGTGCGCGTCGTCCAGCAGCGCCTCGAGCAACTCCTCGCGCGTCAGCTCGCCCGCCTCGCCGACCTCGGTCTCGCCGGTCAGGTCCCGGTAGTCCAGGCTCACCGGGTACAGCGTCTTCAGCGCCGTCCACAGCTTCTCCAGATCCCAGTCCTCGACATAGCCCTCGGCGGTGGCGCCATCCACGTAGGCGGTGATCACATCGGTGATCATGCTCTGGACCTGGCCCTCCATGTCCTCGCCGCGCAGGATCCGATCGCGCTCGCCGTAGATGACGGTGCGCTGCTGGTTCATCACCTCGTCGTACTTGAGCACGTTCTTGCGGATCTCGAAGTTCTGCTGCTCGACCTGCGTCTGCGCGCTCTTGATGGCCTTGGAGACCATCTTCGCCTCGATCGGCACGTCGTCGGGCAGGTTCAGCCGCGTCATGATCGCTTCCAGCGCGGCGCCGTTGAATCGGCGCATCAGCTCGTCGCCCAGCGACAGGTAGAAGCGGGACTCCCCCGGGTCGCCCTGTCGGCCGGAGCGGCCGCGCAGCTGGTTGTCGATGCGGCGCGACTCGTGCCGCTCGGTGCCGAGCACATAGAGGCCGCCCGCCTCGCGCACCAACTCGGCGTCCTCGGCGGTCTGGGCCTTGACCTGGTCCAGGGTGGGCAGCCAGGCGCGCTCGTAGTCCTCCGGAGTCTCGACCGGGTCCAGCCCCTGCTTGCGCAGCAGGATGTCGGCGATGATGTCCGGGTTGCCGCCGAGCACGATGTCGGTACCGCGGCCTGCCATGTTCGTCGCGACGGTCACCGCGCCCGGCCGGCCCGCCTCGGCGATGATCTCCGCTTCCTTCTCGTGGAACTTCGCGTTCAGCACGTTGTGCGGAATGCCGCGCTTGGTGAACTGCTTGGACAGGTACTCCGAGCGCTCGACGCTGGTGGTGCCGATCAGCACCGGCTGGCCGTTCTCGTGCCGCTCGGTGACGTCGTCGACCACGGCGGAGAACTTCGCCTCTTCCGTCTTGTAGATCAGGTCGGACTGGTCGGCGCGGATCATCGGCTTGTTGGTCGGGATGGGCACCACGCCGAGGCTGTAGATCTGGTGCAGCTCGGCGGCCTCGGTCTCGGCGGTACCGGTCATGCCGGACAACTTGTCGTAGAGGCGGAAATAGTTCTGCAGGGTGATGGTGGCCAGGGTCTGGTTCTCCGGCTGGATCTCCACCCCTTCCTTGGCCTCGATCGCCTGGTGCATGCCCTCGTTGTAGCGGCGGCCGACCAGGATGCGGCCGGTGAACTCGTCGACGATGATCACCTCGCCGTCGCGGACGATGTAGTCCTTGTCGCGGGTGTAGAGCTCCTTGGCCTTGACGGCGTTGTTCAGGTAGCTCACCAGCGGCGAGTTGGCGGCCTCGTAGAGGTTGTCGATGCCGAGCTGGTCCTCGACGAACTCGACGCCGGCCTCGTGCACGCCGATCGTGCGCTTCTTGATGTCGACCTCGTAGTGCAGGTCCTTCTTCAGCAGCGGCGCGATCCGCGCGAACTCGGCGTACCACTTCGACGAGGCGTCGGCGGGCCCGGAGATGATCAGCGGGGTGCGCGCCTCGTCGATGAGGATGGAGTCGACCTCGTCGACGATGGCGAAGTTGTGCCCGCGCTGCACCAGGTCGTCGAGCGAGTGCGTCATGTTGTCGCGCAGGTAGTCGAAGCCGAACTCGTTGTTCGTGCCGTAGGTGATGTCGGCGTTGTAGGCCACCCGCCGCTGCGCGGGGCTCATGCCGGACAGGATCACGCCGACCTCGAGGCCGAGGAAGCGGTGCACGCGGCCCATCCACTCCGCGTCGCGCTTGGCCAGGTAGTCGTTCACCGTGACGACGTGCACGCCGTCGCCGCTGAGCGCGTTCAGGTAGGCGGGCAGCACACAGGTGAGGGTCTTGCCCTCACCGGTCTTCATCTCGGCGATATTGCCGGTGTGCAGCGCGGCGCCGCCCATGATCTGCACCTTGTAGTGCTTCTGGCTGAGCACCCGCCAGGACGCCTCCCGCGCGACGGCGAACGCCTCGGCCATCAGCTGGCCGAGCGGATCGGTCTCGCCGTCCTCGACCATCTCGGCGTACCGCTCGCGGAACTCGTCGGTTTTGGCCCGTAGCTCCAGGTCGCTGAGGTCCTCGTACTCCGGTTCGAGGGCGAGGACCTGGTCGGCGAAATGCGAGAGCCGCTTGACAATGCGACCCTCACCAATCCGTAGCAACCTCGTCAGTGTCAGCGCAGGCACGGGTCTCGTCAGTCCTCTGGTCGGTGTGTCAAATCGTGTCGTCGGCCCCCGGGCCGGTGCGGCCCACGCGGTTGCGCGGAATCCGCTGCATGCCCCATGGTAATGGTCTGTTGGATGTGCAGCGCCTGCGGCGCTGCGTGGACCTGCCGCTAAGTGGTCGCGCCCGGCTGGAAAAGGTGCCCGGCGGGCCACCCGGACGGTTCGGCCATGCATCCGGGTCCGCCCTGTGATCGAATCGGTTCGCAGAACTCGAGTCGACCAGCGTGTCATGGGCCCCCGGCGCGGAAAAACGTGTACGGAATTCATCAGAAATGCCACAACGGCCGGGCCAACGGTTGATGCGGCAGCACAATGAAGCGGGGGCGGCATCGGGAAAAGGAGTACCGGGCAGCGTGATCACGAGACTGACGCCGCAAGACACGGCCTTCTACCGGCTCGAGTCGAGCAGCAATCCGATCCATATCGGCTCTCTCGCGATCGTGCGGAACACCGATCCCGGCGACAGCTCGGGCGCGCCGATCCTGGACTACGACCGGTTGGTCGATCTCGTCGAGAGCAGGCTCTCGCTGGTACCGAGATACCGGCGCAAAGTGCGGGAGATCCCGCTGTCGCTGGGGCGGCCGGTCTGGGTCGAGGACAGCCGTTTCGACATCACCTACCACATCAGGCGTTCGGCGCTGCCCGGTCCCGGCACCGACGAACAGCTGCACGACCTGGTCGCCCGCCTCGTCTCCCACCCCTTGGACCCGGCCCGGCCGCTGTGGGAGATGTACCTGATCGAACGGCTGTCCGACGGCCGCTGCGCCATCTTCACCAAGACGCATTCCGCCCTGGTGGACGGGGACACCGCGCTCGAGATCGGCCATGTGATCCTCGACGCGGGGCCCGCTCCCCGCGAACTGGCCTGCGACGACTGGATCGCGCCGCGCGAACCCGGTGAGATGGAACTGCTGGTCGGCGCGCTCGCACACCTCGCCGCACAGCCGCGCAAAGCCCTCGAGGTCGCCCGGGAGGCGAGCGCGGGCGCGTTCGCGGTGGTCGGGACGGCGGGCAAGGCGGTCGAGTCGGTGGTCGCCGCCGTGCGCACCGCGGCGACCGGTGCGCCCGCCAGCCCCCTGAACACGCGTACCTCGCGAAACCGGCGCTTCGACGTGGTGCGCACCGACCTGGCGGATTACCGGACGATCCGCAAGCGGTTCGGCTGCTCGACCAACGACGCCATCCTCGCCGTGGTCACCGGCGCTCTGCGCAACTGGCTGCTGTCGCGCGGGGAAGCGCTCACCGAGTCCACCACGCTGCGAGCTGTGGTGCCGATGTCGGTGTACGTCGAGGGAAACGAGGGCGACCAGACGCACTCGGCGAGCGAGGTGTCGTCGTTCCTGATCGATCTGCCGGTGGGCGAACCGAACCCGGTGATGCGGTTGTCGCACATCGCGCACGCCTCCGAACTCAACGGTCGTCAGCGGCGCGGCGTCCGCGCGCGTACGCTCGTGCACCTGGCCGGTTTCGCTCCGGCCAGCCTGCATGCGATGAGTGTGCGAGCGGCGAGTACGTTCGCAGAACACACGTTCAATCTGGTGATCACCAACGCGCCGGGTCCGCAGGCGCCGATGTACATCGGCGGCGCGCGGATGCTGGAGATGTACCCGGTGTCGCCACTGCTGCGCAATCAGGCGTCGAGTATCGGGATCACGTCCTACGACGGGCGTGTCTTCTACGGTCTCAACGCCGACCGCGACGCGATGGCCGACATCGGCGTGCTCGCCACGGCGGTGCGCGATTCCATGGAGGAGATGCTCGGTGCCTGCGTCTGATCAGAAGAAGCTGCGGGTCTACATCCCGGCCACGGTGCCGATGCTGCGCGATCTGGTCGGCAACCGTGAGCTGGCCCCCGTCGGCGGGACCGCGTTCGCGGTGACGCCCGCGCTGCGCGAGGCCTACGCCTCCGGCGACGACGAGGAACTCGGCGAAGTCGCCATGAACGAGGCCGCGCGCGCCTCGCTGCGACTGCTGGCCGCCGAACGCGAGGCGATCGGATCGGAGGACTCCGACGACGAGGCAGCGCCGGCGGCGGGCGGTAACCCGGTTTACCGCCGTGCGGTGATCGCCGCCGACGTGACCGGCGCGAAGCTGCGGCCCGACCTCGACGACGCGGTGGTCCGGCTGGCGGGCCCGATCGGCTACCAGCAGATCGCCTCGGTGCACGTCGACCTGGCCGACGCCGAACCACAGGTTGCCAAGGCCGTCGACGTGGTGGACGCGGCCGATCTCGGCGACACCGACGCCGAGTTCGTCCTCGGCGACGCCGAGGACCATCAATTGGCCTGGTACGCGGCCCAAGAGCTGCCGTTTCTGCTCGAGCTCCTCTGAATCGCCGCGGCGGGCGCCCCACTGACCTGCCGCCGTAACCTACGATGCCGTAACCTTGCTGGCGAGGCCTCCGATCGGCGAGACGGCGGCCCGCGCATCCGACGACAGGGAGACCAACGGCAGCGATGGGTTCGAAAATTGGGAGCTCCGTGCGAAGCGTCCGTGCGTGGCTGGAGGCGCCCGCCGCGAGCGTCGCCGAGCGCGGCGGCAAGCTGAACGTGCTGCGCGGAGCCTTTGCGCGCGTGACCACACCGCTGCTGCCCGACGACTACCTGCACCTGGCCAACCCGCTGTGGTCGGCTCGCGAGCTGCGGGGACGCATCGTCGAGGTACGCAAGGAGACCGCCGATTCCGCGACGCTGGTGATCCAGCCGGGATGGGGCTTCGACTTCAAATACCAGCCCGGCCAGTACATCGGCATCGGCATCCTGGTGGACGGCCGCTGGCATTGGCGCTCGTATTCGCTGACCTGTCCGCCGAATTGGTCCGACCCCGGCCACGGCGGCAAGCGACTGATCTCCATCGCCGTGAAGGCGATGCCGGAAGGCTTCCTGTCCAGCCACCTGGTCAGCGGCGTGCCGGTCGGCACCGTCGTCCGGCTCGCCGCCCCGCAGGGCGGTTTCGTATTGCCGTCCCCGCCGCCGGAGAAGGTGCTGTTCCTCACCGCGGGCAGCGGCGTCACGCCGGTGATCGCCATGCTGCGCGCGATGGACCGCCGCGAGGTGTTCACCGACGTGGTGCACCTGCACTCCGCGCGCACTTCCGACGACGTGATGTTCGGCGCGGAGCTGGGCGCGCTGCGCGACCGCAATCCCGGCTTCGACACCCGCCTGCATCTCACCGCCGAGCGGGGCAAATTCGCCCTCGCCGATCTCGACACCGAGGTCCCCGACTGGCGCGAACGCCAGACCTGGGCGTGCGGCCCGGCCGGAATGCTCGACGAGATCGAGGACCACTGGCGCGACGCGGGGCTGTCGGACCGGCTGCACGTGGAGCGCTTCGAGATCGAACGCTCCGCGGTCGGTGCGGGCGGCACGGTCACCTTCGGCAAGACCGGTCGCAGCGTCGCGGCCGACGGCGCGACCAGCCTGCTCGAGGCCGGTGAGTCCGCCGGTGTTCAGATGCCGTTCGGCTGCCGGATGGGCATCTGCCAGACCTGCGTGGTCACCTTGAGTTCCGGACACGCGCGCGACCTGCGCAACGGTGAGGAGCGCCGCGAAGGCGACAAGGTGCAGACCTGTATCTCGGCGGCGGCGGGCGACTGCACCCTGGACGTCTAGTCCGGCAGGTACCCTCGAGGTGTATCGAGTAGGGAAAGGACCCCGGTGGCCATCACCGACATCAAGACGTTCGCGCATCTCACGGCGGCCGATATCGAGACACTGGGGCAGGAACTCGATTCCATCCGGCGTTCGGTGGAGCTGTCGCGCGGCGAGCGCGACGCGAAGTACATCCGGCGCACGATCGCGGCGCAACGCGGTCTCGAGGTAGCCGCCCGGGTGGTGCTGTTCGGCAGCCGCAACCGCTGGGCCTGGCTGGCAGGCACCGCGATGCTGTCGGTGGCCAAGATCATCGAGAACATGGAGCTCGGGCACAACGTCAGCCACGGGCAATGGGACTGGATGAACGACCCGGAGATCCACTCCAGTTCGTGGGAGTGGGACATGACCGGCCCCTCCGCGCAGTGGCGCCGGGCGCACAACTACTCCCACCACACCTACACGAATGTGCTGGGCAAGGACGAGGACCTCGGTTTCGGCATCCTCCGGATGACCCGGGACGAGCAGTGGCGGCCGATCCATCTGGTGCAGCCGCTGGCGAACTTGCTGCTCGCCGCGACCTTCGAGTGGGGCATCGCGCTGCACGACTGGAGCATCGACAAGGAGCTGTCGGACACCCCGCGCTGGGAGGTCGCCTCCGGTCCGAACGTGGAGTTCGCCCGCAAGATCTGCCGTCAGGTGGCCAAGGACTACCTCATCCATCCCGCGCTGACGGGTCCGGCGTTCAAGCACACGCTGAAGGCCAACGCGATGGCGAACCTGGTGCGCAATCTGTGGGCGTACGCGGTGATCTTCTGCGGGCACTTCCCCGACGGCGCGGAGAAGTTCACCGTCGAACAGCTGGAGAACGAGACCAGCGGCGAGTGGTATCTGCGCCAGATGCTCGGCAGCGCGAACTTCGAAGCGGGGCCCGCCATGGCGTTCATGAGCGGCAACCTCTGCTACCAGATCGAGCACCATCTGTTCCCCGACCTGCCGAGCAACCGGTATCAGGAGATCGCGGTACGGGTCCGCGAGCTGTGCGACAAGTACGACCTGCCCTACACCACCGGGTCGCTGGGCAAGCAGTATCTGCTGGCCTTCCGCACGATCCACAAGCTGGCCCTGCCGGACCGGTTCCTCAAGGCCACCGCCGACAACGCGCCGGAGACCTCCTCCGAGCGCAAGTTCGCCGGTATCACGCTGCCGTCGCTCGGCGCGGAATCCACGCACTGGCTGCGCGTCGATCCGGAGACCGGCGAGCGGCGCGGCCTGCGTTCGGCGCTGCACGAGGCGAAGATCGCGCTGCGCGAGAAGGCGCGGCAGGAGAAGGAGATGCTCCGCGAGGCCAAGGCGGCCCTACAGGAGAAGGCCGAACACGAGCGGCAGGTGCTGCGCGAGGCCAAGCTCGCGTTCCAGGAACGGGCCCGTCATGAACAAGCGGCGCTGCGCGAAAAGGCGAAGCGGGACAGGCGTTTTCGCTTCCCGGGCAGGGCGCGCTAACCTACCATTCGACAGCCGGGATCGCAATAAGGTATTTGACACATCCGTGCGGCGCACCTCGCAACCTACGGTTTCGTAACTTACGGTAAAGTAACCCGCATGGCGATCTCGGATGTCAAGGAATATGCGCACCTCACCGAGGCCGACGTGGAAGCACTCGGCGCGGAATTCGACGCGATCCGGCGGGAAATCGAAGCCTCGCGCGGCGCACGCGACGCGAAGTACATCCGCAACGTCATCCGGTTGCAGCGCGTTCTCGAGATCAGCGGCCGTGCGGTGCTCTTCGCGAGCCCGAAGCGCCCCGCGTGGCTGGCAGGCGTCGCACTGCTCGCCACCGCCAAGATCATCGAGAACATGGAGATCGGGCACAACGTCATGCACGGGCAGTGGGACTGGATGAACGATCCGGAGATCCACTCCAGCTCGTGGGAGTGGGACAACACCGGCGCGGCCAAGCACTGGAAGCACACCCACAACTACCTGCATCACAAGTACACCAACGTGCTCGGCATGGACGACGACATCGGCTACGGCCTGCTGCGGGTGACCCGCGACCAGCGCTGGAAGCCGTTCAACCTGGGCAACCCGGTCTACAACCTGCTGTTGCAGCTGTTCTTCGAGTACGGCGTCGCCATCCAGCACCTGGAGCTGGGCAAACTGGTGGCGGGCCGGTACAAGCCCGGTTCCCCCGAACGGGCCGAGTTCGAGCGCAAGCGCGACGAGGCGCTCACCAAGATGGGCAAGCAGGTCCTCAAGGACTACGTGGTCTTCCCCGCCCTCACCGGTCCCGCGTTCTTCTCCACGCTGACGGCCAACCTGGCCGCGAACGCGATCCGCAACATCTGGTCCAACGCGGTGATCTTCTGCGGGCACTTCCCCGACGGGGCGGAGAAGTTCACCAAGGCCGACATCGACGGCGAAACGCACGGCCAGTGGTACCTGCGCCAGATGCTCGGCAGCGCCAACATCTCCGGCGGCCCGGTCATGCACTTCATGACCGGCAATCTGAGCCATCAGATCGAACACCACCTGTTCCCCGATCTGCCGAGCAACCGGTACGCCGACATCGCCGTGCGGGTGCGCGAGCTGGCCGACAAGTACGACCTGCCCTACACCACCGGCTCGCTGCCGGTGCAGTACTTCAAGGCGTGGCGCACCATCCTCAAACTGGCGTTGCCGAACAAGTACCTGCGGGCCACCGCCGACGATGCGCCCGAGACCGCCTCGGAACGCAAGTTCGGGGGCCACACCGCCGCCTCCATCGATCCGGTGACGGGCCGCCGCCGCGGTCTGCGCACCGCGCTCGCCGGGGGACGGCGGCGGCTGGCCCGGCGCCGCGTGTCCGCAGCAGGCTGACTTCCACTCCCGCCACGCCGCGGTCGGTCGGCGACGCAGGAGCCAACGCCGTGTGCGGCGAGTTCGCCGGGTTTGATTGACTCGGACGGTGCATGCTGAAGTTCTGAGCGTCTACGAGGCCATCCGGCGCCGTCGTGACGTACGCGCGGAGTTCACCGGCGAACTCGTCGACGATGCGACATTGTGGCGGCTGCTGGATGCCGCGCACCGGGCGCCGAGCGTCGGGAATTCGCAGCCCTGGGATTTCGTGGTGGTCCGCGAGCCGGCGACGCTGCGCGAGTTCGCCGAACACGTGGCACAGAAGCGCATCGAGTTCCGCGACGCGCTGCCACCCGAGCGCGCCGCCACCTTCGAGCCGATCAAGATCGAGGGCATTTCGGAGAGCGGTACCGGGATCGTGGTCTGCTACGACCACGATCGCGGCGGGCCGCAGGTGCTCGGCCGGGCCACGGTGCCCGAAACCGGTATCTACTCCGCGGTTCTCGCCATCCAGAACCTTTGGCTGGCCGCCACCGCCGAAGGCATCGGCGTGGGGTGGGTGTCGTTCTACGATCCCGGTTTCCTGTCCGATCTGATCGGCCTCCCGGAGGGCGTCCGCACGGTCGCCTGGCTGTGCGTCGGGCCGGTGCGCGAGTTCCAGCGCATTCCCGATCTGGAGCGCTTCGGCTGGCGCGCGGGCAGACCCCTCACGGACGCGGTGCACCGCGAGACCTATCGGGGCTGACCTTCCGCGCATCGTTACCCAAATGTGCGGATCGTTCATGCTTCAATCGGATCCCCACTGGGTACGACAAGGGCGAAACTGTCACTTACGCAGTGCGCTTCATCGTGGTTTTCGTCGGTTCCAGGAGGTTTGTGCAATGGCCAATGTCGATGCTGTTCGGCTGTCCAGCGAGCTGGGCATCGATCTGGCACAGGCGACGTTGCGCCTGCGTCGAGAAGGCGTCCCCGGCGAGACCAAGCACCAGACCTGTCTGCGCATCCTCGCGGACGAGGGGCGCAAGCGCCGGGGCTTCACAGGCAAGGCCTGAGAGAGGCTCCGGCAGGGCCACTTATACGTCGCCTCAGACGCGTTCGAGCACCGCCGATGCGCCGATGCCGCCCGCGGCGCAGATACCGAGCAGGGCCGCGTTCTTGCCCGTGCGAGTCAGTTCGTTCGCCATGGTGGTCACCATGCGCGCCCCGGTGGCGCCGAACGGGTGACCGAGCGAGATCGAGCCGCCGTGCACGTTCAGCTTGTCGACGTCCACCTCGCCGACGGCGGTATCGCGATCCAGCCTGGTCTTGGCCCATTCGTCGCTGGCCAGTGCGGTAAGCACCGCCAAGGTCTGGGCGGCGAAGGCCTCGTGGATATCCACGAGATCGACGTCGGCCAAGGACATTCCGGCTTTCTCCAGCGCGCGTGGCATCGAGATGGCCGGCCCGATGAGCACCTGATCGGCCGGGTCGACGCTCACGTAGCTCCACGACCGGAACGCCGCCAGCGGCCGATATCCGAGGGCGTGCGCTTTCTCTTCGCTCATCAGCAGCACCGCGGCGGCACCGTCGGTGAGCGGGCTGGCGTTGCCAGCGGTCACGCTGCCGTCGGCGGCGAAAACCGGTTTCAGCGCGGCCAGTTTCGCGACGCTGGTGTCGCCGCGCACCAGACCGTCGCGCCGGATCTCCGCGTCTTCGGGCGTGCGGATCCGCAGCACCTCGTCATCGAACCGGCCGGAGTCGATGGCGGCCGCCGCGCGGTGATGCGAGCGGGCGGCGAACTCGTCCTGGTCCGCGCGGCTCACGCCGTGGATACGAGCCATCTTCTCGGCCGACTCGCCCATCACCTCGCCGGTGGTGCGCTCGGCGATCTTGGGCCTGCTCGGTAGCAGGTCGGTGAACGGCGCCAAGCGCGCGACCGCGGACAAGTAGTCCTTCGGCTTCGGCTTGCCCAGCGCCAGCGGCGCCGCCGCGTGCACGACCTTTTGCGGCAGCTTGACCTCGGCGTTGGAGGTGGAATCGCTGCCGCCCGCGATCATGACGTCGTATTCGCCCCGCTCGATCGCGGCCGCCGCCGACGTGACCGCCTGCAGACCGGAGGCGCAGGCCCTGGTCACGGTGTAGCCCTCACAGCCCGGGTCCAGCGCCAGGTCCAACGCGACTTCGCGGGCGATGTTCGGCGCCGCGCTGGGCAGGATGACCCCGCCCCACACGATCGCCTCCACTTCCGCACCGGGCAGCCCGGTGCGCTCCAGCAGTCCACGGACCGCGGCATCGGCCAGCGCGATGGAGTCCATCCGGGTGTATCCGGTGAACGCACGCAGGAACGGCGTGCGCGCACCGGACACGATCACAGCACGGCGAGCAGCTCTGGTGGCCATGCGATTTCCTTTCGAAAGCCTGGGACCACCAAACTTACTTCAAAGTAAGTTCACCGTCGACCCCCTTCGCCGACGGTGAACCCCGACGCAGCGACGATCCCCTCCACCGCCGCTGAACCGGTCCGCCGCGCGCCGTTGCGCGACGGACCGAGACGCCCGTCCCGGCGAACGCCCCTGCCCGTCCCGGAACCGTCGCATGCACTCCGTCATCCGACGCAAAGAACCGTAACAAACTTTCGACTAACTTTCCAAATAGTTTCTATTTGTTTGCCTTGCGCCTCCCATCGGCTTACCATGAACGCACTATGCATAGCCCTTCGGAGCTGTCGCGGCAGAAGAGATTCGGGCGAATCATCAAAGAACGCCGGGACGAGCTCGGCCTCACCCAGCTACAGATCGGCGACCTCGGGGGACCTTCGGCGCCGACCATCAGGAAGATCGAGGACGGCGAAGCGACCATCAGCATGCAGACGCTGAACAAGCTCGACGCGCCGCTGCGATGGCTGCCGGGCAGTGCCGCACGCACCTACGCGGGCGGCGTACCCGCCGCCGACGAACCCGCGAACTCCGCGCGCGGCGCGGGCGACTCGGTGGTGGCGGGGCCGGACGCGATCCGCTTCGAAATCTCCGACCTGACCGGCCTTCTCGCGGCATCGGGCAGTCTCAACGACGCCGTCGAGCACGGCCGCACCACCGACCCGCAGGTGGTCGCCGCGATCGCGGAACTCAACCGGGTGGTCTCCAAGCTGTCGGCGCGATACGCGACCGCCATGCTCGAACGCAACGGTGGACCGGGCAAGCAGTTGCATCCGCTGGTGGAAATGGCCTTCGCGCACTTGCTCGCGGTCCCCGCGGAGTCCAGCGACCCCGACGAGCTACAGGAACGCCGGTACCGCCGCTGGCTGGCCGGTCGATCGGAGGATATCGATGCAGCGACCGAAGCCCGATTCCGCGCACGCTGGCTGGCGGCCAACCTGGCCACGACAGCGGTTCGAAACGGCGAGTGACGAGGCAGCCATGACCGACCACGGATCGAATCGCCCGGAGCTGACCCTCAGCCACAAGATCAATCGGCTGTTCTCCGTCGTGCATCCGCGCAACGCACCGGAACGCAGCACCGAATCCGTCGCCGAGCAGATCGGCGAATTCCTCGGTCGCACGGTGCCGCCCGGTTACCTGGAGCGCCTGCGCGACGGCGAGTTCGACGACCGGAACGCGGGCGCCACAGCGGATGTCGAGATCCTCGCGGCGGTGGCGCGCAGCTTCGGCGTGGCGGCCGACTATCTGCTCACCCGCGGACCCGCGGCGGACGCGATCGACCGGGAACTCGAACTCCTCGCCACCATGCGAGACGCGAACGTCGCCAGCGTCGCGCTGCGCGGTTCGAACATCGATCGGGCCATGCTCGCCAGGATCATCCAGAGCACAGAAGGATCGATGCCGCCGAGTCGGTAACATGCTTCCCTACATGGGCCACTGAGCTTTTGTAGGAGACCGATCACATGGCCATCCAGGCCCGGTTCCGGAGCTTGACCCGGGACCTCCCGATACCCCACCCATGGAATCTGCAGACCTACCTCGATGCCGTCGCGGCGCACCGTGGTCGCAGCATCAGCCTGTTGCCGATCGATACCGCGCTGCTCGCAGGCACCGGTTGCGGCACGGGCAGCGGCCTGTGGATCGCGAAGCAGGACAGCGACGTCATCGTCTACGGCGCGGACACCACCGAATGGCATGCCGAGCACATCATCGTGCACGAACTCGGGCACATGTTGCTCGGGCACGGCCCGGAGCAGCACCGGCCCGGTGAGCCGCCCGCGGGCACGCCGACGGTGGCGGCGGTCGCCGACCTGCTGCCCTCGATCTCGCCCGAGTCGATCGCCCACGTGCTCGGCCGCACCGACTACGGCACCCTGCGCGAGCGCGACGCGGAGACCTTCGCCGACATGGTGATGCTGCACGCCATGCGTCCACCGCGTCGCGATTCGCTGCTGCACCGCACGTTCTTCCGCGACCGGCGGCGGTGAACTCGCCGATCCCCGCGCCGATCGCGATACCGCTGATCGTCTTCGTCGCGGTGGTCGTCCTCGGACGGTTGATCGTGCTGCACCACGCCGCCGTCGACCGGCTGCTCAATCGAGCCTTGCTGTGGGGTACGGCCACGCTGGTCCTGCTCGAGCGCGGCGTCGCTCCGGGGATCGGCAGTCTGCTGCACCAGCTTTCGATGGTCACACTGCTGATGGAGGTGGCCGGTCTGTACGGTGCGGCCCGGCTGTGGTCGGGCGCCGACCCGGTCTCCGCATCGGCTCGGCAGCGGGTCTACGACTTCACCGGACTGGTGGGTGGCGCGATCATCCTTGCCGTCGGCACTCCGGCCCGACAGGAGGGCAGGCTGCTGGGGCAAGCATCGGACTGGCCGACGGTAGTGGTCTGGTCGATCCTGTGGCTTCCGCTGCTCGCCGCCGGTCGGCTGGCCTGGCGCGCGGCACTGCGCGAATTGCGCTCGGCCGAATCCACCGCCGCCGAACGGATCGTCTACGCGACCCTGCTGGCGACGCTGGTCGTCGGTTCCGCGGGCCTGGTCGTCTCCGCCGTGCGGCTGGCGGCGCCTGGTACGGCCGCGGACCCGGCCATGGTGCGCTGGGCGGCACCGACTTTCGCCGCCTCGACGCTCGGCGCGGCGCTGCTCGCCGTGCCGCTGCTCGCCGGGCTGCGGGCCCGCGCGGGCTGGGACCGCGCCGGACGGTACTGCCGTCGCCTGCGGCCGCTGTGGCGCGATCTCACCGCGGCCGTGCCCGAGGTCGTGCTCGAGCCGGACATCCCCCTCGGATCCGAAGCGCGGCTGATCCGGATGACGGTGGAGATCCGCGATGCCCTGATGCACCTGCGGCACTACCTGCCCGGGGAGACGAGCCGGCCGGACTACGTGGAACAGATCGTGCAGGCCATCGCCGCGAAGACGAACGGCGCGGCCGTGACCCCGCGGCAGTTCGACCAGCCCGTGCGGCTGCCCGTCGGCGACATCGACTCGGATCTGCGGCTGCTGCTCGCGCTGGCCCGCCGCTGGCCCGCCGAGGGCGCATCGACGAAAATCTCCGGGCATCCGGCCGGTGAGCCGAATGCCCGGAGAAGTGGGGACGGGTGGTTTCCGTTTCGTCAGGCCAGGCGGATCAGGCCGTAGTCGAAGGCGTGACGACGGTAGACCACCGAAGGCCGGTCGGTCTCTTTGTCCTGGAACAGGAAGAAGTCGTGGCCGACGAGCTCCATTTGGTACAGGGCGTCATCGACGGACATCGGCGTCGCCGCGTGCTCCTTCGTGCGCACGATGTGGCCGGGACCCTCCTCGTATTCCGGTTCCCGCTCTTGGTGCGCGTGGGCGGCGCCGGACTCGGCGAGCCGGTCGAACAGGGAGTCGTCCACCAGATCGGCAGTGGCCTGGGCGACCGACAGCGGCGTCTTGTCGCCGTAGTGCACCCGGCGCCGGTCCTTGGTGCGGCGCAGTCTGCTCTCCATCTTCGCGGTAACCGACTCGAATGCGGCGTAGAAGCTGTCCGCGCAGGCCTCGGCCCGCACGACGGGACCCTTTCCGCGCGCGGTGATTTCGACGCGCTGACAGTTCTTGCGCTGACGACGGTTGCGCTCGTGGAACAGCTCGACGTCGAAGAGGAAGATCGACGGGTCGAAGCGTTCTAATCGGGAGAGTTTTTCCGCGACGTAGATACGAAAATGATCGGGCACCTCGACGTTGCGGCCCTTCACCACGATGTCGCCGCGCGGCGCTCGTGGTCGTTCCGCAGTGGGTTGCTCGAGTGCTTCCTGGGTGCTGGGCTCCAGCACCGAAGCAGCGGGATCTTTCACTGAAGGTCGTGAAGAAGTCGTCACGCGTACCTCCCGGATCTGGCCGCACCGACCGATTCCAGTGCGGCGGGATTGAACCGTGCCGAACGACGATTGCTCGGCACTAGACGTCCGAGGCGCCACCTCCAAACTTGCGGTTCGGGTGTGTGTCCGCGACGCTAGTCCGCCGACGGGCTGATCGCCAGTGTTCACGCAAATTTCCCGGAGTCAAGCAGCACAAGTAACCAGAACGCCACGTGTCGGCAACCCGGCGCGCTGTAGCGCGCGCACCGACTCGAAGGCCGTCGCACCGGTGGTCAGCACGTCGTCGACCAGCACTACCTCGGCATTCGCCGGTACTCCCCAGTCCGCGGCAGGGCCGGGCGTCGTGGTCACCCGCCCCTTCAGGTTGCGAGCGCGCTCGGCGGGTGTCAAGCCCACCGAATCGCGCACCCCTTGCCCCACTCGCAACACCGGCACCACTCGGCAGTTGGGCAGCCATCGGGTAGCTACCGACGCCGAGCGAAGCACCGGATCGCCGCCCCGGCGCCGCGCCGCCACGCGTCGGCTCGGCGCGGGCACCAGTACCAACGGAACACCCGGCGAACGCAGTTCGGCGAGCGCGCCCGCGAACGCCTTTCCGAGCGGCAGCGCCAGATCCCGTCGTCCCCGTTCCTTGGCGGCGAGCACCGCCCGCCGCGCGGGCCCTGCGTACGGCCCCAGCGCCCAGCACGGAATGCCCGGGTCGTTGCGCGGCCACACCCGCACCGGCGGACCGGCCAACGTGACGGCGCAATCGGCGCACCAATCGGCTCCGGAACGTCCGCAGCCCGCACAGGCGGCGGGCAACACCAGATCGAGCAGGGTTCGCATCGACCGAGTGTGCGCCCGCCCCCTGACAGAATCGCTCGATCATGTCGACAGCATGCACCTGGCAGAACGCTATGCCCTTGCGGCGAAGTCTTTTACGCTGCGCTCGCTCCCTGCTCGAACCGCCATGCGCGCCCGCGCCGGATTCTTCCGAGTGTGAGCGAGCCTTCCGAAGTGCCGACGTGCGGCCGGCCTCGCGTACTCGCGACAGGTCGCCGCTCAGCCGGGCAGGACGGGCGTGGCGTTCGCGCCCAGACCCGGCACCTCACGCCAGTAGGGCTGGCCTTGGTCCGGGGCGGAGGTCAGCTCCAGCACCGCACGTGAGTCGGCGACGTACTGATGGTCGGGGCTCGCGCTCACGGAGCGCACCGGGGCGGTGAGATTCTGCGACGTCAACGGGGTCGGCTCCGAGCCGTCCACCGACACCGTACTCACGGGGTCCACATTCCCCTCGCGCGCGATGATGATCGTGTCCGCGTCCAGCCAGTCCACCGACACCGCGGCCGTGCTGAGTCCGACACCGACGGGCACCGCCGAGGTCAGCGCCAGCTTCCCGTCCGGTTGCGGCGCGACGACCGCGACGTACACCCGGCCGTCGGCGATCATCGCCGCCCGCGCCCCGGTCCGGGAGATCCGGAGTTCGGTGATCGGTAGCCGCGGCGCCGTGGCCGAGGATGCCGCCGTCAACCTCGAGATGTCGACGTTCTGAATCGAGACGTTTCCGGTGCCGCGGTCGTTGACCGCGCGGATCACCCGGTCACCGTCGACCACCGCCCATGCCGCGCTGCCGTCCGCCGTCCACGAGGGCCGGGTGATGGTGAAGCCATCGGCCACCGGAAAAGCGTTGCCGCCGTAAGTGCCGACCATCAAGATCCGCGACGGCGCGCCCGGCGGTCGTCCGGCTTCCGCCACCGCGGCGACGAGCTGACCGTCCGCGGACAGCGTCGCCGACTGCAGGTTGTTCACTCCGCCGAAGTAGCCCGGAGCGGGAGTGATACCGCCGTTGTCGGCGATCTGCACCAGCCCGCCGCCGCGCAGAGCGTGCAGCCCGACCTGGTTGCGCGCGGCGGTCGCCGGATTGAACTGCTGCACGTCCGCCACGCTCCAGCCGTTCGCGGCGAAGCGCTCGTCCAGCGGCTTGCCGTCGGCCAACAGCATGTACGGCCCGAGGATGTCGGCGCTGGACAAGGTGAGCACCACCTGCGCGGCCAGCAGTTCGCGCTCGCGCGGATTCAGCGCCGACGCGCCCGCGAAATCGATCCGGACACCGCCGAGCCCGATGCCGACGCCGTCGGGATCACCGTTGGCCTTGGTGATCGCCCCGCGCACCGCGATCGGCGGCGCCAGCTCACTGTGCAGCACCGACGCCAGCGCGGGCTGCGGCCCCTCCAGCAGCGAGCTGATCAATCGCTGGGTCAGCTGCGCTTTCGGCACCGCGAGCCAGCGCAGGTCCGGCACGGCCATATTGCCGCCCGGATCGATGAAGTACAGCGCGTAGCGGCGGTAGGACTTGAAGAACGCGGTGGAGTCCATGACCACGCCGTCGGGCAACTCGTCGATGCGCCACTCGCCGTTGATCTTGGTCAGCTCGATCTTGTTCTCGACGAACGGAATGTCGTCGTTGGGCCGGTACCCGCCGTCCGCGGACAGCTCGCCGACCTTGCGCGCGCGGATCAGATAGTTGGCCTTATCCCCGGAACGCGACTCCCGCAGGGTGTCCGGTTTCTCGACGATGACCGTGCCCGCCGCGTCGTCCCACTGGGTGGAGGCCGCAGGGGTCATGTATTGCCTTGCGGCCAGATGCCGGTTGGCCGGATCGGCGGTGGCCTGAAGGAAATCGCGCAGCAGCAGATCCGGATCGCGGTTGGCCAGCGGGGCCGGCGGGCCCTCGGAGGTGGGCTCACGATTGATGGTGCCGAGCGCCTCCGGCGCGGAGGACTCGGGGAGGCTGGCACAGGCGGTGAGCGGCATCACGACCGCGAGGACCGCCGCTGTCAGTACGGTCAGCCGCCGCATCCGCGCAGATCCGACACGCATTCTCATGACTGTACGTCCCCCGGTTCGCGCGCCGCGCCGCCCCCGGTCTGCGCCGACTCCGAGGCGGGCGATCCGTTCGCCCCGGACGCGAGCGGCTCTTCGGCCGCGGCGCTGTCGGTGGGCGTCGCCGTACCGTCGGCCGCTCCGGACGACTCGCTCACGCTCGGCTCCGCGGCCGCGCCGCCTTCGACGTCCGTGCCGTCCAGCTCATCGCTGTCGGTCTCGGCCGCCTCGCTCGCGCCCTCCGCACGCACGCCGACCGGATCGGATGTGCCCGCGTGCGCGCCCTGTGGCGCGGCGTCGGTCACCTGCGCGGCGCCCGGCTCGGCGGCGACCGGCAGCGCCGTATCGGTCGTGTCGCGATCGGCGGGCGGTTCCGGCTCCACCACGTGCATCGTCTTGCGCGCGGGCTCCAGCGGCAGCGGGCTCGGGCCGAGCTTCTTACCGCGCACCAGCGGCAGCGTCAGGCGGAAGCTGGCGCCGATCCCGACCTCACCCCAGGCTTCGAGTCTGCCTTCGTGCAGGTTCGCGTCCTCCACGCTGATCGACAGACCGAGGCCGGTGCCGCCGGAGCGGCGCATGCGCGACGGGTCCGAACGCCAGAACCGGTTGAAGACCAGCTTCTCCTCGCCGGGGCGCAGGCCGACGCCCTGGTCCCGCACGACGACGGCGACCGCGTTGCTCTCGACGTCGCCCCGCATCCGGATCAGCACCGGCTTGCCCTCGCTGTGGTCGATCGCGTTGGCGAGCAGATTGCGCAGCACCCGCTCCACCCGGCGCGGATCGACCTCGGCGACGAGCGGATCCTCCGGCATGTCGCTGATGATCTCCACCCCGGCGTCCTTGGCGAGGTGGCGCACGGTCGAGATCGCGGCCCGCGCGCACATCCGCACGTCCAGCGATTCGACCTGGAGTTCGGCGACGCCCGCGTCGTGCCTGCTGATCTCCAGCAGGTCGTTGAGCAGGCCCTCGAACCGGTCCAGCTCGTTGACCAGCAACTCGGCGCTGCGGGCCAAGGCGGGGTCGAGGTCGTCGCTGCTGCCGTGGATCAGGTCGGCGGCCATGCGCACGGTGGTGAGCGGTGTGCGCAACTCGTGGCTGACGTCGGAGGTGAACCGGCGCTGCAGATTGCCGAATTCCTCCAGCTGGGTGATCTGGTTGGACAGGCTCTCGGCCATCTCGTTGAACGCCTGAGCCAGCCGAGCCATGTCGTCCTCGCCGCGTACCAGCATGCGTTCCTTGAGCCTGCCGTCGGCGAACCGGCCGGCGATCCTGGCCGCGGAGCGGATCGGAAGCACCACCTGCCTGGTGACCAGCGCGGTGATCGCGGCAAGCAGGACCAGCAACACGATGCCGCCGACCAGCATGGTGCCGCGCATCAGCGACAGGCTGCGTTCCTCGTTGGCCAGCGGGAAGATCAGGTAGATCTCCAGGGTCGGAACCTCGGCGCTCGGGCTGCCGATGATCAGCGCGCGACCGCTGTAGCCATCCGCGTCCTCGACGGTGGCGAACTGGTAGCTGACCTGGTTGCGCTGCACGAACCGGCGCAGCTCGTCGGGCACCTCCTGAATCGGGCCGCGAGGGATCTGCTGCGGCGGCATCCCGCCGATGACGCTCAGCGCCGAGACGAAGCTGCCCGCGGCGCCGGTGGACTGGCCGCTACCGCCGCGATTGGACAGTGCGTTGCGAGCCTCTTCCAGTCGCTGCGGTTGAGCACCGATGTCGTGCACACCGGCCAGCTGGCTCTCGACCGTGTTACGCGCACGGTCCATCTCCTCGACCGCCGCGTTGATCTTGGCGTCCAGCAGCCGGTCGGTGATCTGGCTGGTCAGCACCACACCGAGGATCGTGATGACGATCAGCGACAGCGTCAGCGTTGACACGATGACGCGCAACTGCAGCGAACGACGCCACAGGTGGCCTAGGGCAATGCCGACCGCTTGGAACCAGGCCACCACCGGAGCCAGCGATCGTTCCAGACGCGCGAAGACGCCATGGATCACGGCGGTCCGGCCTTGTAACCGACACCGCGGACGGTCAGCACGATCTCCGGGTTCTCGGGATCCTTCTCCACCTTCGCCCGCAACCGCTGCACATGGACGTTCACCAGGCGGGTGTCCGCGGCGTGCCGGTAACCCCAGACCTGCTCGAGCAGGACCTCACGGGTGAACACCTGGCGCGGCTTGCGGGCCAGGGCGACGAGCAGGTCGAACTCCAGCGGCGTCAGAGAGATCTGCGCGCCACCACGGCTGACCTTGTGCGCGGGCACATCGATCACGATATCGGCGATCGACAGCAGCTCGGCGGGCTCCTCCTCGGTGCGGCGCAGACGGGCCCGCACCCGGGCGACCAGCTCCTTCGGCTTGAAGGGCTTGACGATGTAATCGTCGGCACCGGACTCCAGACCGAGCACGACGTCGACCGTGTCGGTCTTCGCCGTGAGCATCACGATCGGAACTCCGGAATCGGCCCGCAGCACACGGCACACGTCGATGCCGTTCATGCCGGGCAGCATCAGGTCCAGCAGCACCAAATCGGGGCGGATCTCGCGAACCGCCGCCAGGGCCTGTGTGCCGTCGCCGACCACGTGCGGGTCGAACCCTTCCCCGCGCAAGACGATCGTGAGCATCTCAGCGAGTGCCATATCGTCGTCGACGACCAGAATCTTCGGCTTCATAACTACTATGTTGTCATCTCCCAGGCCAGGATCGGGCCGCCACGCCAACACTGGTGTGAACCCGCGGCACAACCAACCTTATCGACCAACGATTTCGGCGATGCGCGCGGCCAGCGCCGCCGGACCGTCGTCGGATCGGTATGTCCACCAGGGTCCGCGCCAGTCGCGTTCGGCCAGCTCACGGTACACCGCGCCGGTGCGATGCTGCAGACCGCCGTCGCGTTCGTAGGCGTCGAGCGCGCGTTCGGCGTCGAGTTCGCCACGCCTGCGGGCACGCTCGGCGGCGAGCTCGGTGGGCACGTCCAGCAACACTTGCAGCGCGGGCTCGGGCAGAGCGAATCTGCCGAACTCCAATTCGCCCACCCATGTAACGATTTCGCCGTCCGCCGACTGCCCAAGCCGGGCGGCCGAATAGGCGGCGTTGGAAGCGACATAGCGATCGAGTAGCACAACGTCGTTGTCGGCCAACAGTTTCGACAGCCCGTCCGCGGCGTCCGCGCGGTCCAGCGCGAACAGCAGAGCCATGCCGCTGACCGAGCCCGCGAGGTCGCCGTGCGCGCCGCGCAGCGCCTCGGCGGCCAGATCGGCGTGCACCGAGACGCGGTAGCGCGGGAAGGCCATCGTCGCGACGCGCAGTCCGCGACCACGCAGATCGGCGACCACCCGCTCGATCAGCGTCCGCTTACCCGCGCCGTCGAGCCCTTCGACCGCTATCAGCACTCCCATGACCAGGCACACTACCCCGCCGCACACCGGACGCCCGCAGCGGCTGACCAGCGTGGATGCCGGGCGCTGCGGGCGGGCGCGAGGTGACGGGCGCCGGTGTCCCCGCCGACCGTCGGCGGGGACACCGGCAGCGCGTTCAGTAGCGGTAGTGATCCGGCTTGTACGGGCCCTCGACGTCGACGCCGATGTACTCGGCCTGGTCCTTGGTGAGCTTGGTCAGCTCGCCGCCGAGCGCTTCGACGTGGATGCGCGCGACCTTTTCGTCCAGGTGCTTCGGCAGCCGGTAGACCTCGTTGTCGTACTCCTCCGGCTTGGTCCACAGCTCGATCTGCGCGATCACCTGGTTGGAGAAGCTGTTCGACATCACGAACGACGGGTGGCCGGTCGCGTTGCCGAGGTTGAGCAGACGCCCCTCCGACAGCACCAGGATCGAGCGGCCGGTCTCCTTGAACGTCCACAGGTCGACCTGCGGCTTGATCGTCAATTTCGTTGCGCCGGAACGCTCCAGCGCCGCCATGTCGATCTCGTTGTCGAAGTGACCGATGTTGCCGAGGATGGCCTGGTCCTTCATCGCCTTCATGTGGTCGAGGGTGATGATGTCCTTGTTGCCGGTCGCGGTGATGACGATGTCGGCCTCGCCGATCGCCTTCTCCACGGTCACCACGTCGTAGCCGTCCATCAGCGCCTGCAGCGCGTTGATCGGGTCGATCTCGGTGACCTGCACCCGGGCGCCCTGTCCGGCAAGCGATTCCGCGCAGCCCTTGCCGACATCGCCGTAGCCGCAGATCAATATCTTCTTGCCGCCGATGAGCACGTCGGTGCCGCGGTTGATGCCGTCGATCAGCGAGTGGCGGGTGCCGTACTTGTTGTCGAACTTGCTCTTGGTGACCGAGTCGTTGACGTTGATCGCGGGGAACACCAGTTCGCCCGCCGCCGCGAACTGGTAGAGCCGCAGCACGCCCGTGGTGGTCTCCTCGGTGACGCCCCGCACCGATTCGGCGATCTTGCTCCACTTGCCGCGATCGGACTCGAAGCGCTCGCGCAGCAGGTTCAAGAAGACCTTGTACTCGGCCGAGTGGTCCTCGTCCTCCGGCGGCACCACGCCCGACTTCTCGAACTGCGCGCCGCGCAGCACGAGCATGGTGGCGTCGCCGCCGTCGTCGAGGATCATGTTGGCCGGCTCGCCCGGCCAGGTGAGCATCTGCTCGGCGGCCCACCAGTACTCCTCCAGGGTCTCGCCCTTCCAGGCGAACACCGGGGTGCCCTTCGGCTCCTCGACGGTGCCGTTGGGGCCGACGACCACGGCGGCCGCCGCGTGGTCCTGGGTGGAGAAGATGTTGCAGGAGGCCCAGCGGACCTCGGCGCCGAGGCTGGTCAGGGTCTCGATCAGCACCGCGGTCTGCACGGTCATGTGCAGCGAGCCGGAGATGCGCGCGCCCTGCAGCGGCCGCACCTCGGCGTACTCACGGCGCAGCGCCATCAGACCGGGCATCTCGTGTTCGGCCAGACGGATCTCTTTGCGGCCGAAATCGGCCAGCGACAGATCCGCCACCTTGTAGTCGATGCCGTTGCGGACATCGGCGGTCAACGACGTGCGAAGTTCTGAGGTGGTCATCAGCCTCTCCTGGTTCGGCAAGTACCGAGGCAAGGCTAGTCGCTCACGACGGGGTGCGGTTTACGCGGCCGTCCCTCCGACGGGCGGACCGGCCTCGGATTCGGCTCACGCCGTGACGCCGCGGGCCGCCAGGATGCGACGCCGCTTACGCGGCTGAATGTTCGCCAGTGTGATGTCGCCGCCGTAGTGGGCGAGCACGCGGCCGTCCATAATCCGCCGCCACAGCGGCGGGACGGCGGCCAGCACGATCATGGCGGCGTAGCCCGCGGGCAGTTGCGGGGCCTGCTCGGAGGTGCGCAGCGTCTGGTAGCGGCGGCCCGGGTTGGCGTGGTGATCGCTGTGCCGCTGCAGGTGGAACAGGAAGATGTTGGTGACCAGATGGTCGCTGTTCCAGCTGTCGCGCGGCGAGCAGCGGGCGTACATGCCGTTCGGGCGGCGCGCCCGCAGCAGGCCGTAGTGCTCGACGTAGTTCACCGTCTCCAGCAGGCCGAAGCCGATCACGGCCTGCAGCAGCAGCCAGGGCAGCACCTGGTAGCCGAACGCCGCGACCAAGGCGCCGAACAGCACGAGCGTCATCGACCAGGCCTGCAGGATGTGGTTCTGCACGCTCCACCAACCCTTGCCCTTGCGTGCGAGCCGCTCGCGCTCCAAGACGATCGCCGAGCGGAAACTTCCGGACACGCTGCGCGGCAAGAACTCCCACAGCGACTCGCCGAGGCGCGCGCTGGCCGGATCCTCCGGAGTAGCCACCCGCACGTGATGGCCGCGATTGTGCTCGACGAAGAAGTGCCCGTATCCGGACTGGGCGAGCGCGATCTTGGCCAGCCAGCGCTCCAGGCGCTCGACCCGGTGCCCGAGCTCGTGGGCGGCGTTGATGCCGATACCGCTGACGAATCCGAGAGTGGCGGCCAGACCCAGCTTGTCGACCACGCTCAGTTCGTCCCCGGCCCACATGTAGCTCGCGATCACCAAGCCGATCAGCTGCACGGGGAGCATCAGGTAGGTGCACCACCGGTAGTACCGGTCGTTGGAGAGCCGCTCGTAGTCCTCGTCCCTCGGATTGTTGCCGTCCACGCCGATCGACCAGTCCAGCACCGGGATCACGACCAGCACGATGATCGGACCGATCCACCAGAAGATCGGGACGCCGGTGTGCAGCACCAACTGCGAGGGCAGCAACGCGGACGCAGGCGGAAGCAAGCCGAGGACCCACAGATGGCGTTTGGGATCGGGCGATCCCACGGGTTTGCCAACCGTTTGCACTTTTGCCCCACTCGAAGAAGACCCGAACACCGTCGCATGAGAATACTTCTTGAGTTGTTGTCTGTTACAACCAAGTGGTGGGTTGAGACATGATCGCTATTACAAGCTACGCAGTCGGTTTTCAATGTGCTGCATATGCGCCAGTCGCGCGCCGGTTGCCCGCGCGGGCTCAGCTCTGCACCCGCGCGGCCAGGATCGCTTCGACGTAGGGACTCAGCAGCGCGCTCAATTCCGCGGGCGCGTCCCGCCCCGGACCGGGCGGAGTGGGGATGTAACTGAGGGCGATCCGCACCAGCGCGTGCGCGATGACGTCCGATTCGGCCGCCGTCGACGCCACCCAGCTGTACTGGAAGGCGCGCGACAGCCGCGCGGTCGCGTGCTCGAGCAACGGCCCCGCGTCCAGGGTGATCAGGCGCAGCAGATCCAGCTTCACCTCGCCCGCGACCAGCGACTGCACCAGCGGGTCGGAGGCCGCGTCGAAGAAGAAGTTCGCCATGCCGTCGCGGAACGCCGCGCGGACGTCACCGACGTTGCCGTTGATGGCGGCGTCGACGTGATCGACCAGGAAGTCGGCCAGGCGCAGGGCGTAGGCCTGGGTGAGGCCGCCGCGTGAACCGAACTCGTTGTACAGGGTCTGCCTGCTCACGCCCGCCCTGGCCGCGACGTCGCCGAGCGTGATCTTGGACCAATCCCGCTCGGTGAGCAGCTCGCGCATCGCGTCAAGGACCGACGTCCGCAGCAGGTCCCGCGCGGCCTCCTGGTAGGGAATCCTGGTTCCGGTGCGCGGCATACCCGCGACACTGTCACGGGCGCCTGCCGCAGTCAAAATCTCACGACCGCTCGATTTCGACCATGAAGAAATCCGCCTTGGCGGCGCCGCAGTCCGGACAGGTCCAGTCGTCGGGAATGTCGTCCCAGCGGGTTCCCGGCGCGATGCCGTCCTCCGGCCAGCCCTCGGCTTCGTCGTATTCGAAGCCGCACTGGATGCACTGATAAAGCTTGTACTCGTTCATTTCGTGGCCCCTATCGGTTCGAAGTCGATCTTCTCCCGCACGCCGCAATCCGGGCAGCACCAGTCGTCCGGCACCGTCTCCCACCGGGTGCCCGGCGGAAAACCTTCGTGCGGCTCACCTTTCGCCTCGTCGAAGACGTAGTCACAGACGGGGCAGCGATACGCTTTCACGCCGCGTCCTTTCCGGCAGCGTTTTCCGCCCGACCCGAGCCGTAGCGCGCCAGCACTTTCTCCCGCTTGCCGGGATCTATGTTGGCCCGGGTGATGTCGCCGTCGTAGTGCGCGAGTACGCGCTTGTCCATGACGCGACGCCACAGCGGCGGGAAGTAGGCGAGCATGATCATGCTGGCATAGCCGCTCGGCAGGTTGGGCGCGCCGTCCCAGCTGCGCAGCGTCTGGTAGCGGCGGGTCGGATAGGCGTGATGATCGCTGTGCCGCTGCAGGTGGTACAGGAAGATATTGGTGACGATGTGGTCGCTGTTCCAGCTGTGCACCGGGGCGGGCCGCTCATACCTGCCGCTCGCCGTGCGCTGCCGCACCAGGCCGTAGTGCTCCAGGTAGTTGACCGCCTCCAGCAGGCTGAAGCCCACCACGGCTTGCAGGATCAGGTATGGCAGCAACTCGATGCCGAACACCGCGACCAAGGTCGCGAACAGCACCGCCGACATCAGCCAGGCGCTGAGTACTTCGTTGCGCAGACTCCACGGCTTCTTGCCGAGCCGGTCCAGCCGGGCCTTCTCCAGCTGCCAGGACGACTTCAGGCTGCCCCATACCGTGCGCGGCCAGAAGGCCCAGAACGTCTCGCCCACACGGGAACTCGCCGGGTCCTCGGGCGTCGCGACGCGCACGTGGTGGCCGCGGTTGTGCTCGATGTAGAAGTGCCCGTAGAAGGACTGGGCCAGCGCGATCCGCGACAGCCAGCGCTCCAGGTCCACCTTCTTGTGGCCGAGTTCGTGTGCGGTGTTGATGCCGATGCCGCCGATCATGCCGACCGTGATCGCCAGCCCGATCTTGTCCACCAAGTGCAGCCCGCCATCGATGCCGAGCCAGCTCACGTCGTCGGCGGTGATCAGATAGGCCGCCATCACCAGCGAGGCGTATTGGAACGGCAGGTACAGGTAGGTGAGGTAGCGGTAGTACTTGTCGTTCTCCAGGTACTCCATCACCTCGTCCGGCGGGTTGTCGCCGTCCGGGCCGAAGAAGATGTCCGCGATCGGGATCAATACGTAGATCAGGATGGGCCCGAGCCAGAACGGCACCTGCGCGAGGCGATGCCAGCTCAACTCGTTCAGCCCCCAGATCAGCGGCAGACCGATGATGAACAGGCCGGCCGGAGCGAACAAGCCCCACAGCCACATGTAGCGCTTGCGATCCCGCCAGGCCGGCACCTCCACCGGCTGAGCGGACATGTCCGCGTGCGTCGACATCGTTGTCTCCATTCCCGAAGGGCACGCCACATGTGACGTGCATTACCTCACTTCTGGACGATATACGGACATTTGTCGCTTGTCTAGACAAATCACGCAATTTGTAAACTACCTCCGGGTCCAACGAACCGAGCCCCGGCCGGAGACAACTCCGCCCGGGGCTCGGCGTGGAATGAAGGGACCGACTCAGCGCAGCAGCACGTCGGCGTCGGCGGGTAGGGCGTTCACCGGCCACCAGCGCAGGTCGGTGGATTCGTGGCTGCGAACCGGGATCGCGCCCGCGGGGGCGGTGATGCGGAACAGCAGGTCGAGGTGTCTGGTGGGGACGCCGAGCGAGCAGGTGATCGGATGCGCTTGGGCGCCGTAGAGCCCTGGCTCCAGCCGTAGGTTCGCGATGCCGGATTCCTCGGTCGCTTCGCGCAACGCCGCGCCGGCGACCGTCTCGTCCCGCTCTTCGCAGTGGCCGCCGAGCTGGATCCAGCGTCCGACCCGCGGGTGCAGAGTGAGCAGCACCTCGCGGCCGTCGTGGGAGAAGACGACCGCGGAGGCGGTGATGTGGCCCGGCGCGTGCTCACGCAGGCAACCACGCGGGGCCGAACCGAGGAAGGCCAGCATCGCTTCCCGCAGCGATCGCTCCGGATCTGTTCCGGGACACCAAGCCTCGAGCAACTCGGTGGCCGAAGCGTGCAGCGACTCCACGCTCACCGGCGACACTCTCGCACTGCGGAATCGAGGCGCTTCACAGCTCGACCAGTCCGGACCCCGCGCCCGCGGGCTGCCGCGGGGTCGACTCTTCGCGCGGATGACCGATGGCGATGGCGCCAAGCGGACTCCAGTCCTCGGCCACGCCCAGCACGTCCCGGGTGACCTCGGGGGCGAAGATCGTCGACCCGATCCAGCAGCTGCCGATGCCCTCGGTGGCCAAGGCGACCAGCAGGCCCTGCACCGCCGCGCCCACCGCGACGGTGAACATGGTGCGTTCGTTCGCTCGCCTGCGCTCGTCCGGATAGTCGTGCGCGCCGTCCGGCACACAGAACGGAATGATCACCTCGGGTGCGTCGAACAGAATGCGCCCACGCGCGACCCTGCGCTCGATCCGCTCCGGCGACAGCCCGTCAGCGGTCAGATCGGTGCGCCATTTCTCCGCCATCGCCTCGAGCAGACGAGCGCGCAGCTCCGGCGTGCGCAGCCACACGAACCGCACGGGGCGGGTGTGGTGCGGAGCGGGCGCGGTCAGCGCGACCGACACGGCCGAGCGGATCCGTTCGGGATCGACCGGCACGTCGGCGAACTGGCGAATCGAGCGACGCAGGAGAATCGCCTCCTTGCGACCGCGTTCGATGGCCTCCGCGGTGCCCAGCCAGAACAGGTCGTCGGTGCCGCCGCGCAGGAGATCGGCGGCGCCCGATCCGTCGTCGACGATCGGCAGCCCGCGCACCACGGCGACCGGGACACCCCCGAGTTTGCCCTTGACCAGGTCCGCGGCGGCGGCCAGCTCGTCCGCCACGGCCACCTGGGTGACGAAAAGCTCGTTGCCCTGGCCGTCGACCGCGCCCGCGTAGTCGTGCAGCACCCGCAAGCCCGCGGCGCCGATGGCCGCGTCGGTCTGCCCGTTGCGCCAGGCTCGGCCCATCGTGTCGGTGACGAGCACCGCGACCGTCACGCCCAGCCGTTCGGCGAGGGCGGCGCGCAGCGCCTTGGCGCTGGCGTCCGGGTCGGTGGGCAGCAGCACGAGCTCGCCCTTCTCCACGTTCGAGCCGTCGACACCGGAGGCCGCCTGCACGATGCCCAGCTTGTTCTCGGTGATCAGGGTGCGGCCCTTGCGGGCGAGCACCCGCACCGCCTCCTGGTCGACGAGCCTGCGCCGGGCCGCGTCGCGCTCCTCGGGGTCCAGCGGCGCTTCCACGATGCGTCCCTCGACCTTGGCGACGATCTTGCTAGTGACCACCAGCACGTCACCGTGGGCCAGCCAGGGCGCGCAGCGGGCGATGTGCTCGGCGAGGTCGTCGCCGGGCCGGAATTCGGGCAGCCCGGTGACGGGCAGGATGCGCAGCTCTCCGGCCGCGTGGTCGGTCGGTGTGCTCACAGGGCGACTCCAGCGAGATCCAGCGCCTGACGCACCATTTCGGCGGTGGTCGGCGGGTCGGTCATCAACAACGGCACGCTACGCACCTCGACCCCTGGCACCTCGGCGGTGTCGGTGCTGTGGATCAGCCAGCCGTCCAGGATGCCGGTGGCGGAGCGTGCGCCGTAGTGCCTGCCGATCGCCTCGGCCGTCGTCTCCACGCCGATGACCGACAGGCACTCGTCGGCCATACCGCGCAGCGGCTTGCCGTCGATCACGCCGGACACGCCGATCACCTTCGCCGGGGTGGTGCGCAGCGCGCCCCGGATGCCGGGCACGGCGAGGATGGCGCCGATGCTCACGACGGGGTTCGACGGCGCGAGGAGGACCACGTCGGCGGATTCTATGATATTGATCACATTTGGGGCAGGTTTGGCTTCATCGGCGCCAATTGTGGCGAATCCATGGGTGTCGATGTTCGCGCGGTAGCGAACCCACCACTCTTGAAAATGGATCGCGCGCCGTTCGCCAGGCTTGTCCGGATCCGACACCACGACATGCGTTTCACAGCGATCGTCGGTTGCCGGGATCAGTTTCACGCCCGGCTGCCACCGGTTGCACAGCGCCTCGGTGACCGTGGAGAGCCGGTATCCGGCGCGTAACATTTCGGTGCGGATCAGATGCGTGGCGATATCGCGGTCCCCCAAGCCGAACCAGTCCGGCTGGGCATGATATTTCGCGAGCTCCTCCTTGGCGTGCCAGGTCTCGCCGACCCGGCCCCAGCCGCGCTCAGTATCGATACCGCCGCCGAGGGTATACATGCAGGTGTCGAGGTCGGGGCAGATCTTGAGCCCATGCATCCAGACGTCGTCGCCGACGTTCACGATCGCGGAGACGTCCGCCTCGGGCAGCAGCTCCCTGACGCCCTGCAGGAAACGCGCGCCACCGACACCGCCGACCAGCACGGCGATCCGGGGTCCGTTCGCGAGCGTGGCGTCCGCTTGTTGTCCAGTCACATCCGCACAGCCTATGCGCTGACGCGAAGGCTCCCGTTCGCGGCAAATTTGCTATACATTTGCTATCGCAGATCACAAGAGAGACTCGGAATGCGGCTGCGGATAGTAACGGAATAGCGACGGCGGCTTGACCATCGCAGCGTCCGGCGTGTCTAATCACAGACATGTCATTCCGGGTTCGCGCGAGAGATCAACGCGCGAACGGCATTTCGAACAAGTGTTCGCATCGGTGTGACAAGCTCGGGGACGTCCGCGGGACAACGTCGCGGGGTATGGCCGTCGGTATGCGTGTTGGTCCGACGGAAAGAATCATTCTGCGCTAACACACAGTGAGGAGGCGGAGCGATGGCCAACGAGATGGTCTCGCCGACCGATTCCACAGCAGGCGCAGCACGTGGCGTCTGCGCAGATAACGGCGGCTGGAAGGACCAAGAGGGGGGTGACGGAGTCACGGCGCCCCGGCTCAGCCTGGTCGTGACCGGCTTCGACGAGATGTTCGAATCCATCGAAGAGCAGTGGCAGGAGCGCGCCCTGTGCGCGCAGACCGATCCGGAGGCGTTCTTCCCCGAGAAGGGCGGCTCGACCCGCGAGGCCAAGCGGATCTGCATGGGTTGCGAGGTACGCGACGAGTGCCTGGAGTACGCGCTCGCGCACGATGAGCGCTTCGGCATCTGGGGCGGCCTCTCCGAGCGGGAGCGCCGCCGCCTCAAGCGCGGCATCGGCTGACAGACATCCGCGATGCCCGGAGCCGCCCGTCCACCGTGGCGCTCCGGGCACGCGCGACACGACCGGACAGTTCCCGACCGCCTCGATGCGGACGACCGGAGCCGACTGGCCTAGATTTTCTCTCATGGCACGTTCCCGTAAGCGTCGACCGCCGACCGCGCGGTCGGTGATCCGCCGCGGCCGCGGAGTGCGCGGGCCGATGCTGCCACCCACCGTGCCCGCTTGGCGGACCCGAGGCCAGAAGTTCGACCGGCTGGTGCTGGAGGCGTTCGCCCCCTTGGACTCCCGCTGGCACGACCGGCTCACCAAGCTCGACATCGCGGTCGACGACGTTCCGAAAATCCGTCCGCTGCATCCCGATTCGGTCACCTGGCCGGACGAGGTCGTGGCCGACGGCCCGGTTCCCCTCTCCCGGCTCATCCCGGCGGGCGTCGACCGGCACGGGGCTGCGACCAGGGCGCGGGTGGTGCTGTTCCGCAAGCCGCTCGAGCTGCGCGCCAGCGACCCCGACGACCTGGTGGATCTGTTGCGTGAAGTCCTGGTCCAGCAGGTCGCGACCTACCTCGGCGTCGATCCGGACGTGATCGACCCGGAAGCGGAGTGAATCGCACCCATCCGGGTGGCGGCGGCTCCCGAATGCCGTTGCGGGGCAGGCGCGGGCGTGTAGGCCGGTCACCGGCTGGGTACTCCGTGAACCCACGCCACGACGCACCACCGATGTCGCGCACCGGCGACACCGTCGCCCGCGCGTACGGCGAAGTCGTCCAGATCACCGCGGGGCCCGTCACGGCCCTGTGGGACGTCGTGCTGCCCTCGTTCCGCGACGCACGGACCGAGATTCTTCAAGCGTGTCTGTCCCCATCGACGCGCCAGGGGGGTTACTCTCATCGGCGTGATTCCCATGCGTCGTTGCTGCCGACCAGGCTGCAAGAATCCGGCCGTCGCGACGCTCACCTATGTGTACTCGGACTCGACGGCGGTGGTCGGACCACTCGCGACGGTCGCCGAACCGCACTCCTGGGATCTCTGCGAAACGCACGGCTCACGCATCACCGCTCCGAAGGGTTGGGAACTGGTTCGCCACGAAGGCGGATTCTCCTCCAGCACACCGGACGACGACGACCTGACCGCGCTGGCGGAGGCGGTGCGGGAGGCGGGGTTGCGCCGCCGCCCACCGGAGCGCGAACAGCGTGGCTATCGCGACTACGCTCCCCCGCCGCCGCGCACCACACGAACGGGTCGCCGCGGCCATCTGCGCGTGCTGCCCGACCCGCCGTCCTGATCGGACGAGGACGGTGTCGGACCGGTCCGGCGCAACCACTAGGGTATTGGGCATGACAGTCGCCCGCTCTGCCGAATTCGTGAACGCGGTGATCAAGGCCTACGACGTTCGCGGTGTGGTCGGTGATCAGATCGACGCGGAATTCGTCAGGGACGTCGGCGCCTCCTTCGCACGGCTGATGCGCGCCGAGGGCGCGAACCGGATCGTCATCGGTCACGACATGCGGGATTCCTCCCCCGAGCTGTCGGCCGCCTTCGCCGACGGCGTGCTCGGCCAGGGCCTCGACGTGGTGCACATCGGTCTCGCCTCGACCGACCAGCTGTACTTCGCCTCCGGCCACCTGGACTGCCCGGGCGCCATGTTCACCGCCAGTCACAACCCGGCCCGCTACAACGGCATCAAGCTGTGCCGCGCCAAGGCCCTTCCGGTCGGGCAGGACACCGGCCTGGCCGCCATCAAGAACGAACTCGTCGACGGCGTGCCCGCGTACCCGGGCGAGCGCGGCAGCGCGACCGAATCGAACCTGCTCACCGAGTACGCCGACTTCCTGCGCGGCCTGGTGGATCTGGGCGATATCCGCCCGCTCACCATCGCGGTGGACGCGGGCAACGGCATGGGCGGGTACACGGTGCCCGCGGTGCTGGGCACGCTGCCCCAGGTGACGATCGTGCCGCTGTACTTCGAGCTGGACGGCACCTTCCCGAACCACGAGGCCAACCCGCTGGACCCGGCGAACCTGGTGGACCTGCAGAAGCTGGTCCGCGAGTCCGGCGCGGACATCGGCCTCGCCTTCGACGGCGACGCCGACCGTTGCTTCGTGGTGGACGAGAACGGCGACCCGGTGGCGCCGTCGGCGATCACCGCTCTGGTCGCCGAGCGCGAACTGGCCAAGGAGCCCGGCGCGGTGATCATCCACAACCTGATCACCTCCCGCGCGGTACCGGAGCTGGTGCACGAACTGGGCGGAACGCCGGTACGCACCCGGGTCGGCCATTCCTTCATCAAGCAGGAGATGGCCGCCACCGGAGCGGTGTTCGGCGGCGAACACTCCGCGCACTACTACTTCCGCGACTTCTGGGGCGCCGACTCCGGGATGCTCGCGGCGTTGCACGTGCTGGCCGCGCTGGGCGAGAAGGACCGGCCGGTGTCGGAACTGATGGCGTCCTACGCCACCTACGCGGCCTCCGGCGAGATCAACTCCACCGTCGCCGACGCCGAGGAGAGGACGCTGGCCGTGGTGGACGCCTTCGCCGACCGGGCGCACTCGGTGGACCGGCTGGACGGGGTGACCGTGCAATTGGCCGACAACGCCTGGTTCAACCTGCGCGCGTCGAACACCGAGCCGTTGCTCCGGCTGAACGTCGAGGCCCGATCGGCGGAGGAAGTAGACGCACTCGTGACCGAGATCCTGAGCATCGTGCGGTCCTGACTGGAATAGTGGAATCACAGGCCTTGGATTCGCCCGACTCGGTCTCGGTGTGGCAGCTGGACCGGGTGGGCGCGGGGGCGGAAAAGACACAGCGCGATGAGGGGAGGTGGAACGCCCGATGATCGCTGGAACACCGGTGCTCGACCTCGACGATGCCGCTTCACTCGAAGCCGCCGACGCAGGCGGCGCCCTTCGCTCGGCCGCCTCTGGCGGCGCCCAGGTGCGTGCCACCGCGGCGGCCGTCGGTGAGGACGCGCTGGCCCGGCTGGCCGATCTGCGACCGCGCAGCGTGGTGCTGGTCTCCGGTTCCGGACGCGCCGCACGTGCCGCCGGACTGCTCGTGGCCGCGCTCGGCGATCGCGCGGGCCTACCCGTCGTGCCCGCCGCCGCCCTGCCGCCGTGGGTGGGGCCGCTGGACGTCGTCCTGGTCTCCGGTGACGACGCGGGTGATCCGCGCCTGATCGACGCCGTCGACCGGGCGCTGCGTCGCGGCGCCGAGGTGGTCGTCGCCGCGCCGCACGAGGGGCCGCTGCGCGCCGCCGCGGCCGGACGCGCCGCCGTCCTGGAACCGAGGGTCCAAGTTCTCGGGTACAACCGCCTGTTGCGCTTCCTGGCCGCCGGAATCGCGGTCCTGCGCGCGGTCGACCCCCAGCGCACCGGCGCCGCGGTCCCGGAACTCGCCGACCTGGCCGACGTGCTGGACGCGGAGGCGCTACGCGACGGCCCGCACAACGAGGTCTTCCACAACCCCGCCAAGACGCTGGCCGCCCGGATGCAGCAGCGGGGCATCGTGCTCGCGGGCGACTCGCCCGCCGCCGCCGAACTGGCCGAGCACGGCGCCGAGGTGCTGTTGCAGTCCGCGGGCAAGGTCGCCACCGCGGTGGATCTGGCCGAGGCCGTGGCCGCGCGGACCCGGATGGCCGAAGCGGCAGGCGAATCCGCGCCCGACTTCGACCCGATGTTCCACGACGAGGAGTTGGACGGGCCCGCGCCGGTTGAGCGCGTCCGGGTGTTCGTGCTCAGCGCCGATCGCGATCGGGCGGCGGCACGCCGTCGCATCGCGGTGTTCGGTGGCGAGGGCGGGAACCTGGTGGACGCCGATCTGGTGAACGCCGACGTCGACCTGCTGCACACCGAGATGACCGACCCCGCCGCGCCCGCGCATACCCATGCCGAGGAGTCCGCGCAGGCGAACGGCACCGAACTCGAACAGCTCGCGGTGCTCGCGCTGCGACTGGAGATGGCCGCCGCCTACCTGCGGCTGCTCGGCTCGCGGACGGCTCCGGCCGACAGCCAGGGGCAGTACGGGGGAAGCTACTAGTGCACGAACTCGTTGGTGCGCTGCGCTCGTATGCCTGGGGCTCGCGCACCGCGCTCGCTCAGCTGTGCGGCAGGCCGGTGCCGTCGGCGCATCCGGAGGCCGAACTGTGGTTCGGCGCCCACCCGGCCGATCCGGCGCACGTGAAAACCGGTGACCGCACCACGTCGCTGCTGGAACTGATCGCCGCCGACCCGAGCCGGGAACTGGGCTCGGCCGCAGAACGATTCGGCGAGAAGCTGCCGTTCCTGCTCAAGATCCTGGCCGCAGAGGAGCCGCTGTCGCTGCAGGCGCACCCGAGCACGGAGCAGGCGCGGGCCGGCTTCGCGCGGGAGAACCAGGCGAAGGTGCCGCTGGACTCCCCACTGCGCAACTACCGCGACGAGAACCACAAGCCCGAGCTGGTCGTCGCGCTGGACCGGTTCGAGGCGCTGGCCGGTTTCCGCGATCCGCACCGCACCGTCGCACTGCTGCGCGCACTGGCGGTGGACGGATTGCGCCCCTACTGCGAACTGCTTGCCGCGCAACCGGACAAGGCGGGCCTGCGCACACTGTTCACCACCTGGATCACGCTGCCGCACCACGTGCTGACCACGCTGCTGCCCGAGGTGCTCGACGGCTGCGTGCGGTATCTGTCGGGCAAAGGCGCCCGTGAGTTCACGGCCGAGGCGCGCACGACCCTCGAATTGGCCGAGGCCTATCCGGGCGACGCGGGCGTGCTGGCGGTGCTGCTGCTGAACCGGGTGACTCTGGAGCCGGGCCAAGGATTGTTCCTCGCGGCCGGCAATCTGCACGCCTACCTGCGAGGGGTGGGCGTGGAGATCATGGCCAACTCCGACAACGTGCTGCGCGGCGGGCTCACCCCCAAGCACGTCGACGTGCCGGAACTGTTGCGGGTGCTGGATTTCGAGCCGATCGACTTGCCTGCCGTGTTACCCGAGCCCGCCGGTGACGGGTCGGTGCGTTATCGCACGCCCGCACCGGAGTTCGCGCTGCGCCGCTTCGACCTGGTCGCGGGCTCCGCCCGGGTGCCGCTGACCGCGGCGGGACCGGGCATCGTGCTGTGCACCGCGGGGACGGTGCGGCTGTTCCGCAACGACTCGTCGCTGGAGCTCACCCGGGGCGGCGCGGCGTGGATCTCCGCCGTGGACACCGATATTCGCGCCCAAGCGGTGGACGGCGACGTCCAGCTGTTCTGCGCGTCCGTCGGCGCGACCGGCTGACCGATCCGGAACGCCGGATGCCAGGTGTCCTAGTCTGTTCGCGGGTATCTCGAAAACAGAGAGGACATGCTTCCATGTCGGCTGGCGGTGGCAAGAAGGCGATCATCGCGGCGTTGTCCGCGAACGCGGGGATCGCCGCGGCGAAGTTCGTCGGTGCGGCGATCACGGGCTCGGGATCGATGCTCGCCGAGGCCGTGCACTCCGTGGCCGACACGGGCAACCAGGCACTGCTGCTGCTCGGCCAGCAGCGCGCCGCGAAGGAAGCCGACGAGCTGCACCCCTTCGGCTACGCGCGCAACCGCTACTTCTATTCGTTCATCGTGGCGCTGGTGCTGTTCACCCTCGGGTCCGGCTACGCCATCTACGAGGGCATCCACAAGATCCAGCATCCGGAGGAGCTGAGTTCGCCGATCGTGGCGGTGATCATCCTGGTGATCGCGATCGCGTTGGAGTCATACAGCTTCACCACCGCGGTGCGCGAGTCCGCGCCGCTCAAGGGCGACGCGAGCTGGTGGCGGTTCATCCGCAATTCGCGCAGCCCCGAGCTACCGGTGGTGCTGCTGGAGGACACCGGCGCGCTGATCGGCCTGGTTTTCGCGTTCGCGGGCGTCGGCCTGACCATGCTCACCGACGACCCGGTCTGGGACGGCGTCGGCACGCTGGCCATCGGCGGGCTGCTCGGCGTCATCGCGGTCGTGTTGATCGTGGAGATGCAGAGCCTGCTGATCGGCGAGGGCGCCACGCCGCAGGAGAACCGGCTGATCCGCGCGAACCTGGTCGACCGGACCCGCATCGACCGGGTGATCCACCTCAAGACGCAGTACCTCGGCCCGGAGGAACTGCTCGTGGCCGCGAAGGTCGGCGTCGTTCCCGGACTCGACATCGCGGCGATCGCCGGTGCCATCGATGAGGCCGAGTCCCGCGTCCGCGCGGCGGTACCCGCGGCGCGCGTCATCTACCTCGAACCCGATCTCTACCGCACCGAGCCCGCCACGAGTTAGCGACTCGGCGACCGGGGCAGTCCTCAGCGATGCTGGAAAGCCGGGGTGCGTAAGAGGTCGAGCGGATCGGTGCGGATGTCGAAGCGGTCGCGCAGGGCGTGGCGCGCGGCGTGCAGCCCGCACATACCGTGTACCCCGGGGCCCGGGGGCGTCGCGGACGAGCAGAGATAGACACCGGGAATCGGTGTGGCGTATGGGTTCCAGCGCGGAGCCGGGCGGAAGGCGAACTGGCGCAGGGTCATCGCGCCCGCCGAGATGTCGCCGCCGATGTAGTTGGCGTTGTGCGAGGGCATTTCGGTGGCGGTGATCACGTTCTTCGCGACGATCAGATCGCGGAAACCCGGCGCGAACCGCTCGACCTGGCCGATCACTTCCTCGCTGACATCGCGGGTGGAGCCGTTGGGCACGTGTGCGTAGGTGTAGAACGTGTGGCCGCCCTCGGGCGCGCGAGTGGGATCGACCACGCCCGGCTGGATGGACAGCACGTAGGGCCGGTCGGCGTGTCGTCCCATGGCCACGGCGTGCTCGGCGGCCATGGCCTCGGCGCGGGTGCCGATCACGTGCACCGTCCCGGCCAGCGCGCAGCCCTCGGCTCGCCACGGCACCGGCCCGGAAAGGGCGAAGTCGATTTTGCACGCCGCGCCGCCGTACCGGAAACGACGCAGGCGCTTCGCGTACCGCGCGGGCAACCGATGCCCGGCGATACGCAGCAGTTCGGCCGGGGCGAGGTCGAGCAGAACGGCGCGGGCGCCGGCGAACTCGTCGATCGAGTCGACCCGGTGGCCGGTGTGCACCCGTCCGCCGAGACGTTCGAGTTCGGCGATGAGGGCGTCGGGAATCGCCTGACTGCCGCCGCGCGGAATCACCCAGCCTTCGACGTGGGCCAGCGTGCCGAGCAACAGCGCCGCGCCCGCGGCGGTGACGGCGCGCGGGGGAATGATCGCGTGGGTGGCGATGCCGGTCAACAGGGCGGGCGCGACCTGGTCGCGAAACCTGATGTCCCACAGCGGCGAGCCCTGCTCCAGGGTGCGCAGGCCGAAACGGATCGAGGTCGCGAGGCCGGATGGGATGCGGCGCAGATCCGACATCGCGATGTCGACCACGTCCGGCCAGTGCCGCACCAGCGGAGCGAACAGTTTGCGCCACGCCGGGCCGTCGGCACCGAGGTCGTCGACGGTCCGATCCAGATCTCGCCAGGCCAGTCCGGCCACACCGCCGTCGAGCGGATGCGCGTAGGAGACCTCCGGTGCGAGCAACTCGACACCGTGCGCGGTCAGGTCGAACGCGCGGAACAGCGGCGCGGCCGCCGCCATCGGATGCGCGCCCGCGCACAGATCGTGCCGGTAGCCGGGCAAAGTGAGTTCCGCAGTACGGGACCCACCTCCGGCCGTCGCCTCGGCCTCGTACACCTCCACGGCGAGCCCCGCCCGAGCCAGGATCACCGCGGCGGCGAGGCCGTTCGGTCCGGAGCCGACCACCACCACATCAGCCATACCCCCACGCTACCGGCGACGGGCATGCCGACACGGACGCCAGGCCCGCGCCGCGCCCACGGCGGCGAGCCGTTCCGCCACCAGCAAGGCCAGGCGTCGATCGCGCAGTTCCGGCCGCGGCCGTCCACCCCGGCCCAGCGTGGCCAGGCCGTGCAGTGAGCTCCAGGCGACCTCCGTGCGGGCGCCGAGGCCGGGCGCATCGACGAAGGGCCGGAACATGGCTTCCAGCTCGCCGAAGGCCGCCCGCAGCGGCAGCGGCGCCTCCAGGCCGAAGGTGAGGGCTGTGTTCATCAGGAACAACGCGTCGTAGAGCGACGGATTCGCCACCGCGAAGTCCGAGTAGGCCCGCGCGACCCGCAGCGGCGAGTCCGCGGCGGCATGACGGGCCGGTGCGATGATTTTCCGGCGGCCGCCCCGTCTGCACCATCGAACGCACGACGAGCAAGGAGATCGACCATGGCGACCAAGCCGCACGGCCCCGCTTCCTACTTCCCCTCCATCGAGGCCAAGTACGGCCGCACCATCGAAGAGTGGAAGGCCGCCATGCGCGAGACCGGCTTGGCCGCACACAAGGAACTCGTCGAGTGGCTGAAGACCGAGCACGGTTTCGGGCACGGCCACGCCAACGCCCTCACCCAGCACCATCTGCACCCGGAGAAGTGGGAGTCCTGATCCCGGACGCCACGAAGGGCCCGCAGATCCTGCGGACCCTTCGTCGTGCGCGCGCTATGCCTGGACCAGATCCTTGGTCTCGGATTCCTGCGCCTGCGCGGGCGTCCCGTGGTCGTCGTCGACCATGGTCCGCTCGTCGAACGGCAACTTGCGATCGAGCACTTCGCGCACCCGATCCACGTCGACGGTCTTGGTCCAGGTGCCGATCAGCACCGTGGCGACCGCGTTGCCGGAGAAGTTGGTCAGCGCCCGCGCCTCGGACATGAAGCGGTCGATGCCGACGATCAAGCCGACACCGTCGAGCAACTCGGGCCGATGACTCTGCAATCCGCCCGCCAGCGTGGCCAGTCCCGCGCCGGTGACACCCGCCGCGCCCTTGGACGCGATGATCATGAAGACCAGCAGCCCGAGTTGCTCGCCGATGGACAGCGGCTTGCCCATCGCCTCGGCGATGAACAGCGATGCCATGGTCAGGTAGATGGCGGTGCCGTCCAGGTTGAACGAATAGCCGGTGGGCACAACGACGCCCACGGTGGTGCGCTCGACGCCCATGTGGTCCATCTTCGCGATCAGCCGTGGCAGCGCCGATTCCGACGACGAGGTCGCGACGATCAGCAGGTACTCCCGCGCGAGGTAGCGGACCAGCTTGAAGATCGACACCCGCGACACGCTCCACAGCAGCAGACCGAGCACGCCGAAGACGAAGACCACGCAGGTGAGGTAGAACGCGAGCATCAGCGTGCCCAGCTTCGCCACGGCGTCCAAGCCGGTCTTGCCGACCACGTTGGCGATCGCGCCGAACGCGCCGATCGGCGCCAGCCACAGGATCATCACCAGGATGCGGAACACGAGTTTCTGCAGCAGCGCCACGCCGCGCAGGATCGGCTCGCCCGTCGTGCCCATGGCCTGCACCGCGAATCCGACCAGCAGCGCGACGAACAGCGCCTGCAGCACGTTGCCGGTGGTGAGCGAGGACAGCAGCGTGGACGGCACGATGTTCTGGACGAATTCCCAGGTACCACCCGCGCTGTGCGCGGTATCGGCGAGGTTGTGACCGGCTTTGGCCGAAGTGGCGATGTTCAGTCCCGCGCCGGGTTGCAGCAGGTTGCCGACGACCAGACCGATGCCGAGCGCGATGGTCGACATGACCAGGAAGTAGCCGATGGCCAGTCCGCCCACCTTGCCGACGGTGGCCGCCGCGCGCACCGAGCCGATCCCGAGGACGATGGTGCAGAAGATGACGGGAGCGATCATCATCTTGATGAGATTGACGAAAATGGTTCCCAGCGGGGCGAACGACTGCGCGGCGCCCGGCGCCAGCCAGCCGACGAGGACGCCCGCGACCACCGCCACGATGACGGACAGATAGAGCCAATGGGTGCGGTCGCGCCGCGTTCGAGTCGTGTCGCTCATAGCGAGGATTTCCCTTCGAAAGGTACCGACGCGAAGTGGCTCACGCCTTCCAGGCAGAATGATGGTCGGCCGGGTGATCCCGGTCACTGTTTGGTGCATTACGTTCAGCGGAGGCAGAGCTTGTGAGACGCGGTCGGCTCTCCCTCGCCGGGCAGGCGTTCGTCTTCCAGTTGGTCGTGTTGGCCGTGATGATCGGGATCGGCGTGGTGCTCGCGGTCCTGGACGCCAGGCACGACAGCGACGTCACCACCACCAGGGAGGTCACCGACGTCGCGGTGAGCGTGGCCGACGCGCCCTCGACCATCGACGCGCTGCACAGCGCGGATCCGACGGCGTTGTTGCAGCCGGTGACCGAGGAGATCCGGCGCGAGACCGGCATGGATTTCATCGTGGTCATGGCGCTGGATCGGACCCGCTACACGCACACCAACCCCGCGATGATCGGACTGCCGTTCAGCGGCACCATCGATCGCGCGCTGGCGGGCGAGACGTTCACCGAGACCTTCACCGGCACGCTCGGCCCCTCCATCCGGGCGGTGACTCCGGTCCAGGACCACGGGCGGATCGTCGCTCTGGTCTCCGCGGGCGTGACCCGCGCGAAGATCGGCGACCAGGTCGCTACTCAGTTCCCGCTGATCCTCGGCGTCGCCGCGGCCGGGCTGGCGCTGGCCGCGGGCGGATCGTTCCTGCTGAGCCGCAGGCTGCGCAGGCAGACCCACGGCCTGGCGCCGGACGAGTTGCGCGCGATGTACGAGCACCACGACGCCGTCCTGCATTCGGTGCACGAGGGCCTGGTGGTGTTCGGCGCGTCCGGCGAGGATGCCGAGGTGGTAAACGACGAGGCGCGCCGCCTGCTCGACCTGCCCGCGGGTGACGTGCGGCGCAGCGACCTCCCGCTGTCGCTGCAACGGATGAGCTGGGGCACCGTCCGCGACGAGATGCACGTGACCACCGACCGGATCCTGCTGGTCAACCAGGACACCGTGGAGTGGGAAGGCCGGGCGATCGGCACGGTGATGACCATCCGCGACCACACCGAGTTGCAGGCGGTGATGGGCGAACTCGATTCCGTGCGCAGCTTCGCGGCGTCGTTGCAGGCGCAGGCGCACGAGTCGGCCAACCGGTTGCACACTGTGGTCACCATGGTCGAACTGGGCCGCCACCGCGAGGCCGTCGAGTTCGCCACGGCTGAACTGGAGCTGTCCCAGTCGCTGATCGATCGGTTGTTCGCCGCGGTGGGCGCGCCTGCCCTGGCCGCTCTGCTGCTCGGCAAGGTGAACCAGGCCGCCGAGCGCGGCATCGAGCTGACGATCACCGACGACACCGCGCTCGACTCGGTGGACCCGCTGTCCCCGCACGAAACCGTCACGCTGGTGGGCAATCTCGTCGACAACGCGATCGATGCGGCGGCGGACAGCACCTCCGGCTGGGTGGAGGTCACGCTGCGCCACCAATGGGCGGACGCCCCGGACGAGTCCACGCTCTACATCCGGGTCGCCGACAGCGGCCCCGGCATGTCGGCGGAGACGTTCGCCCGCGCGTCCCAGCGCGGTTATTCGACCAAAGCCGACCACCACGGGCTCGGTCTCGCGCTGGTCCACCGGCTGGTGGCCCGTCACGGGGGAAGCATCCATACCGAACGGGATCCCGAAAGCGCGGTCACCGTGACGATCCCACGAAAGGAGGCACGATGATCCGCGTGCTGATCGTCGAGGACGAGCCGCTGATCGCCGAGGCACACCGCGCCTACGTGGAGCGCATCGCCGGATTCACACCCGTCGGCATCGCCCACACCGGACGCGAGGCGATGCGCGCGGCGGCCGACGCCGCGGCCGAGGGCACGCCGATCGATTTGGTGTTGATGGACATCGGTCTTCCGGACGCCAGCGGCCTCGACGTCGCCGCCGCACTGACCGGCCTGGCGCCGCGCCCGGACGTCATCGCCATCACGTCCGCGCGGGACCTGGCCATGGTGCGCACCGCGGTGTCGCACGGCGTCGTGCTGTATCTGCTGAAGCCGTTCACCTTCGCCGCGTTTCGCGACAAACTGGACCGCTATCGCGAGTTCCGCACCGCGCTCCCTGCCGGGGAGAGCGCCATCTCCCAGCACGACATCGACCGGGCGTTGAGCGCCCTGCGCACCACCGACCAGCGCGCGACGACTCCCAAGGGCGTCGCGCCGCAGACCCTCGACGAGATCTCCCGCACCGTGCGCGCGGCCGAGGCCGAGGGTGTGACGGCCGCGGACACCGCGACCTCGATCGGCGTCTCGCGCATCACCGCATGGCGTTATCTGGAGAAGCTGGCCGACGACGGGTTGGTCGTCCGCCGCTCCGACTACGGCCGGGCCGGGCGCCCGAAGACCCGCTACGTCTGGAAGACCACGGGCTGATCAGACCGGCTCCGGGGCCTGCGCGCGCTGGCCGAGGTGCACCGGCATGCGCTCGTACCCGTGCAGGGTGAACAGCGCGCGCCGCCGCAGCGGACCGTCCAGCCGCAGGTCGGGGAACCGCTCGAACAGGGCTTGCAGGGCGTAGACGCCTTCCATCCTGGCCAAACTCGCGCCCAGGCAGACGTGTACGCCGCTGCTGAACGACAGGTGGTCCTTGGCGTTGTCGCGCCCGACGTCGAAACGTCCTGGATCGGCGAAGACCGCGGGATCGCGGTTGGCGCCCGCCAGCGACAGCACCACTGTGTTGCCCCCGCGCACCCGGACGCCGTCGATCTCGACATCGGTCAGCGCGGTCCGCGCGGTGGTCTGCACCGGGGAGTCGAAACGCAGGATCTCCTCGACGGCGTTCGGCCACAGCTCCGGCGCCTCGCGCAGCCGCTCCAGCTGATCCGGATGGGCCAGCAACTGCGCGACACCGTTGCCGATCAGGTTGACCGTCGTCTCGAAACCGGCGCCCATGAGCAGGCTCGCGGTGGCCTTGAGCGCGTAGGAGTCCAGTTCGCCCGCGGCGACCAGGCTGCTGAGGATGTCCTCGCCCGGCGCGCGACGCAACCGTTCGATGTGCTGGTCGAGGTAGTCGTTCATCACCTCCATGGCCCGCATCGCTTTCCGGTGCGCGTGCCAGGGGATGCCGACGTCCAGCAGGGGCGTCATCTGATCGCCCCAGTCCAGGAACAGCGCCTTGTCCTCGTCCGGGAAGCCGAGCATCTCCGAGATGATCGCTATCGGCACCTGGGCGGCGAACGAGCGGATCAGGTCCGCCGAACCGTGCGCGGGCAGATCGTCCAGCAGTTCCTCGGTGACCGTCTCGACGCGGTCGCGCAGCCTGCGGATCGCGCGCGGGGTGAAGGCCGAGGCCACCGGTTTGCGCATGGCTGTGTGCTCCGGCGGATCGATGACCAGCATCGACGGCGGCTCGACCGGATTCGGCGGCAAGGGGAAGCGTTCGGCGAGCTTCTGCAGCGGCTTGGGAATGTTGAAGCTCTCCGTGGTGCGCACCCCGAAGCGGCTGTCGCGCAGGATGGAGCGGCACAGCTCGTGGTCGAAGGTCGCCCACGCGATCGAGGTGCGCATCAGCCTCGTCTCGCCGCGCAGACGTTCGATCAGCGGATAGGGGTCGTCGAAACCCGCCGGTCCGCCCATCAGTTCGGCGAACGGGTCACCGCGACGCGCCTGCAGGCGCAGAACGAGACGAGGCGCGCCCTGCACGGACAACCAGCGGAACCAATAATGTGGCTTCATAAGTCCAACCCCGTCGTCGTCGCCGATGAGTCCACCGTACGGAACCCGGCCCGCTTGTGGAACGTCCTCAGGTCGGATTCGGCGCTTATACCGTGGTAGGAGCCGCTCAGCCGCGCTGCGCGGTCACCCGCTCCGAGGCGACGCGCCGCTCACGCAGCGCCGGATCCGGGTTGACCACCTGCACCAGCGAAGCGCCCGCGGCCAGCACCGCGAGATATCCGTCGATCAGTTCGGCCGGGGTGTCCCACGGCGTGCTCGACAGCACTCGGTCGCCTTCGGCGAAGCCCTGGCGCATCGCCGATTTCCGCGCCTCGGCGAGCACCTCGGCGACCGGCATGCCGTCCAGCGCGACGCCGGCGCCGCGGGGCAGGAACTGGTCGCCGTGCACGCGCACCGAGGTGGCGAAGTCGGTGACGCCCACCGGCAGGTCGCGCACCGGCGAGCCCATGGCGTCCAGCGACAGGGCCGCGACCTCGCCCGCTCCGTCGGCGTCGTCCAGGCGGTCCGGGGTGACCAGGGCCAGATCGGCGTCCCGGTCCGGATGCAACACCACCTCGGTGCCCGCCCACCAGCAGCCCAGCAGCACCGCGGCGGTCTGCCAGTGCGCGGGGAGCAGGACGGCGACCCGCGCGCCCGGGCTCAGGCCGAACTCGTCGCGAATCAAGTTGGCGGTCTTGGCCGCCCAATTCGCCAGCGTCGCGCCGGACAGCTCGATGCGCGCGCCGGTGGCGTCGTCGTAGTAGGTGACGCGCGGGCCCGCGGGTTCGCGGGCGAGGATGGGATCGAGCACCGCTTCGGTGAGAGTATGTGCCTGGTCGATGTCACGCATGGTTCAGTTCACGCATTTCGGTCCGTTCTGGCCTGCGTCGATCGGTGGAGCGGGCGGGACTGGTGTGGCCGCGGTCGACGTTCCGGACAGGTCGAACATCCGGCTCGCCGACGAGCCCGGACCAGAATAGTCGCTCGCCAGCACGACACTCACCGAATCCGGGGACAGAGCCGGATCGGCGAGCACCGTCAGCCCGCCGAGCGCCTTGGCGACCGCCTGCGCCTTCGGACTGGAGGTGTCCGCCGCGAGCACGCGGCTGCCGGTGACGTGGCCGCCGCTGTAGTTGGACACCGTGCCTTGACGGAAGCCCTTGGCGCTCAAGGCCTGCGCGACCTCGGCCGCGAGTCCGCCGATGCCGCCCGCGTTGTAGACGCTGACCGTCACGGTCGCCGGATCGAACCCCGGCTCGGCGTTGCGCGGGGCCGGGTCGCCGCCGACCAGCGAGGCGACGTAGGACTTGACCGCCTTGGGCTCGACCTTGACCACGGATTCACCGTTGCCGGTTTCGCCGTTGAGGTCGGCGACCGGAATGGTCTCGAATTTCACCTGCCCGCCGGACAGATCCTTCAACCGCTGCAGGAACGCCAGCACGTCCCAGTCCTCGTCGAGCACGATCGTCCGGCCCACCGCGTCGCTGAGTTGCTGGAGCTTGGCCGGGTTGCCGAGCATCTTCGCGCTGAGCAATTGCTGCACCAGCTGTGCCATGAATACCTGCTGGCGCACGATGCGGTCGATGTCGCCGCGCGGCAGATCGTGGCGTTGGCGCACGAAACTCAACGCTCGCGGCCCGTCCAGGCGCTGGCGTCCGGCGGGGAACTTGGCGCCGGACATCCACTCGTCGACCGGGTTCCGCAGACATACCTCGACGCCGCCGACGGCATCGGTGAGCAGCGCGAAGCCGAGCAGGCTCACCTCGGCGTAGTGATCGACGGTGATACCGGTGAGCCCGGCCACCGTCTTGATCAGCGCCTGCCTGCCCGCCTGGGTGGACTGCCGCTCCGCGTCGGCGTTCGAGACGCCCTGGTCGAGGAGCTTCTGGAACTGTGCCGCCTTGGTCGCGCCGTAGGCGGAATTGATCTTGCCCATGCCGAGGCCGGGAATGCTGACGTAGGAATCGCGCGGGATCGAGATCGCGGTGGCCGAGCGTCCGTCGTTCGGCACGCGCAGCAGCACGATGGTGTCGGTGTTGGTGCCGACCTCGTCGCCCGCGTGCAGCATCGCGCGCTCGGCGTCCGACAGCGGGTTGCCGTGCGCGTCGGTACGACTGTCCACACCGACCAGCAGGATGTCCACCGCGCCGTCGCGACCGCCGCCGAGGCCCAGATCGCCGAGACGCTCGATGTCGGCCACAAGACCGTCGACGCTGTGCCAGGCGAAACCGGTGAGCACCAGCACGATCACGGCGGCGGCCACAGCGAGCGAGCGCAGCGGCCCGAAGGCCCGGTCGCCGGGCCCGGTCGCCCGCGACGCCGCCGATGTGCCCCTCCGCTGCGACAAGTCCGCATCCTCTCGCCGAAACTCGGTGTCCTGGCGACGCGTGCGCAACCGATCCGCCACCATGGTTACCGCTCGCCCCGCCCGGTTTCGGGATCCCCCGATAGCACAAGGCTATCGAACGGCGGGCGCGAACGGCCGCAACCGAGGACGTGGCGGCGTGCCAGACTTGCGCCCGTGACCGACCCCACCGCGCCCGACTCCACCGCGTCCGCTCGCCTCGTCGTCATGGGCGCGCACGGGCAGGTGGGCCGGGAACTGCGTCGTCTCGCTCCGGCCGCCAGCGGCTACGGGCGCCCCGAACTCGACATCACCGACCCCGCCGCCGTGCGCGCGGTGCTCACGCCCGGCGACGTGGTGCTGAACTGCGCCGCCTACACCGCCGTCGACCTGGCCGAAACCGAAACCGAGGCGGCGTACGCGGGCAACGCCACCGGACCGGCCGTGCTCGCCGACGTCTGCGCCGACCTCGGTGCCCGGCTGATCCATCTGTCCACCGATTACGTCTTCCCAGGTACCCAGGATCGGCCGTACGACACAGCCGATGTGACCGGACCGACGTCGGTCTACGGGGCGTCCAAGCTCGCCGGGGAACAGGCGGTGCTGAGCCGCTGCCCGGACGCGCACGTGGTGCGCACCGCGTGGGTATACACCGGGCGCGGCGGCGATTTCGTCGCCACGATGCTGCGGCTGGAGCGCGAACGCGACACGGTCGACGTCGTCGACGACGAGGTCGGCTCGCCCACCTACGCCGCCGACCTGGCCGTCGCGCTGCTGGAATTGGCGGGCAGGCCGGACGCGCCGCGGGTGCTGCACGCCACCAACGCCGGGCGGGCCAGCCGATTCGAGCTCGCCCGAGCGGTGTTCGCCGGTGTCGGCGCCGATCCGGGGCGCGTCCGTCCGTGCGACTCCTCCGCCTTCCCCAGACCCGCACGCCGCCCGGCGTTTTCGGTGCTCTCGCCGCGGGCCTGGAACGACGCCGGGCTCACGCCGCTGCGGGATTGGCGGACCGCGTTGGGAGACGCGCTGGCGCGGCAGGCCGATTGAGGCGTACCTCCGCCTTCATTCCGGTCATGCGGGCTGATGGACGGCACCTGGCTCCGTCCGCCAGGCGTACCCCGCCTTCGCGGCATGCCGAGCCATCGACGGACGGGTCGAGCTGCGCGCGTTGGGCCTACCTCCGCTGTCACTCCGACCACGCGCAGGCTGTCGACCGACGATGTCCGGCTGCGCCCGTCGGGCGTACTCTCGCACCCCGGTCATGCGCAGATCGTCTCCCGCAGCGCTCGTCAGGGGTCTGCGCTTTCATTCCGGCCACGCGCAGGGTATCGCCCCGAGGATGTCCCGCTGCGCCGGCCGGGCGGGCCTCCGCTCGACACACGACGCGCGCTCGCCTGTCCGGCATCCTCCACCTCGGCTGCGGACGAGCGCGAGCCATCGACGGACGGCTTGCGGTTGCGCCCGTTAAGGTTGGCTGTCGTGAGTGATTCCGAATCCGCCGCGCCCGCGGGCCTGGCCGTCGTCACGGTGACCTACTCGCCGGGTGAGCACCTAGAGCACTTCATCAGCACTCTAGCCGGGGCCACCGCCGAGAAGCCTCAGGTGATCCTCGCCGACAACGGGTCGGTCGACGGTGTGCCGGAGCTGGTCGCCGAGGCCAATTCGCACGTGCGGCTGCTGCGCACCGGCGGCAACATCGGTTACGGCGGCGCGATCAACCGGGCGGTCGCGGAGATCGATCCGGCGATCGAATTCGTCGTGATCGCCAACCCGGATATCCGCTGGGGCACCGATTCCATCGACAAACTGCTCGCCGCCGCCAAGCGCTGGCCGCGCGCGGGCGCGCTCGGTCCGCTGGTGCTGGAGCCGGACGGCAGCGTGTACCCGTCGGCCCGCCGGGTGCCCGGCCTGCTCGACGGCGCCGGACACGCGATCCTGGGCACGGTGTGGAAGTCCAACCCGTGGACCCGCAGGTACCGGCAGGAGAACGAGGAGATCTCCGAGCGAGCCGTCGGCTGGCTGTCGGGGTCGTGCCTGCTGGTGCGGCGCGCGGCGTTCGACTCGATCGACGGTTTCGACTCGCGCTACTTCATGTACATGGAGGACGTCGACTTCGGCGACCGGATGGGCAAGGCGGGTTGGCACAACGTTTTCGTGCCGGACGCCGAGGTAACCCATGCCAAAGGTCACGCAGCGGGCCGCCATCCCGAAGTGATGCTGCCCGCCCACCATGCCAGCGCCTACCGGTTCCAGGCCGACCGGCATCCGCACTGGTGGCAGGCTCCGCTGCGGTTGGCGCTGCGGGCCGGACTTGCGGTCCGCTCGCGGATTGCGGTTCGATCTGCCCTGCGCCAGCAGGCGCGCGACGCCGGGTAACCGGCGACGGCGGCGAGAAACGACCTTGTGAACAGGGGAGCTTGATGGCAGGAAATACAGGCACCGACGCGGTGATCCTGGTCGGCGGGCAGGGCACGCGGCTGCGGCCGCTGACCCTTTCGGCGCCCAAGCCGATGCTGCCGACGGCCGGGCTCCCGTTCCTGACCCATCTGCTCGCCCGTATCGCCGAGGCCGGGATCACGCACGTGGTGCTGGGCACGTCGTTCAAGGCCGAAGTGTTCGAGGAACACTTCGGCGACGGCTCCGAGCTGGGCTTGGAGATCGAGTACGTCACCGAGACCGAGCCGCTCGGCACCGGCGGCGCGATCCGCAACGTGCTGCCCAAGCTGCGCGCGGACAACGTGATGGTGTTCAACGGCGACGTGCTCGGCGGAACCGACCTCGGCGCGGTGCTCGACACCCATGAGTCGACTCGCGCCGACGTGACGCTGCACCTGGTCCGGGTCAGCGACCCGCGCGCGTTCGGTTGCGTGCCCACCGACGAGGACGGCCGGGTCACCGCGTTCCTGGAGAAGACCCAGGATCCGCCGACCGATCAGATCAACGCCGGGTGCTACGTCTTCCGCCGGGAGTACATCGAGAAGATCCCGGCGGGGCGTCCGGTGTCGGTGGAGCGCGAGGTGTTCCCTGCGCTGTTGACCGAGGGCGCCCGCGTCCAGGGGTACGTCGACGCTTCCTACTGGCGCGACATGGGCACGCCCGAGGACTTCGTGCGTGGCTCCGCCGATCTGGTGCGCGGCATCGCACCCTCCCCCGCCCTGCCGGGGCAGCGCGGTGAATCGCTGGTGCATCCCGGCGCGGGTGTCGCTCCGGGTGCGGTGCTCATCGGCGGCACGGTCGTCGGCCGCGGCGCCGAGATCGGCGCGGGCGCGCGCCTGGACGGCGCGGTCGTCTTCGACGGCGCGGTGATCGAGGCGGGCGCGACGGTGGAGCGCACCATCATCGGCTTCGGGGCGCGCATCGGCCCCCGCGCGCTGGTCCGCGACGGCGTCATCGGAGACGGCGCGAACATCGGCGCCCGCTGCGAACTGCTGCGCGGCGCTCGCGTCTGGCCCGGCGTGGAGATTCCCGACGGCGGCATCCGCTTCTCCACCGACGTCTGAGGCGCTCACGCTCGCCGGGTGCCCGATCGACCTGGCATCCGGCGGCGGCGCGATCGGGCTGGTGTTGCCGCCACTTCCGGCGCCTGCCGACGGCGCGGACGACCCGAATTCGCGTGCTGCGCGAAGAACCTCTGCTAGGAGAACCCGACGGCTTGCTGTCCCCAGGCGGTGTGCAGGTCGCGGTCGGGGTCGTCGACCACGCGATCGACGCCGTCGATGAGCAGTGTGGCGCGGTCGCCCAGGCGATACGGCCGCCAGTGTTTGGAGCCGTCGAGCGCGGCGGGGACGCCGTGCGCGGCGAAGGCCAGCCAGCGGCGCATCACGCGCCCGGAGACCTCCATGGCCGCTTTGCGGCCGCCGAGCCAGAAGGTCGGATCGAGGTTCAGTGTCCCGAAATTGCCGAAGACGTAAGGCAATTCGGTGGCGTGACCGGCGCCGACGCGGGCGGCCCTCAGCATCGGGGTCGCGTAGTCGAAGCGGTACATCCAGGTGGGCGAGTGCTCGGCGTGACCGTCGGCCACCCAGTGCGCCGGCATCCGGAACGCCGCGTCGGTGGACATCGCCAGCGCCCCGCGCGCCTTGTTCAGGTCCGGGTAGGCCGAGGTGATCTCGGCGATGCGCTCCGCGGACATCTCCGGGTGGCTCGCCGCGACGTCGCGCAGCATCGCGTTCACCGCGTCCGGCGTCACCGGCATGATCGGCGAGCGCAGCAGCCGGAACAGCGACGCCTCGTCCTTGTTGGTGCCGATGATCAACGGCACCCGGTGCGACTGTCCGCGCTGGAACCGGTCGATCGGGTAAGTCGGCAGCAGATCGCCGTCGACCACGGGCGCGGCCGCAAGTCGGCCCGGCTCCTTCAGCGGTATCTCGTCGAGCAGGACCCCCGCCGCCGCCACGATCCGCTCGATCGGGCAGTCCAGCAGCTCTTCGGCCCTGGTCGCGGGCAGCTCGATCAGCTCGAGGAACCGCTGCGCCACCGTCGCGGCCCGTTCCTGCCCGAACACCGTCGTAGCGGGCGGGCTCTGCGCGATCGCCCGGTGGAACAGCCCGGCGGCGCGGGGGGCGGTCAGCAGCGCGGTGACGCAACCCGCGCCGGAGGACTCGCCGAAGAGCGTGACGTTGCCGGGATCGCCGCCGAACGCGGCGATGTTGTCGCGTACCCACTCCAGTGCGGCGATCTGGTCGCGCAGGCCGAGGTTCGGCGCGAAGTCGTCGCCGAGCGAGGACAGGTCGAGGAAGCCGAGCGCACCGAGCCGATAGTTGACCCCGACGACCACGACGTCACCGGCCGCGGCCAGCTTGCGCCCGTCGTAGATCTGCTGCGCGGCGGTGCCCAGGCAGTACGCGCCGCCGTGCAGCCAGACCAGCACCGGGCGCGGCTCGGTGTCCGGGCCACGGGTGGGATCGCCCGTCTCCGGCCGCGGTGACCAGACGTTGAGCCACAGACAGTCCTCGCCCATGGCCAGGCCGGAGTCGACGGGGACCATGGTGCCCATCGTCTGCGGCGCGATCTGCCCGAAAGCGGTGCAGTCGCGCACCCCGTCCCAAGGCTGCGGGGCCCGTGGCGGAGCGAATCTGGCCGGACCGGTGGGAGCCGCCGCGTAGGGGATGCTGCGCCAGACCGACACCGGCCCTTCGCGCACACCACGCACGTCGCCGTAGGCCGTTCGCGCGATGGGCTCGGCCGAACCGTCGGGACCGGGCACCGCCTCGGAGAACTGAGCGCGCATCGCAGACCTCCTCATACTTCTTTTTCGAGAGTACGTCGAAGATCAGTACGAGAGCGTCGCGATGCCGTGACATTGCCGCGTCGACTCCCATTCATCCGCTGTTCAGGCCCCTGGCCGGCGCCGCGGTGTCGAATCGGTCACCGAGCGCAGGCACCCACCGCCACCTGGGGATAGCCAGGAGAATGCTCCTGCTGTCACGGTGGCGCGGGATCAGGTCGCGGCCTCCGATTCCCGGTCACCGACCGACGCCGTGTCGTCGCCGACGTACGCGGCCCACAAGCGGCGATACGGCCCGTCCTCGCCGAGCAGTTGCGCGTGCGTGCCGGTCTGCAACAGCCGCCCCTCGCCCACCACCGCGATGAGATCCGCGTCCGCGGCGGTGGCGAGCCGGTGCGCGACCACGATGGTCGTGCGCCCGGCGGTGAGCACGTCCACCGCGGCCCGCACCCTGGCCTCGGTCGCCAGATCCAGCGAGGCGGTGGCCTCGTCCAGGATCAGGATGTCCGGCTCGACGAGCTGGGCCCGCGCGAGCGCGAGCAGCTGGCGCTGGCCCGCCGACATGCTGCGTCCGTGGTCGCCGGTGGGCTGGTAGTACCCGTGCTCCAGCGCGGCGATCATCTCGTGCGCGCCGACTGCCCGCGCCGCCCACTCGATGTCGGCGGGCGTGGCCTCCGGCTTGCCGTACGAGATTGCCGCGCGCACGGTGTCGCCGAACAGGAACGGTTCCTGCGGGACCACGCCGAGCCGCTTGCGATACTCGCGCAAGCGATAGTCGCGCACGTCGACGCCGTCGACCAGCACCGCGCCCTCGGTCGGGTCGTAGAACCTGGCCAGCAGCTTCACCAGCGTCGACTTGCCCGCGCCCGTCTCGCCGACCAGCGCCACCTTCTGCCCCGGCTCGATGCGCAGATCGATGCCGGAGAGCACCGGCTCGGCGCGGGTCTCGTAGGTGAATCCGACTCCGCGCAACTCGATCGCACCGTTCAGGCGGGTCACCGGACGCGCGTCGGCGGCGTCCGGGGTGGCGACCGGCGTGCGCAGCAGTTCGCCGAGCCGATCGACGCCGACCACGGCCTGCTGGTAGCTGTCGAAGACCTGGGACAGCTGCTGGATCGGCGCGAACAGCAGATCCACGTAGAGCAGGAAGGCGATGAGCGTGCCCGCGGTGAGCACGGCCTCGCGCACCTGGTGCACGCCCACCGCGAGCACCGCAGCCGTGGCCACCACGGACATGAACTCGATGAACGGGAAGAACACGGCCATCAGGATCTGGCTGCGCAGGCGCGCGTCGCGATAGTCCCAGGACCGCCGCTCGAACTCGGCCCGGTTGCGCTCCTCGCGCCGGTAGGCCTGGGTGACCTTGATGTTGTCGACGTTCTCCTGCAGGTAGGCGTTGACGATGCTGACCCGCTCGCGTGCGAGGTTGTAGGCGGGCACCGACGCGCGCCGGAACGCCGCCGTCGAGATCACCAGCAGCGGGAGCAGCGCGAGTACCACCAGCGCCAGCCGCGCGTCGATGACCAGCAGTGCGATCACCACGCCCGCGATGGTCACCGTGCTGGTGAGCGCGGTGGCCAGGCCGGTTTGCAGGAACGCGGAGAGCCCGTCGACGTCGGTGGTCATCCTGGTCATGATCCGGCCGCCGAGTTCGCGCTCGTAGTACTGCAAGCCGAGCCGTTGCAACTGCGCGAAGGTCTTCACTCGCAGGCCGTACAGCAGCCGTTCGCCCGCGCGACCGGTGACCCGCACCTGCGCGACGCTGATCGCCCAGTCCACCGCGACCACGAGCAGCGCGAGCGCCGCCGCGACCAGCAGCACGTCGCGCGCGCCGGCCAGGACGCCGTGGTCGATGCCGTAACGCACCAGGAAGGGAATCAGCACCTGCGCCAGGGCGTCGAGCCCCACCAGACCGAGCCCGGCCAGCAACGGCGCCGCGAACGGCCGCAGCAGCCGCGGCAGCGAGAACTCCGGATCCGGTGTGTGCGAGAAGGTTTCGGAGACCTCCGGTTCACCGGTCAGCGCGGGAAGGCGGTCGATCAGCTCCTGCACGTCACCGCTGGGCGGCGCGGCGGCGAGCATCCCCGGCCCCGCCGCCCGGCCCGCTCCGGCAGGAGCACCGGCGGCACGCTGGGAGAACGCCTTCGCCACCTGCTCCAGGGTGCGTGCGCCGTCATCATCGTCCCCGGCGGGCTCGACCCACAGCGGGGAGGTCGGCGCCTCGGGCCGAGCGAGCCCGGCGTCCACGCCGATGCCCGTGACCTCCGGCGGGGTGAACAGCGCGCGGAACAACTCGCCGGAGTGTTGCAGATCGCGCAGCGTGCCCAGTTCCGCCACCCGGCCGTCGTCGAGCACGGCCACCCGGTCGGCGAGCGCCAGGGTGGACAGGCGATGCGCGACGACGATGGTGGTACGCCCGCGCACCTCGGCCGCGATCCTGGCGTAGATCTGTTCCTCGACCTGCGCGTCGATGGCCGAGGTGGCGTCGTCGAGAACCAGGATGGGCGCGTCGGTGAGCAGCGCGCGGGCCAGCGCGATGCGCTGCCGCTGTCCGCCGGACAGCCGCTGCCCGCGCTCGCCGATCCTGGTATCCAGTCCCTCGGGCAGTGTCCGCACGAACCCGTCGGCCGCGGCGAGATACAAGGCGTGCCAGACCTCTTCGTCCGTGGCCGCCGGGCGTCCATAGGCCACGTTGGCCCGGATGCTGTCGGCCATCAGGTGGGTGTCCTCGAACACCATCGCCACTTGGTCGCGGGCGTCGGACAGGTAGCGGATGTCGACGCCGTCGAACAGGACGGCCCCGGCGTCCGGGTCGACCAGCCGCGGAAGCAACTGCACCAATGTCGATTTGCCGCTGCCCGCCCCGCCCGCGATCGCCATGGTCTCGCCCGGCTCTACGGTCAGTTCCAGCCCGTCGAGCACCCGGGAGCGGTCGAAACCGAAACCGACGCCGCGGAACTCGACGCGCGGGGGCGTACTGCCGCGCACCGTCTCGACCTGGGGACGTTCCACCGGCGTCGGCGCCTCGATCACCTCGCGCACCCGGTCCAGCGACGCCTTGCCCTGCTGGCTGACCGTCAGCAGCATGGCGAACTGCCGGATCGGGCTGACGAACGAGCCGAGATAGGTCATGAACGCCAAGAAGGTGCCCAGCGTGATGGACTGCGACAGCGCCAGCAGCCCGCCCGCGATCAGGATCAGCGCCTGTCCCGCCGCGGGCACGGCCTGCATCGCCGGGGTGAACCGGCTGGTGATGCGCGCGACGCGCAGCCGGGAACGGTACAGCTCCCGTGCCTTGGCGGCCAATCCGTCGAGCTCGTGCCGTTCCTGGCCGAACCCCTTCACCACTCGCACCCCGGCGACCGCGGCCTCCACCCGCATCGCCACCTCGGCGGCGCGGGCCTGCGCGTCCCAGTTGGCCGGGAAGAGTTTGCGCTGGCTGCGCCGGGTGATGATCCACAAGGCGGGAACCACGAGCAGCGCGATCACGGTCAGGGCGGGCGACATCAGGGTCATCAGGGTCAGCGCACCGGCGAGCAGCACCACATTGCCCGCCACCATGGGAATGAGCTGCACGAACATCTGGATCAGCGTGACGTCGGTGATCGCCCGGCTGACCACCTGACCGGTCCGCAGGTCCGCCTGCTCGCGGCCGTCCAGCCGCAGCAGCGCGGCGAACAGGTCCCGGCGCAGATCGTGCTGCACACCCAGCGACAGCTGGGACGACGCCACCCGGCGCGTGAACGACGACCCGAATCGCGCCGCGCCGACGACCAGCAGCAGCGCCGCCCACGGCGCCACCGACGCCGCGGTGGTGGTGAGCGTGTCCACCACGTGCCGCACGATGAGGGGCAGCACCGCCGTCAGCAGCGCCGCCGCGAGCGCACCGGCGCCCGCGGCCACGACCAGGCGGCGGTGCTCGAGACAGCGGCGCGTCAGGTACCGGATCCATCCCGGCTGGGACGGATCCGGTTGAACCGAGCTCATCGGGCGACCACGAGCGCATCCGCGGTGTCGTACTGGTTGGCCGGCCGGTCCAGGCCGTAGTGTCCACGCAGGGTGGTCTCGGTGTACTCGGTGCGGAACAGCCCGCGCTGCTGCAGGATCGGCACCACCTGGTCGACGAAGCGCTCCAGTCCCGAGGGCAGCACGGCAGGCATGATGTTGAACCCGTCGGCGGCGCCCTCCCGGAACCAGTGCTCGATGGTGTCGGCCACCTGTTCGGGCGTGCCCGCGAAGGTGCGGTGCCCGCGGCCGCCGCCGAGCCGCCCGATCAGCTGACGCAGCGTGAGTCGTTCGCGCCGGGCGAGGTTCACGATGAGCGTGAACCGGCTCTTGGCGCCCTGGATCTCGTCCTCGGTGGGCAGATCCTCCGGCAGTTCGCTGTCCAGGTCGAGTTGCTCGATCGGGAGTTTGAAGTGCGCGGCCAGCTGGCGGCGCGCGTACTCCGGCGAGATCAGGCGCTCGAGTTCGGCGTCGAGTTCGCGTGCCTGTTCCTCGGTGTCGCCGATGACGGGGACGATGCCGGGCAGGATCTTGATCGTCTCCGGGTCACGGCCCAGCGCGACCGCGCGCTGCTTGAGATCGGTGTAGAACGCCTTGCCGTCCTCGAGCGTCTGCTGCGCGGTGAACACCGCTTCCGCGTAGCGGGCGGCGAAGTTCTTGCCGTCCTCCGAGGAGCCGGCCTGCACCAGCACCGGGTAGCCCTGCGGCGAGCGCGGCACGTTCAACGGACCGTCGACCTTGAAGAACTCGCCGTGGTGGCCGATCTTGCGAACCTTGCTCGCGTCGGTGTGGATGCCGAGGCCCTTGTCCGCGACGATCGCGTCGTCGTCCCAGCTGTCCCACAGCTTGGTGGCCACGTCGACGAACTCGGCGGCTTTCTCGTAACGCAGCTGGTGGTCCGGGGTGTCGTCCAGACCGAAGTTGCGCGCGGCGTCGGCGCCCGCGGTGGTGACGATGTTCCAGCCGACCCGGCCGTTGCTCACCCAGTCCACCGAGGAGAACCGGCGTGCCAGGTTGTAGGGATCGTTGTAGCTGGTGGACGCGGTGGCGATCAGGCCGATCCGGCTGGTCTGCACGGCCACCGCGGTGAGGATCACGGTCGGCTCCAGCTTGCCGCTCGGCCTGCGGCCGGGATCGCCCATCAGCACCGGGCTGTCGGCGAAGAAGATCGAGTCCAGCTTGCCGCGCTCGGCGGTGCGGGCCAGCTCGACGTAGTAGTTGATGTCGGTGTGCGCGTACGGATCGCTTTCCGGCAGCCGCCAGGCCGCCTCGTGGTGTCCCACCGACATCAGGAAGGCGTTGAGGTGCAGTTGTTTACCGGACATGGTCGGGTCCTTTCAGACAGCGGCCGGGGCGACGCCCAGCGAAGAGAGCAATGCGCGACGGACGCGCTGGAATTCGGGCAGACTCGGGTCGCGCTCGGCGGGCAGGTCCACCGGCAGGTCGACCGTGATGCGCCCCTCGTCGAGCACGAGCACCCGGTCGGCGAGCGCGATCGCCTCGTCCACGTCGTGGGTGACCAGCAGCACGGTCGGGCGGCGGCGCCGGATCAGTTGCCGCAGCAGCTCGTGCATCTTGATCCTGGTCAGCGCGTCCAGCGCGCCGAAGGGTTCATCGGCCAGCAGCAGGTCCGGCTCGCCCACCAGGGAGCGGGCCAGCGAAACCCGTTGCTGCTCGCCGCCGGAGAGCTGGTTGGGCCACGCCCGTTCGCGTCCGGCGAGACCGACCTCGGTGAGTACCCGCACCGCCGCGGCCTTGCGCGAGCGCGGCTGGCCGTAGAGCACGTTGGCCAGCACCCGTTGCCATGGCAGCAGGCGGGAGTCCTGGAACACCACCGACGTCTTGGCGGGCACCCGCAGCGTGCCCGACCCGGCGACGTCGTAGTCGAGTCCGGCCAGCGCGCGCAGCAGCGTGCTCTTGCCCGACCCGCTGCGGCCGAGCAGGGCGACGAACTGCCCGGCCGGGATCGTCAGCGTGATGCCGTCCAGCACCTTGCGTTCCCCGAAACCGCGGGTCAGTCCGCGGACCTGTACGCCTACCCCGCGATCGTCCGTCGCCACGACAGCACCTTCCGCTCGACCAGCCGGATGACACCGTCGGACAACAGTCCGAACGTGCCGTAGACCGCGAGGCCCACCAGGATCACGTCGGCCTGGCCGTAGTTCTGGGCGTTCTGCATCATCTTCCCCAACCCGTCGATGGCGTTGACGGATTCGACGACGATCAGCGCCAGCCACGCGCCGGTCACCGAGAGTCGCAGGCCGAGGAAGAAGCCGGGCAGCGAACCGGGTACCACGACCTTCCTGATGAACGTGGCCCGCGAAACCCGCTGCACCTCCGACAGTTCCACCAGCCGCTGATCGATGGTGGTGAGCGAGGCGTGCGTCTGGATATACATGGTGATCACCACGCCGAGGGTGATCAGCACGATCTTGAACGATTCGCCGATGCCGAGCCAGAGGATCATCAGCGGAATCAGGCCGAGGCTTGGGATCGCCCGCTTCACTTGGATCGGGCCGTCCACCAGCGACTCACCGAATCGGGACAGGCCCGCGATCAGGGCGAGCGTCGTGCCGACCAGCACGCCGATGCCGAGGCCGATGCCCGCGCGCTGCAGCGAGGCGGATACGTTCGCCGCCAGGGAACCGTTGACGAGCAGGTCCCAGCCCGTTTCCAGCACGGTCCACGGCGCCGACAGCTTGCGTTCGTCGAGCCAGCCGAAGTGCGCGCCTGCCGCCCAGAGGCCGAGAACTACCAGCACGCCGAGCATCCGGGCGAACGGAACGGACTTGCGTAGCCCGAGCCTGCGCAATTGCCTGCGTTCGACGAATCCGTCGGTCCGTGACGGCGGCGCCGCTACGGTGCGAGTCAGTGCGATGGTCATGGCGACTCCTGTGTTGTGCGGGCGCTCGAGCGGTTCACCGGGTGTCCTGGGTGCGGTAGTTCGCGGTCACCGCCTCGGCGGCGACTCGTTCGAAGCGGCGGTCGAAAAGTTCGTTCGCGTCGAACCGCTTGCCGAAATAGCCCGAACCGGTGAGCAAGTCGACGGTGTCCTGCTCCCATGCGATCGCTTTGTCCCAATTGTCCGGGAAATAGGGACGCGGTGTCGTATCCAGAATTCGCCGGCCGTCCGCCGCGGAGACTTCCTGGTCTTTCACGTAGTAAGAGGAGATCCATTGTTCCTGGTGCTCCCAGGCCCAGACATCGCCGCGCGCCCAGAACTCGACGAATTGCCGGACGGCCGCGAGTTTGGCCGAGTCGCGCAGGACCGCGGTCGGCGCCCACAGCACGGTCAGCGCGTCCACCGCGGGCGTGGCCACCGCCGTGGCGCCTTGCCCGCGGTATTTGTCCAGGTATTTGGTCAGCGTCGGCTCCCCCAGCGGGGCGACGTCGATCTGCTTGCCCTGCAACGCGGTAAGGAACTGCGGGCTGTTGAGTTCCACCAGCTGCACTTCGTTCAGGCCGATGCCCGCGGCGCGCAGGGTGCGCAGCACCACCACGCCCTGGGCCTGACCAGGCGAGAAGCCGATCTTCTTGCCGCGCAATTCCTGGATCGAGTTGACGGTCACGCCGGGTGCGGTGGCCAGCTGATAGTTCGGGATGTCACGGACTTTGACGCCGACGATCTTGGCGTCGAGACCGGTCGCGTGGGCGTGGATGGGCGGGATGCCCGCGTTCGTCGCGATATCCACCGAACCGCCACGGAAGGCTTGGATGACGTCGGGGCCCGCGGAGACGGCGGGCCAGGCGGACACGGTGAACGGCAGCTTGCCGATCTCACCGGAGGTTTCCAGCGCGACGCGGGTGGTGTTGACCGCCACCGACAACGAGGTGCCTGCCGGAACGGTGGTCGGCAGCGCGGATTTCAGATCGGTGTCGCCGCCCTCATCGGTGGCGCACGAGACGGCGAGCAGAGCGGTGGCGGAGGTGACGAGTGCTAATCGCCGGAGAGAATTGCGCACGGTGATTTCCTGGGTCGAATCCGGTGTTCTCGGGAATATCTCGCTCCCGGACAACACCGCAGTTGCGATCCGGTCCCGGCAATGGCTCGGTGCATTTCTTTCATGAAAGAACTTTCCCGAATAACCGTGCCGCACGTCAATATTCGTTCTACTTAAAATAAGTCGGAGTCAAACAGCAGCCTCCAGCGCGCGCAGCGGAGTGTGGAACAGGCTGTGCAGCACCACCGCCCCCGCGGACATCTCCAGGACTCGCCCCTCGAACGACGAACCGACCACCAGTTCGGCCGGGTCGGTACACAACAGCGAATGTTCGCGTACTGCCGCGAGATACGCCTCCCACACGCCGCCGACGCGACGGCCGCGGTCGACCACTACCACCGATTCAGGATCGAGCAGATCGATCAGCGCCGCGACGACCCGGCCGAGCACGCGGGCGCGCTCCAGGAACAGCCCGCGCACGGGCGCGCCTTCGGCCGCCACCGCCACCAATTCGGGCATGGTCGACGCCACGCCGCAGCGCTCGAGCAGTGCATGATCGGAGTAGTAGTCGTCGAGCGAGGAACCCCCCTGCGGGCCCGCGCTCTTTCCCGCGCCCAGGCCGAGCAGCGACTCGATCGATCCGGCTCCAGACCGCGGCCCGTAGTGCACCTGCCCGTGCACCGCGATGGCCACATCGATCACGTTGCCGACGAACAGCACCACCGAGCTCGCCGTCGCGCCCATGCGGCCGAACAGCTGCTCGGCGTGCATCAGCGCTCTGGTGTGACTGTCGAGCTGGGTCGGCAATCCGGTGCGCGCGGCGAGATACTCCCGCACCGGGACGTCACGCCAGCGCAGGAAGGAATGGTCCACCACCGACCCCGCCGTTCGGTCGACCCGGCCGCCGGTAGCCACGCCCAGACCCACGATCCGCAGTCCGTCGGACTCGTCGCGGACCCGGCACACCTCGGCGGCGGCGGTGGCCAGGATGTCGTACGGGGCGTGCGTGCGGTGCGGCACCTTCGTGGTTTGCCGGAGCGTGCCGCCGATGTCCACCACCGCGACGGTGGTGTGGGTGGCCGCGATGTGCACCGCTATGGCCACGTTGTCGGCGGTGTCGAGCGCCAGCGGGCTATGCGGTCGGCCGATCCCGGACGCGCCGGCGGTCTCGGGCAGCTCGACGATCAACCCCGCCTCCAGCAGCGCGCGAGTCTGCCACGTCACCGTGGCGGGTGAGATTCCCGCGTGTCTGGCGATCGAACTGCGCGGAGCCGGACCCAGCTCGAGCAACGCTCGAAGTACCGCTCCCGCGCTGCCGTCCGCCATCGCCGTCACCTCTTCATCGCCGCGCTGCCCAGCCACGCTACGGACGCGGCCCGCGGCTGCGAAGCATTTGGCGCAGGCCGATCCGAACGCACCGGCGGCACAGGCCCTAAACTGAGCGGATGCCGAGTTACAGCTATCGGTGCCGCAGCTGCGGTGACACGTTCGAGGTGACCCGTCCGATGGCGGAGTCGGCCGCGCCGGCGACCTGCCCGATCGGCCACGACGACACGGTCAAGTTGCTGACCACCTTCGCCACCGTCTCCCGAGGCGGCGCGAGCGCGCCCGCACCAACCCCGGCGGCGCCCCCTGCGGGCGGCGGCTGCTGCGGTGGCGGCTGCTGCGGCTGAGTTCCCGGCGCGGTCTCACTCGCGCCGGTCGGCATGACCGAGGTCGCGCTCGGGTGCGACCCGGTCGCGCACCCGCTGCTTCAGCACCGTGATGTCGGGAAATCCGCCGTCGGCCTTGCGCTCCCAGATCTGTTCGCCGTCCACGGTGATCCGGAAGACCCCGCCCGAACCAGGCAGCAGCGCGACTTCGTCCAAGTCGGTGGCGAAGGTGCTGAGCAATTCCTGCGCCATCCAGCTCGCCCGCAGCAGCCAGCGGCATTGGGTGCAGTACTCGATCGCGACGCGTGCCATGCCCGCTGACGCTACCGCTCAGTCGTCGTGCGTGCCGTCCAGGTAGACCCAGGCGCCGTCGGATCGGGCGAACCGGCTGGTCTCGTGCAGTGCGCCGCGACCGCCCGCGTCGCGGTAGTGCGCGACGAACTCCACCGTGCCGGTGTCGTCGAACAGTCCACCTCGATCGGTCCGGGTGATTTCCAGGAACAACCAGCGCTGGGCGGGATCGAGGGTCAAGGCGGCCGGGCGAGTGCGCGGATGCCACGAACGCAGCAGATAGTCGACATCGCCCACCGCGAACGCGGTGTAGCGCGACCGCATCAGGGCTTCGGCGGTGGGAGCGGGACGCTCGCCGCTCAACACCGGACCGCAGCAGTCCTCGAATGCCTCGCCACGCCCACACGGGCAGCGCCGTGCCTTGTTCATTCCGCGCCCTTCCGACCTGTGTCAGGAATCCCGGCGCGCCCGCACCGCCGCCAGGTCCTCGGCCAAGGCTACGGTCTGCTCCCGCCAGCGCCGCAGATCGGTGACGCTCGGCGCGAGTTCGTAGTCGTGATGGTGCGCGGCGCGCGACAGCGCCGCCCAGAGCACGGCCACGCGCGCCGCCACGTCCGGTCCCGCGAAGGTGCGCAGCGCGATGAGCTGTGCCCGCATCGGACAGCGGACCAGCGGGGGCGCCAGCCGCAGCCACAGTTCGTCGACGGCCTGCTCCAGAGCGATCCGCAGAATCCAGGCCGTCGCGCGGGACCACAGCCCGCCCGCGGCGGTCACCGATCCGGCGAGCAACAGATCCACGGTTTCCAGCCGCTCGGCGACCGACGGCCGATTCGCGCGCGAGCGTTGCGCGCCGTTGTTCGGCCCACGCTGCCCGTGCCTGGCCGCGCGTCCGCCGCCCGCGGGTCCACGACGTGCGCCGACCGGCCGACGCCGCCCGCTCATCGGCGCCTCACCGGGCCAGCCACGCGACGAACTTCTCGGTCTCACCGATCAGCTCACGCATATCGCGCCCGATCGGCACGTGCGCGCCCGCCGTGGCGTCGCGCAATGCGTCCACCACCCACCGTCCTTCGCGCGCGATGAGGTTCTTGTTCAAGTCGTCGACCTTGCTGCCGACCCCGAAGACCGCGAGCGCCACTTTCGACCGGGTCGAATGCGCGGCATCGATGTGGCGTTCCACTTCCGCGTGATCCATGCCCGCGGCGAGCAGGGTGCGCCGCGCCCTGGCCAGACTGGCCGCCTCCACCGCGGAACGGCAGCACGTGGCCACCAGTTCGTCGGCGATCGCCGCGGGCAACTGCGGGGTGCGCACCAATGCGCGGGCGTCGTCCAGATAGCGGCGAATCGGGTCGCTGGACACCCGCACCTCGACCACCGAGCGGTCGCGGCGCTGCACTTCCAGCACGGTCGCGTCGAGCTGCATCCGCCGCACCGCCTCGGCGAGGCGCTCGTCATGGGTGAAGACCACCACCTGCCTGGTCCAGGCGACCGTGGCCAGCACTTGCGCCAGGCCGTCCACCTTGGCCGGGTCCATCGCCTGCACCGGGTCGTCGATCATGACGAAACGGAACGGGCTCTGCTCCACCGTGGCGCGCGGCAGGAACAGCGAGAGACCGAGCGCGTGCAGCTCACCCTGGCTCATCACGCCAAGCGCGGCGCCGTCCACCTCGTCGACGGTCACGTCGAGCAGCACGCGGCGCGCGGTGCCCGCGTTGCCCTGCAAACGGATCGCGCCCAGCTCGACGTTGCTCTGCTGCCGCAGCGTGCGCCACACCCACCGCGCCGTCGTTTCCAGCGGCGTCATGCGCTCGCCGCGCAGACCCGCGGTGGCCGACTTCAGCCAGTCCTCGGCCTTCTTCACGGTGCGCAGCTCCGCGGCGTGCGCGGCCACCTCGCGCGCGCCCTCCAGCCAGGCCACGATCCGTGGCACCAGCGGCGTCCACACCTCGTCCAAGCGGTCGAGTTCCTTGCGGGTGCCCTTCTGCAACAGGTCGAGTTCGTCGACCAGTCGCGCGTGGGCGGCGCGCAGCCGGGCGGGCAGGTCCGGGGCGTATTCGGTGTTGGTCAGCGCGGCCCATTCGGCCCAGGCCTCGCGCACCGCCGTGGTGTCGACCGACGGCGGGTTGCGCGGATCGAAATCCAATTCGGCGGGAACGAGGTCGGGAAGCGCCCGAGCGGCCCGCACCGCGTTGCCGAGCTCGATCCGCGCGGTCGTGAGCGCGTCGACTCGGGCGGTCAGCCGCTCGATGGCAGCATCGGTCTCGCGCGCCCACGCGTCGTCGAGTGCGCCGCGGCCGCACACAGGGCACGGACACGGCCCGCTCGCGGCATGGTGTTCCCGCGCCTTGCGCAGCAGTTCCAGCAGGCGCAGATCGGCTTCGGCGTCGGCGGTGGCTCCCGCGGCCAGCGCCGCGCCCCATTCCTCGAGCCGGGTGGCCACCGCCTCGACTTCGGCGTCTTCGGGCAGCGCCAGCCGCACGATGGCGCGCAGGCCGTCCGGTCCGGTCGGATCGTCCACCGCGCCGAGCACTTCCCGGCCCACCGCGGCGAGATCCGGTTGGGCGGGCCGCAGCAGCCCGGCGACGCGGACCGCGCGATCGTCGGCCACCGACGCGAGCAGCTCCAGCAGTTCCAGGCGTTCCTGACGCGAATCCCGCACGGCGCGTTCCAGCTCCAGGCGGCGCATCCGGATCCGTTCCTGCGCCAGGGTGAGTTCGTCGAGACCGAGCAGCTGGTGCAGCGCGTCGAACAGGTCGCTCGGTTTCCCGTCCACCAGCGCGCCGAGTTCGCTGTAGGACAGGAAGGGCCGGTAGAGCTCGAGCTGGGCCGCCCACCGGTCGGTGTCGAATCCCGTCGGCGGCGCGGGCGGATACCGCTGGGTCCAGTGCGCGTCCTGCAGGTCCGCGTCGGCCGCCCATTCCTTGGCGATGGTGAGGCGCGGCGCGGCACCGGCGGTGAGCAACTCCAGCTCGATGCGGGCGGCCGTGCCGTCGTGCAGGTTGCGCCAGCCCTCCCGCCACGCCGCCGAGCGGCCGTCCCACCGGCGGTTCCCTCCGGTCATCGCCAATTCCGCGGCCTCGGCGAAACTGGATTTGCCGCTGCCGTTGCGGCCGACCACGAGCGTGAGGCCGGGCCCGGGCGGCAGTTGCAGCGTCGTCTCGGGGCCGATACCCCGGAAACCGCACACCCGGATGGCGCTGAGGAAGATCCCGGAGTGATCGAATGCCGTTGACGCGTCCTCTGTTTCGGCGGCGCCGATGGCGCGCAACACGGTCCGCGCTATCGACGGCGTGACCGCGGGATCCTCGGCCAGGCGTCTCGTCACCACCTCCGACAGCCGGGGCGGCGCGTCCGTGGAACCGGCGGCGTCGACAGCGTCGGGATCCAGGCGCATGCGAAAAACCCCTCCACCATCGAGCCGCAACACGTCCTCCGACCCCGTGCACGGCGCCTTGTCGAAGCTGTGCGGAACGCTACCCGATCACGCCGGAATCGCCCACCGCGCCCGAGCGAATCTGCCCGCGGGGATGGATATATGGTCATCGAAACGCCTGCGCCATGTCTCGATGTCCACCCCTCGCGCCAACCCCGGCGGGCAGCCTCGATGGTGTCTACACCCGGTCCGGGTGGCTCGGTCGAGCCGAACAGGACAGAATGCCAGAGCGCACCGATCGGCGCAAGATTCGTTCGAAAGACGAATGCGGCACCGGGACAAGCGGTTCCGAGGGCAGCGCGGCGCCGGCGGCGGTACTTGTCGGTGCGCTGGGGTAGAAATCCGGTCAACCGAGCAATGAAGGAAGGCGATGAGGCAGCAGCGAGCCGGAGCGAGCCGATGACGACGCAGTGGACCGAAGCCCAGGTCACGGCGTTGGCGCCGGATGCGAATTCGCTCTCGGCGGCCCGCAAGCTGGTGGGTCGCTGGCGCGAGTGCGGGCAGCACGGCCCGGCGCTGTGGGGCCGGTGCCAGGGCAGCGGCGCCACGCCCTATCAGACGATCGTCGACCTGTCCGGTCCGGCGTACCGGTGCTCGTGCCCGAGCCGCAAGTTTCCTTGTAAACACGCGCTGTCGTTGTTGCTGCGCTGGTCCGCGGGCGAGGTCGCCGTCGCACCGGAGACCGCGGACTACGCGGCGGCGTGGATCGGCGGCCGTACGGCGCGGGCCGCCGCGACCGCGGAGCGGCCCCGCACCCCGAATCCGGCCACCGCCGAACAGCGCCGGGTGCGGGTGACGGCGGGGCTGGAGGAACTCGACGTCTGGCTCGGTGATCAGGTACGCACCGGGCTCGCGCAGGCCGATCGCTCGTATCGCGCCTTCGAGGCCGTGGCCGCCAGGATGGTCGACGCGCAGGCCCCCGGCCTCGCCTCCGCTCTGCGCAGGCTCCCGGCCGCCGTGGCCACCAGAACCGACTGGCCCGACGTGGTGCTGCGCGAGTACGCGCGGATGCACCTGTTGATCGCCGCGCACCGGCAGCTCGACGCGGTATCGCCCGCGCTGCGCGCCAGCATCCGCACCCATGTCGGCTACCCCAATCCGGCCGAGGCGGTGCGCGCCGAGGCTCCGGTGCGTGATCGGTGGATGGTGTTCGGCTCGCGGATCACCGAGGACGAGCGCCTCTACACCCGGCGCACCTGGCTGTACGGGCGGGAGAGCAGGCGCTGGGCGCTGGTGGTCGACCATTCCTTCGGCTCCCCCGGCTTCCCCGCCGACGTTCCCGCGCTGGGTCAACTGGCCGACGCGGAGTTGCATTTCTACCCGGGCGCCGCGCCGCTGCGCGCGCTGTGGGGCGAGCGGCACGGCACGGTCGAACCGTTCACCACGTTGCCCGCCGACGCGAACCACCCCGCCACCATCGCCGCCGCGCTCGCCGCGCACGCGTCCGCGCTCGGCGCCGATCCGTGGCTGCGCTCGTGGCCGATGCTGCTGGCCGATGTGATACCCACCCGCACCGAAGAGGGCTGGTACCTCACCGAATCCGGCGGCAGCGCGCTGCCGATCCGGCCGGGCGAACAACCGTGGACGCTGCTGGCCGTCTCGGGCGGTCATCCAGTGACGGTGGCCGGCGAGTGGAGCGCCGACGGATGGGAGCCGATTTCGGTGTTCACCGCGGGGGAGGTGATCGATCTGGCACCCACGGAGACCTTCGTGCCCGACGCGACTCCGCCCGCGGGGCCGACCGGGAGTGCCGACCTCACCTCCGTCGCGCTGCTCGGCACCGCGCGCCGCGCCCCGGATCTCGCCGCACTCGCGCCCGCGATCGCACGCGCGGCCGACCGGTTGCCCCATGATCCCGCGTTGCGACTGCTCGAAACAGCCGCGCTACAAGACCTTTTCACTCGGGGTGGGGTCGTGCCCGCCACTGCCGCGGCACCGGAACCCGCGGCGGACGATCCCCGTCCGTCGCTGCCGCGCCCTGCTGCCGTGCGCCTGGCACGCATGCTGCGGGAACGCTCGGCGTTCCTGCCCGAATGGTTCGACGCGGCGCGGCCGCACGATTACCGGGCGCCGGGCGCGCTGTGCGAGCAACTGCTCGAGCACGCGAAGATCAATGCCGGTTTGCGCGAGCCGCTGCTACGCCTCGCGGGCACACGCGGCAGCTGGCTGGCGGCCCGGCATCCGGATCGGCGCGACTTGGTGCGGCTGCCCGTCGAACGGTCCACCGACACTTGGCTGTTCGGTCGACCACCCGAGCGGCGCGACTGGCTCGCCGACCTCCGGCGCGGCGACGCGGGCGCGGCCAGGGCGGAGCTCACCGCGGCATGGCCGAAGGAATCCGGGCCGCTGAAGGCCGAACTGCTGGCCGTGCTCGCCGACGGGCTCGGCCCGGACGACGAGCCCCTGCTGGAAACGGCGCTGGACGACCGGCGCGCCGACGTGCGCCGCACCGCCGCCGGACTGCTCGCACTACTGCCGGAATCGGCGTTCTCGCAGCGGATGCGCGCCCGAGCAAGCGCGTGGATCCGCGCCGAGCACCGAATGCTGCACACGAACGTGGTTCTCACGCTGCCCGACCGGCCCGACGCCGCCGCGCAGCGCGACGGGATCACCGACCGCACCATCGAATTCGCCTACCGCTGGAACGGCGCGCCCGACGTGTCCGCGGCCCGGCTCCGGCAGGTGGTCGCCGCGACGCCGCTGGCGCACTGGACCGGTGTGCTCGGCACACCGCAACAGGCGGTGCGCGCCACGATCGAAGACCGGTTCCGGCAGCCCATCTTCGACGGCTGGGTGGACGCCGCACTGGCTCAACACGATTCGACGTGGGCGCGGGCATTGTTCGAGGCGGGCGTGCCCACCGATCTGGCGATGCTGCGCAGACGGGAGCTGTTCGCGCTGCTACCGCTGCCGGATCGGACCGCGCACCTGGTGCGGCTGGACGGCTCCTGGCTGTCGGAGATCGAGGCGCTGCTGCCCGCGATGGGCCATCCGTGGCCGGAAGCGCTGGCCCAGCACGTGGTGCTGCTGCTGTTCGAGCGGGCGCGGGCGGCGGCGCGGCGCCCCGAGACGCACGGCGCGTCACCGAACGCGCACCGCTCGCTGCTCGCCGCGGCCTCGGTCCACCTCCCCGTCGCCGCCGCCGCCACACTGTCCGCCGTGGCCCGCAAATGCGACGATCCCGCCTGGCAACGGGCCTTCGACCAGCTCGCCCATGACCTCAACAACCGCTCGATGATGCTCGAGGAGTTGCGATGACCACCACCGACCCGACGCCGGATCTGCTGCGCCCCCATGCCGAACAGGCGTACGCCGACGAGCTGCGCGCCCTCGCCGCCGCCGACGACCGGCCACGCCCGCCGTCGTGGCGGCTGTCGCCATGGGCGGTGGTCACCTACCTGCTCGGCGGCACCCTGCCCGACGGCACCGTGATCACCCCGAAGTACGTCGGCCCGCGCAGGCTCATGGAGGTCGCGGTCGCGACGCTGGCCACCGACCGCGCCCTGCTGCTGCTCGGGGTGCCGGGCACCGCCAAGACCTGGGTGTCCGAGCATCTCTCCGCCGCCATCAGCGGTGCGTCGACGCTGTTGGTGCAGGGCACCTCGGGCACCGCCGAGGAGGCGATCCGCTACGGCTGGAACTACGCGCGGTTGCTCGCCGAGGGACCGAGCGATGCGGCGCTGGTGCCGTCGCCGGTGCTCACGGCCATGCGGACGGGCTCCATCGCCCGCATAGAAGAGCTCACCCGCATCCCGTCGGACGTGCAGGACGCGCTGATCACCGTCTTGTCCGAGAAGACGCTGCCGGTGCCCGAACTGCGCACGGAAGTGCAGGCCGCGAAGGGCTTCAACGTGATCGCCACCGCCAACGATCGCGACCGCGGGGTGAACGAGTTGTCCTCCGCGTTGCGCCGCCGGTTCAACACAGTCGTGCTGCCGCTGCCCGCGAGCGAGGACGAGGAGGTCGCCATCGTCAGCAGGCGGGTCGAGCAGCTCGGCTCCGCGCTGGAACTGCCGACCGTGCCCGCGGCGGCCGAAGAGGTGCGGCGGGTGGTGCGGGTCTTCCGCGAGCTGCGCTCCGGCAGTACGGCCGACGGCCGGACCAAGCTCAAGTCGCCGTCCGGAACACTGTCCACGGCCGAGGCGATCTCGGTGATCACCAACGGAATCGCGCTCTCGGCGCACTTCGGCGACGGCGTGCTGCGCGCCTCCGACATCGCGGGCGCGGTGCTCGGCTCGGTGATCAAGGACCCGGTGGCCGACGCGGTGGTGTGGACGGAGTACTTGGAGGCCGTGGTCCGCGAGCGACCGGATTGGGCGGATTTCTACCGCGCCTGCCGCGAGGTCACCGGGTGACCTCCGGTGTCGAAACCGCCCCTGTGACCAGGGTATTCGGCATCCGCCACCATGGTCCCGGCTCGGCGCGCTCGCTGCGGATGGCCCTGGCGGATTTCCGGCCCGACATGATCCTCATCGAGGGGCCCGCGGACGCCGATCCGCTGGTGGGCTTCGCCGCCGCCGAAGGGATGGCCCCTCCGGTCGCGCTGCTGGCGTACGTGCCCGACGCCCCCGCCACGGCCGCGTTCTGGCCGTACGCGGTGTTCTCCCCCGAGTGGCAGGCGCTGCGGTACGGCGCGGACAACGCGGTGCCCGTACGGTTCTGCGATCTGCCCGCGAGCGTCACGCTCGCGACCGAGGACGAGCCCGGCGACCGGTTCGATCCGCTCGCCGCGCTCGCCGAAGCGGGCGGCTACGACGACGCCGAACGCTGGTGGGACGCCGTCGTCGAAACCGTGCCGGACGCGGACGCGTTCGACGCGATCACCGAGGCGATGGGCGCGCTGCGGGAAGGCGCCGAGCGCGACGCCACGCATGGCGACCCGACGTCGGCCGCGCAAGACAGCCCGGCGCGCCAGGGGCCTGCGGGCACCGAACCGGCTGATGACCGACCGACCGCCGAATCGGGACGCGATCGAATGGACTCCACGTCGGAGTTGGATTCGGTCGCGGAGGCAGTAGCCGAATCGGCCCTCGTGCCGGAACCACCGCCCGAACCACTCGTGGTCGACGCCCCCACCCTCCGGCGCGAGGCTTATATGCGCCAGACGATGCGCAAGGCCCTCAAAGACGGTGCGATGCGGCTGGCGGTGGTGTGCGGGGCGTGGCACGCGCCCGCGCTGACCGGCGCGCTCGGTCCCGCCGCGCCGGACGCACGGATGCTCAAGGGCCTTCCGAAGATCAAAACCAGGCTCACCTGGGTGCCGTGGACGCATTCGCGGCTGTCCACGACCTCCGGCTACGGCGCGGGCGTCACCTCACCGGGCTGGTACCACCACCTGTTCACCGCCACCGAGCGGCCGATCGCCCGCTGGCTGACCAAGGTCGCCGGTGTGCTGCGCGCCCACGATCTGCCCGTCTCCAGCGCCCACGTCATCGAGGCCGTCCGGCTCGCCGACACCCTCGCCGCGCTGCGCGGTCGCCCGCTCCCCGGTCTGTCGGAGGTGACCGAGGCCACCCGGTCGGTGCTGTGCGGCGGCGACGAGACGATGCTGCGGTTGGTGATCGGCGAACTCGTCGTCGGCGAGGCGCTCGGGGCCGTTCCGGAGCAGACGCCGACCGTGCCGCTGGACGCGGACCTGCGCGCCACCATCCGGTCGCTGCGGATGAAGCAGGAGCCCTCGATCCGTACCGTCGACCTGGATCTGCGTAAGGATCGCGAGGTGCGGCGGTCGCGCCTGCTACATCGGCTGCGGGTGCTCGACATCGAGTGGGGCACGCTCACCACCAGCGACGTGCGCAGCACGGGCACCTTCCGGGAAACCTGGACGCTGCGATGGCAGCCCGAGTACGCGATCTCCATCATCGAGGCCTCTCGCTGGGGCACCACCATCCGCGCCGCGGCGGAGGCGAAGATTCTCGACACCGCGAGCCGCGCCGACCGCTCGGTCGGCGAATTGACCGCCGCGCTGGAAGTCGCGCTGCTGGCCGACCTGGGCGGCGCCACCGACGGATTGATCGCCCGGCTGGAATCCACCGCGGCGCTCGACCACGACGTCACCCACCTGCTGGCCGCGCTGCCCGGCCTGATCCGCACACTGCGTTACGGCGACGTGCGCGGCACCGACACCAAAGCGCTGGCCCACGTGGCCGATGGGTTGCTGGTGCGTATCTGCGCCGGCCTGCCCGCGGCGGTCACCGGATTGGACACCGACGCCGCCACCGAGCTGCGCGGTCTGCTGGACGCGGCGCACACCGCCATCCACACCAGGGACGACGGCTGGGCCACCGGTGAGTGGCTCGCCGCATTGCGCCGGGTCGCCGACCGCGACGACGTACACGGCGCGCTGGTCGGTCGTGCGGTCCGTTTGCTCGCCGACGCGGGTCGCATCGATGACGCCGAATCCGCGCGCAGACTGTCCGCCGCCCTCTCGGTGGGCGCCACCGCCTCGGCCAAGGCGGCGTGGATAGACGGATTCCTCGGCGGTCGCGGCCTGCTGCTGGTGCACGATCGGGAGTTGTTGCGGCTCATCGACGACTGGCTGCGCGGACTCGGCGACGACACGTTCGTCGAGACGCTGCCGCTGCTGCGCCGTACCTTCGGCGCGTTCGAATCGGGTGAACGCCGCGCGATCGGGCAGGCGGTCCGCGACGGCGGTTCGGTGTCCGCGGCGGCGGCCGTCGCGGGCATCGACTCGGAGCGAGCCACCACCGCGGTGCACACGGCGGCGGAGATTCTGGGGGTCACGGTATGAGTGGTCGGAAAGAGCAGCGGTGCATGACGAGACGAGATCCCGCTCATGCCGGAATCGAACGCTGCGTGAGCGGTCAGGTGCGAAGGCCGCATGGCAGCGTAACCGCACAGGGCCTCGCTGATGTCGAAGTCGGATACGGCATGAGCCGCCAGGAGCTGAGGCGGAAGCGCAACGTAGCCGCACAGGGCCCCGCCCATGCCGAAAAGCGACGCTGCGGAAGCGGTCGGGCCCGAAAGCGGCAGCGCACCATGACCACGCAGGGCCCTGCTGATGCCGGAACGGGACACAGCATGATCGATCAGGCAGCGGGGCGACGCCACACCGACGCCAGCGCTCGCGCTCGGAAGGACACGCCGTGACCGGCGAAGCACAATCTCGGCGTTGGCGATTGGTGCTCGGCGCGGCCGCGGAGGAGGGACTGGGCGGGCTGGGCTCCGGCGCCGACGCGGCGATGGACCGGGCGCTGTCGGCGCTGTACAACACCGATGAGGAAACCTCGCCCGGCAAGCGCACCGGTGGTTTGCAGGGCTCGGCGCCGCGCGTGGCCCGCTGGCTCGGCGATATCCGCAGCTACTTCCCCGCCTCCGTCGTCGAGGTCATGCAACGCGACGCCGTGGAGCGGCTCGATCTCACCCAATTGCTGCTGGAGCCGGAACTGCTCGAGGCGGTGGAACCGGACGTGCACCTGGTCGGCACCCTGCTGAGCTTGAACCGGGTGATGCCCGAGACCACCAAGGCCACCGCGCGCATGGTGGTGGAGAAGGTGGTGCGGGAGATCGAGCAGCGCATCGCGGCGCAGACCGTCGCCGCGGTGTCCGGTGCGCTGAACCGCGCCGCCCGGGTCACGCGGCCGAAATTGCGGGATATCGACTGGGACCGCACCATTCGCAAGAACCTCGCCACCTATCTGCCCGAGCATCGCACCGTGGTCCCCGAACGCCTGGTCGGCTACGGCCGCAAGGCTCAGGCGGTCCGGCGGGACGTGGTGCTGGCCATCGACCAGTCCGGTTCGATGGCCGCCAGCGTCGTGTACGCGTCGGTGTTCGGTGCGGTGCTCGCCTCGATGCGGTCGCTGCGCACCTCGCTGGTGGTCTTCGACACCGAGATCGTCGACCTGACCGACAAACTCGACGACCCGGTAGAGGTGCTGTTCGGCACGCAACTCGGCGGCGGCACCGACATCAACCGGGCCCTCGCCTACTGCCAGTCCCTGGTCACCCGCCCGGCCGATACGTTGTTCGTCCTGATCTCCGACCTCTATGAGGGCGGCATCCGCGACGAGATGCTGCGCCGCGTCCGCTCGCTACAGGATTCCGGCGTACAAGTCGTCGTGCTGCTCGCCCTCTCCGACGACGGCGCCCCCGCCTTCGACCACGACAACGCCGCAGCCCTCGCCGCACTGGGCATCCCGGCCTTCGCCTGCACCCCCGACAAATTCCCGGAACTCTTGGCACTGGCTCTCGACCGCGGCGACGTCCAGTCCTGGGCCCACGCCAACGCCGCCCAGCACTGACGCGAGTCCCTCCGGGTCTGCCACGCGGGACCAGCAAATCGCCACCGCGTAGGTCGACGGTGCGCCGTCGCAGCTCGAGCCGGTCGTTATGTCGCCAACCCACGTCGCCCGGGCTGGAAGCGCGAGGCCTGGGAAGGTGCAGCGGCGCAGGCTGATTCCGCGCCCCGTCTCAGCGGCTCGGTCAAGTGGTTTCGGTGAGTAGACGGCGCAGCGCCGTGGGGGTGTGGCCGAGGTGTTCGCGGACGGTGCGGGTCAGGTGTGCCTGGTCGGCGAAACCGAGGTGCGCGGCGAGGTCGGCGAGGCCGGTTTCTCCGTCGGTGAGCCGGTCGATGGTCCGGCCGACCCGTACTCGGTTGCGGTAGCGGGTCAGCGACAGCCCCATGTGCTGCGAGAACACCCGGCTCAGCCGGTACGGCGAGACCTTCAGTAAGGCGGCCAGAGATTGCAGGCCCACCGATTCCGGTGCGCCGTCGATGATCGCCTCGCGGGCCGCGGTAACCAGCGCCCGGTCGGTGGGCCGCGACCGAGGGATCGGCCATCCGGCGGCGAGTGCGACGAGCCGGACAAGCTCCTCGGTCAACGCGTAGTCGATGTCGCCGCCTCGGACGGCAGCGAGAACACGGTGGTGCGCGAGATCGATACGGGCATCGATGTACACCGCACGCGGATCGACGGCCCCTTCCCAACGGCCGGGCGCGACGGTCACCACGGTGCAGACGTCGCCGCCGGCGGGATGGGCGAACCGTTCCTCTTCGCCCGGTACGCCCAGGTAGCCGACTGTCGGATCCAGGTCGGCCCGGTCGCCGTCGGACTGTCGCTGGAACCGGCCACGGCGCACGAGCACGAGGCGATGGTCGTCGCGGACCTCCGGGTCCGAGAAGTGGGTGTGGTCGGAGCGGCAGTTCACCGTGGTCACGGTGAACTCGGGCCGGGCGGCAACGGTTGTCGTGGACAGCACCTGCGGACCGTACGCCGAGGGTACGACGAAAAACGCCGCGCAAGAATCTTCAAGACCCGCGGCTGGGCCGGCGGGAATGCTGAGACGGCAACCGAATCACCGCGGCCCGACCAGGAGGACCTCATGGCATCCGTTCACAAAGAATTCGACATCCACGCCACGCCCGAGCAGGTATGGGACGCTGTCAGCGATTTCGGCGCGGTGCACGAGCGCCTCGGCCCGGGTCTCGTCGCCGACGCACGGCTCGACGCGGACACCCGTACCGTCACCTTCGCCGACGGCACCGTCGTCGTGGAACGGCTCGTCGACCTCGACCCGGTGAGCCGGCGTATCGCGTACTCCATCGTCGGAGGCAGTCTGCATTCCTCCCATCACCACGCCTCGATGCAGGCGCTGCCCGGCAAGGAAGGCGGGACCCTGGTCGTGTGGCACACCGATGTCCTGCCCGAGGCTCTCACTGTGCCGATAGCCGAGTTCGTCGAACAGGCGTCGGCTGTCATGCGCCGGACCCTGGAGGCAAGGGGATCCCAGGAGCCGGGTGGCAGCGAACTCGCACCGTAGGGCGCTCATCGGGCAGGCTGCGTGGCCGCGTGCCGCCGCGGCCGGTCGGCCAGGGTGACCCCGCCCGCCGCGGCCGTGGCGACCGCGGCGAGGGCGACCAGACCGGGCCAGCCGAACCAGCCGACGGCGGCGGCGCCGAATGCGGTTCCCAGGCTGCCTCCGACGAAGTACACAGACATATACGCACTGTTGAAGCGGGCAGGCGTGGACGGGTCGATGGCCAGGACCGTGCTCTGGTTGGCCACCTGGGCCGCGAACAGTCCGGCATCGAAGAGCCCGAGGCAGGCCAGGGTCACCACAGTGTTCGAGAGGGCGACGCCCAGGACAACCGTCGCGACAAGGGCGAGCGCGAGCCCCACCAGGATCACGTTTCGCGGGCCGACCCGGTCGGTCCATCCGCCGGCGATCCGGGTCGCGAGGACACCGGCGAGTCCGGCGCAGGCGTACAGGCCGATCCGTTCGGGTGAATATGAGTACGGAGGCTGCGACAGCGCCGCCGCGAGACCTGCCCAGATCGCACAGAACGCGAAGAACCACAGCGCTCCCCGTGCCGCCGCCCGGCGCAGTGCGGCGAAGCGGGCGAAGAGCCCGGGAATTCCGCGCACCGTATCCAGATATCCGGCATACGTGCGACCCCACGCGGTCGGCAGGGTGGACAAGGACACCGCCGCGACCACGACACACGGCACAGCGAATACGAAAAGCATTGCTCGCCAACCGATCACATCGGCGAGCCAGCCGCCGACGATGCGCCCGGCGAGGATTCCGGCAGATATGCCCGCGGTCACGATACCCAAGACCGTGGCCCGCCGACGACGCTGCGCGAAACGCCCCGCCACCGAACTCAGCTGAGCCCCGACCGCCGACCCCGCCCCGACCAGGCCCATGACGAATCCAAGGCCCCAAGGCGATCCCGCTACCGCACCGGCGGCGGAGGCAACCGCCAGCGCCACGAACTGGGCCGCCACCACGGCCCGTGGCGCGAACCGGTCGACCAGCGGCACCAGCAGAACCAACCCCACCAGATAGCCGACCGGCCCGCACGCCAAAGCGGTGCCGGTCGCCGCCGTAGAGGCGTGCAGGGAACCTGCAACCTCCGCGACGGCCGGTTGCAGTAGGTAGACACTCGCCGTCCCGAGCGCGGCCGCCAGCGCCATGAACCACACGACAGGCGCCCGCAACTCAGCATTCCCGGCATCCGGGATCCGTTCGCTTTCCATTGCATCGACGGTAGGAATCCCGGCATCAGGGTTCCGGCGAGAAATAGACAACACCGTCCCGTTCCCGGCCGCGCATGTATTCGCGACAGCAAGTCGGCGAGGAACGCCCCATGACGGCGCTTTCGCGTTCCGCGATCAAAGCGGCCGGACCGCGGTGACCTGGACTCGTTCCAGCTCACCGCGGCCCTGTTGCGACCACTGGTATCGGCCCTCGTCGGCCGGACCATGCCCGCACTCATGCGGGAGACACTCGCCGCGATGAAGAGCGGCGCGGAAGCCGCGGCAATGGATCAGCCGGGATAACCCCCGGGGAATCCGCCCAACAGGGCGAACACCTGGATGGCAAGCGAAGACAGCAGATCCGCGATGGTCATCGGTTCCATGGCAACTCCTTGTCCGGATGGGCGAACAGGACGGCTCTGCGATCGTACGCGCGACGGAGCGCTTTTCCGGTGAGCGCCGCCGGGTGCGTGATGGACTGTCAGGAGCTGGTCAGCATGGGTTTCGACGAAACGGGACCCATCACGCCCCACGCCGTGGCCGCCGCGGGCACCACGAGGGGATGCAGTACGGCGGCCACCGCGAGCAACACGACAGCGACAATGGTGTCCAGCCAGTAGTGATTGGCGGTGCCCACCACCACGAGCGTGGTCAGCGCCGGATGGGCCAAGGCGAGCCAGCGCCACGGTGTGCGAGTCGCGGCGACGACGGCAACACCGAGCAGCAACGCCCAACCGACGTGCAGCGAAGGCATGGCCGCGAACTGATTGGACAGACCGCCGGAATCGGCGGCGCCGTAGACGGATTGGCCGTATCGCACGGCCAGATCGACGAAACCCTCGTCGGGCAGCATGCGCGGCGGCGCGAGCGGGATCAGGATGTGCACCGCGAGCGCGGCTCCCGTCAGCGCCGCCATGAGGTTCCTGGTCCAGCGATAGTGCTCCGGCCGGAACGTCCACAGCCACAGCAGGACTCCGACGGCCACGGTGAAATGCGCGCTGGCGTAGTAGAAGTTGGCCGGAACCGCGAGGAATTCGCGGTTCAGGAACAACGACTGCACCGTCTGCTCGTCCAGCAGGCCGAGCCGGTCTTCGAGTCCGAGCAAGCGGTGCGCGTTGACCAGGGCACGCCCCGTGTCGTCGGCGGTGATCAGACGGCCCGCGCGATAGCCGAGGTAGAGCACCGTGATGAGAAGAAGCTGCCCGACCGCCTCGCCCCCGCGACCGCGCACGGCCGCGCGCACCCGTTCGACGACTCCGCCCGACGCGAGTTCGAGCCCGGCGCCCGGACCCCCGAAGTCCACAGCGACCATCGCGCGGCCTCCTTCCCCGTTGAATCAGGCCGTTTACCGAGAATTAAGTGGAGTGGTAACCTCCGTTTAAACTAGCACTACCGAACGGACAACTTCAGCAAGATGTGACGGGGTATACAGCCGCCTGTCACCAATTCGAGTTTGCTTGCAAGACAGGCGATCTCGCGATCTTCGCTACCCATCGACCGCACCGCCGAGCACGCCAGAAGCATGGCTGACGACCTGGCGCGGCCACCGGCTCCAGCCGTTCCACGGGCGATCCGCGCTTGCCTCCACCGGTGGGCGAATGTGGCCCCAGAGGGCTGAGCTTTCGCCGACATCGATCCGGCCCGATTCACGGCCTCTCATTCCGCCGGTGTGAATCCGGCACAACCCGCCCTGCGGCCACCAGCACACCCCAGGCGGCGCGTTTGCGGGGCACACCCGTGTTCGCGGTGCCACTGCATGGCGACATGAGCTTCGGCAACCGTGAAGGGCTCCGGCGGTGCCGTGCAGGTCCATTCCGCAGGCCACCGGAACGCCACCCGCTTCGCGGCGTCCGGGAGGCGGCGACGCCCATCGGAGCGTCCCGGCGAACCGGTCGGCCACAGACAGGCCAACGCGAGCGCCACACACGATCCGCCGCCGACAGTCGCGGCGGCACTGCACACCAGATCCCACACACTCAAGGCATCACGCCCCTTCGAGCGGCGGCACGACCTCCCGTCCTGGCGGTAGCAAGGACTGATTCAGCATGTCCAACACGTGCCGCAACGTTCGCGGCGCCACACCGACCTCGGTCGAGGCGCGAACATCGTCCATCGGAGGGAACGGGATGTTCCTCTCGGCGGCACGCTCACGCGGACTGAGCGTTTGCGGCACGATCCGGCCACGCACGACAAGCGTGTAATACGCCAGACGTTTCCATGCGCACCGGTCGATGCGGCATGCCCGATGCCGCCGCATGATCCGATGAGCGATTTCCACGTCCACGTCACCGCAGATCAGCGGTGGCTCGACAACGGTCTCGACCCCCATCACGCCCCCTCGCCGGACACGAGCCTGGACGAGCGCGTCCATGTGCCCTGCGGGCTGACGGTCTCGAGATCGAATCCCCTGTCGCAGATCAAGGCCGGTCGATCATCCACATGCCCCAGCTCGAACACGACGATCACATCGACACCGAGCCCTGCGGCGAGGCCGAGCACATACTCGATCGGACTGTCCACATCGACCGGTGGACGAACGGTGTACACGTAATGGTGCCCCAGTCCGAGAGCATGCCGCCACACCTCGGCGGCATGACGTGGGGCATGGATGCCGGACAGGTCATTCCGAATGAATCCCAATGATTTCGGCCTGCCCGCGATGGGCGGCTCGATTGCGTTCGCGTAGGTCATTGATTCCCCTCGAAGCTGGTCGGAGTACTGGAAGCACACCACCGCCTGAGCAGGCTGCCGCTGTCTAACAGAAAATTTCAGCAATTCGGACCAAATCCCCTGGATCACCGCCAAACTGAGAGTGAAAGGCGATCGAACTGATAATGCCTACCAGGGGGTCGGAATGGGGAAGCAAGGCACAAGCGCGTCGCTGCCGCGCCGACAGATGGGTCGCTACCTGCGTGAATCGCGCGAGGAGCAGAACCTGACGCAGGGACAGGTAGCCACCATCATGGATTGGAGTGTGAGTACCCAGTCCAGGCTGGAGCGGGGAGATGTCGGCCGGCTGCGCGCACGTGACATCGAATTGCTCTGCCAGAATTTAGGTCTGGATCACGAGAAGAGCGCCGCGATGGTCGGCCTGTTCAAGCAGGGAGCCGAGAAGAGCTGGTGGCACAGCTTCGGCGATCTCATTCCGGAGACGTTCAATGTCTACATCGGCCTGGAAGCCAGTGCTCGCCAGATCGAGATCTTCCGACCCGACATCATTCCCGGGCTGTTGCAGACCAACGACTACGCGGCGACGCTCGACCGGATCTACTTTCCGAAAGACTCCGAGGAAGAACGCCGACGCCGCATCGAACTGAAGACCAAGCGTCAAGCGATCATCACACGCAAGGCGAACCCGGCGACAATCGACGTCATTCTCGGCGAAGCCGTCCTGCACGCGGTCGTCGGCAATCCCAAGATCATGTCCGCGCAACATCGTCACCTTGCGGAGCTGAGCACGTGCCCGAACGTCACGATTCGAGTTCTTCCGTTCGGTGCGGGCTTTCCGGTCGGCGGACCCGTCGGACCATTTTCGATCCTCGACTACGGCCTCGACGCCGCAGGTGGCGTCGCGGAACCGACAGTTGTCTACGTTGAGGGCTTCACTGGTGCGATGTACTTTGAGGGAGAGTCGGATCTTCGGCGGTATCGCGAGGCCCTCACGATCATTCGACATACCGCGCTGGACGCAGTCGCGAGCAGGAGGCTGCTTCGGCAAAGAATGAAGGAGTACTTGGCGTGAACATCGACCTATCCGGAGCCGAGTGGTTCAAGAGCACCCGTAGCTCGATGGGCCAAGATTGCGTTGAGGTCGCCTTCTTGGAGCAGGGCATGGTGGGGGTTCGTGACAGCAAGAACCCCAACGGTCCCGCCCTGGTGTTCGCTCCGGGCCAGTGGGATACGTTCACCAATGCCGTTCGACTCGACGGTTCCACCGGCGCAGCCTGAGCCCACAGCAGTTCCCGCGAGGACACGCCGCAGTCACGTGCGGCGCACAATGATTGTGCGCCGGTTGTCGCAGCACGGGATATTCGAGTCGTTCGCCGACCAGTTCGAACAGATCTGGGGCACCATCACCCCGTACTCAACTACGCAAGGATTCGCCAATGGGCTCACGGCGTGACTACTACCGAGATCCGAACGCACCACGGCCGAACTCGCTGAAGCCGGGAGCGTCCGCGTTGGTGACCGACGAGCACGGGCGCGTGCTGATGCAACGCCGTGGCGACTCGGGTAACTGGTCTCTACCCGGCGGAATCATGGAAGTAGGCGAGACCCTCGAGGATTGCGCGGTTCGGGAGACCCGCGAAGAGACCGGGCTGGACATAGAGATCACTGGTTTGCTCGGTATATACACCGACCCTGAGCACGTGATCGAACACGCGGACGGAGAGGTCCGGCAAGAGTTCGCAGTGGTCTACTTCGGCAGGGTGACCGGTGGGGAAATCTCCGTATCCGATGAATCGACTTCTGTCGAGTTCCTACGACTCGAAGAACTCGAGACGCTGCCCGTGCACGAGACTGTCCGGCTCCGGTTGCAACACCACGCCGAACAGCGCACGAGTCCGTATCTTGGTTGAGCGAGATAGCTTTCTACGGCCGAGCGTTCGACGTCCTGGCGAAACACGCCGCAACCCGGGAAGGGGCGGCGGTTGCAGAAGATCACGAAACGGAATCGCCGATATCAGCCGCGAAACTCTGCGCCAGATCCTCGAGGCCGAGGGGGCTCACTCCAGGTCAGTGGGACACGTTCACCGATGCCGTTCGGCTCGACGGGTCCACCCGTCGAGCCTGAGTCCGCAAAAGCTCACGTGAGAACCTGCCGCAGCCCGTGCGGCGCACAATGATTGTGCGCCGCACGGACCTGTCAGAGATCGGCGATCGCGGCCAGTGGTGGCGTGCGCGCCGCCCGCACCGCAGGCCACAGCGCGGCCAGTACTCCGACCACCGCCGAGCTGACCAGGACCAGGACCAGCTGGCTCCACGGGATCGCGATCTGGTCGAGACCCAAATCCCTTAGTGTGCGCAGGAATCCGACGCCGAGTCCCAGGCCGAGCACCATGCCGACGATCGCGCCGAACACCGCTATCAGCATCGACTCCAGATAGATCGTCCGGCGCACCTGGGCGCGCTGCATGCCGACCGCGCGGAGCATGCCGATCTCCCGGCGGCGCTCCACCACCGACAGCGCCAAAGTATTGACGATGCCCAGGATCGCGATCACCACCGCCAAGGCGAGCAGGCCGTAGAGAATGGCCAGCAGGGTGTTGATCTGCTTGCCCTGCGCTCCCTTGAATTCCTCCCGGTCCTGCACCTGCACCACGACGAATTGCTCGGTGGCCTTCTCCAGGTCGGCGCGCATCGCGCTGGTATTCGCGCCCGGTTGCGCCTTGATCAGCACGAGGAAGTTGGTCCGGAAGTTGAGCGGGACCACCTCGTCGTAGACCGTCTGCGACACCACCATCGGGCCGAGCAGCGGGTTCTTCTTGTACACACCGGTGACGGTGAGCGGCACCTTCTTGCCGTCGACGCTGGTCGGGGTCACCTCTTCGCCGACTTTCCAGCCGCGGTCGTTCGCTTCGTCCTCGGACACGAGCATGTCCCTGGCGCCGAGAGTGTCGCTGCCGCGCACGATCTCGTAGTTCAGCACACCGGTCAGCGGACCGTCCGGTGAGGACGCGAACACCTGATCGCCGCCGAGCTTGAACGCGGCCCCCCGCATTCCGACCACCTGCGCCACGTTCGGCACCTTCGTCCGGGCGGCGTCGGCGGCACCGAACGGCACCCCGAGCAATTGCGGGCCCGCCAGCACGTAGTCGGCCCGCACGCCCTTGTCGACCAGCACGCCGACGCTCTCCTTCGCCGAAGCGCCCAGCATGCCGATCGCCGAGACGAGCATCAGACCCAGCGTGAGCGCGAAGGCCGTCGCGGCGGTGCGGCGCGGATTGCGCGACGCGTTGTTGCGCGCCATGCGACCGATCGGCCCGAACGGGCGCACCAGCACCCCGAGCCCGCCGACCAGCGGTCGCGACAACGCGGGCGCGGCCAGCAGCACCGCGAAGATCAACCCGAGCGCGCCGACGCCGACCGTCGCGGCCGCCGTGCCACCGGTGCGCTGCGCGCCCAGCACGACGAGGACCGCCCCGAGCACCGCGAGCACCGCGCCGAAGATCGTGCGCAGGCGCAGCGACTCCCCGATGGACGCGAATTCCTCGCGCATGGCCTGCACGGGCGGGATGCGCGAGGCGCGGCGCGCGGGCGCGTAGGCGCTGACCATCGTCACCGCGAGGCCGACCAGCAGCCCGACCACGACGGTGCGCGGCCGCACCGCCATCGATCCGGTCGGCAAGCCGAGATCGAAGGCGTTGAGCACCGCCGACAATCCGAACGCCAGCGCGACGCCGCCCACGAGGCCGACCACACTGCCGATCAACCCGATGACGAACGCCTCCGCCACCACCGACGTGCCGACCTGCTGCCTGCTCGCGCCGACCGCGCGCAGCAGCGCGAGCTCCCGCAGGCGTTGCGCGACGATCATCGAGAACGTGTTGTAGATGATGAACGTGCCGACGATCAGCGCGATCGCGCCGAAGGCGAGCAGGAAGTAGTTGATGAAGTTGAGCGCGTTGGAGATTTCCTTCTTCAGGTCGGCACGCACCTGATCGCTGTTCTGCACTTTGTAGCCGGGCAGTGCCTTGGCGAGGTTGTCGCGCAACTCGTCGCCGGGAATGCCGGTGGCCGCCAAGTCGACGTAGGCGACGTGCAGGCCGTCGGTGAACAGCTTGCGCGCCTGCGTGTCGTCGAACAGCACGCCGATGAACCCACCCGTGTCGGAGGGAACCTCGTAGATGCCGGTGAGGGTCACGTCGATCGGATCGGCCTGGGAGGGGATGAGGATCTTGGTGCGGTCACCGATCTTCAGTCCGGCCCGGTCGGCCCCGCCGGTGTTGAGCGCGATCTCGCCGGGCCGGGCGGGCGGGACGCCTTGCAGGAACTTCTCCGGCTCCGCGACGGCCTTCTCCGGCGGCAGGTACGACTTGCCGAACGTCGGCGCCCCGCCGGTCTGCACGGCCTTCTTGCCGGTCGGATCGAGCAGCACCACCGGTCCGTTCACGCTCGGCGCGACCGTGCGGACGCCGGGGTACTTCCCCAGCTCGTCCACCACATTGTTCGGAACGCCTTGCGCCTGACGTTCTTTCGGGCTGACCCGAACGTCGACGCCCTTCGCCTCGTTGGCGAAGATTCCGTCGAATGTGCTCTGCAGGGTGTCGGTGAACACGAACGAACCCGCGATGAACGCGGTGCCGAGCACCACTGACAAGAGGGTCAGCGCGAGCCGCACCTTGTGTGCGGCGAGATTGCGCAGCGCGACCTTGCGCATCGGACTTCCAGCCATTACGCCCGCCCCCGAATCTTCCGCGAACGCCCGGTCACGCCTGCTCCAACGCTTTCATCCGGTCGAGCACGGTGTCGGCGGTCGGATCGCGCATTTCGTCGACGATGCGTCCGTCGGCGAGGAACACCACCCGGTCGGCGAACCCGGCCGCGTGCGGTTCGTGGGTGACGATGACGACCGTCTGCCCGAACTCGTCCACCGCCGCGCGCAGGATCGACAACACCTCCTCCGAGGAGCGCGAGTCCAGGTTGCCGGTCGGTTCGTCGCCGAAGATTATGTCCGGCTTACCCACGAGCGCGCGGGCGCAGGCCACCCGCTGCTGCTGTCCGCCGGACAACTCGCTGGGGCGGTGGGTCAGCCGACCGACCAACCCGAGCCGCCGCACCACCGTCTCCAGCCATTCGCGATCGGGTGTTCGCCCCGCGATGTCCAGCGGCAATGTGATGTTCTCCAGCGCCGTCAACGTCGGCACCAGGTTGAACGCCTGGAAGACGAAACCGATGCGGTCGCGGCGCAAGCGCGTCATCTGCTTGTCGGACAGCGAGGTCAGGTCGGTGTCACCGATGCGGACGGCGCCCGAGCTGGCACTGTCCAGTCCGGCCAGACAGTGCATGAGCGTCGACTTGCCCGACCCGGAGGGACCCATGATCGCGGTGAACTCGCCCTTCGCGAACTCGGCCGACACCCCGTCCAATGCCCTGACCTGGGTGTCGCCCGATCCGTAGACCTTGGTCAGTTCGATAGCGTGGGCCGCGACATCGGTCGATGCCGCCAGGTCGGCGGTGTCGGCGCCCAAGGCTTGCGAAGTCATGCCGTCCAGTCTTACCGGCATCGCCGCCGCACGCCATCAGGGAACACCCTGTGTTTCAGGCCTCACCTACGACCCACTCGAAGGCGGACGCTTTGGATCGGGCGCCTTCGAGGGTGCGGGAGCGGTTGGGTTCGCCGAGTTCGGACAGCAGGTCCTCCGACAGGTTGACCAGAGCGGCCAGGGCGGTTGGGGTGAACCAGTCCGGCCTGGTGGCGAACAGGATGTCCTCGGAGGCGGTGTTTCCGCTGGCACCCGGCGCGAAGGGGCAGCCGCCGAGGCCGCCGAGCGCGCCGTCGACCATGTCCGCGCCAGCCGCGACCGCGGCGAGGGTGTTGGCCACGCCCATGCCCCAGGTGTCGTGACCGTGGAAGACGACGCGCCGGGGAGGCGTCCGGTTCCGAACCGCCGCGACCAGCGCGGACACCTCACCGGGGTGGGCCTGTCCGAGCGTGTCGGCCAGGACGATGTCGTCCGCGCCCTCGGTGCGCGGGTCGCAGGCGATGGCCAGTACCCGTTCCGGGTCGACCGGGCCGTCGAACGGGCAGGTGAACGCCGTCGCCAAGCAGAGCTGGATCGACCCGTCCACCTCACGGGCCAGGCGCACCGCGTCCGGCATGGCGGCGACGCTGGCCTCGGTGTCACGTCCGATGTTCGCCCGATTGTGTGCGTCGGAGACCGAGAAGCAGTACTGGAAATTCCGCACTCCCGCCGCGGCGGCCTTCTCCACATGGCGCGGCGTCGCCACCCATACCCAGCAGCGGCGCAGTTCCTCCGGCGTCAACGCGGCGACCAGCTCCATGGTGTTCGCCATCGGCGCGACCAGGTCCGGGCGCGCCATCGAGCCGATCTCCAGCGCGGGCACCCCCAGCGCGAGCAGGCGGCGCACGATGTCCACCTTGCGCTGCACCGGCAGCAGCTTGCCGGTCAGCTGCAGTCCGTCGCGCAACGTGACATCGCGCAGCACCGGCGCGGTCATCGCTGCTCCCGCGCCCGGTGGTGGCCGCACATCACGCCGCCCCATGGTTTCTCGCCCGCCCCGGTCGGATTCGGCTGCACCGTGGGCCTGCTGGTGCCCGGCGAGCGCGGTTCCCTCGCGTCGCGCCCCTTCGGACGCCTCCGGTCGTGTGGCCGCGTGCTCATCGCGCCTCCAACGCATCGATCTCGGCTTCGCTCATGCCGAGCAGGCCGGACAGCACCTCTCGGGTGTGCTCACCCAAGTCGGGTCCGACGCTGCGGATGGGCAAGGACTGGTCGCCGATCACCGGGACGATGCCGGGGAAGCCGACAGCCTTGGGCTCCGGCGCGCCGACGTCCACGGTGAACGACTGGATCATGTTGCGCGCCCGGTACTGCTCGTCGGCCACGATGTCGGCCGCGGTGTAGATCGGGCCACACGGAATAGCGGCGGCGTCCAGCAGCTTCAGCGCCTCGTCGCGGGTATGCCGAACCGTCCACTCCCCGATCGCCGCGTCCAGCCGCTCGCGATTGCGCCAACGGCCCGCGTTGTCCTGCAGGTCCGGATCGGCGGCCAGGTCCGGCCGATCGATGACCGCCATGTAGCGCTGGAAGATGGCGTCGCCGTTGCCGCCGATGATGATGCTGGTGCCGTCCGCGCACGGGTAGGCGTTGCTCGGCGCGATGCCCTCCATCCGGCCGCCGACGCGTTCGCGCTGGATGCCGTAGGCGAGATAGTCCGGCACCAGCGATTCCATCACCGACAGGATCGCCTCGTTCAGCGCCACGTCGATCACGCGCTCCCGCAACGGGACCGGCGTGTCCGACTCGGCGCGGCGCTCGCGCTGGAACAGCGCCATCACGGTGCCGAACGCGGCGTAGATACCCGCGATGGAGTCGCCGATCGAGACGCCGGTGCGCACGGGTGGGCGGTCCGGATCGCCCACCAATTCGCGCAGTCCGCCGATCGCCTCGGCCACCGCCGCGAAACCGGGACGCTCCGACAGCGGGCCGGTCTGCCCGTAAGCGGAGATCCGGGTGATCACCAGATCCGGATTCGCCTCGTTCAGCACCTCCGGCCCGAGACCCCACTTCTCCAGCATGCCGGGCCGGAAATTCTCCAGCAGCACGTCACAGCGCCGGATCAGGTCGAGGACGATCCCGCGCCCCGCCTCGGTGCGCAGATCCAGCGTGATCGACTTCTTGTTCCGGTTGATCGTCCGGTAGAGCATCGAGGTGTCGCCGCCGTAGAGCCGCCAGTTGCGCAGCTCGTCGCCCGCTTTCGGGCGTTCCACCTTGATCACCTCGGCACCGAAGTCGCCGAGGATGCGCCCGGCGGTCGGCGCGGCGATGTAATTGCCGAGCTCCAGGACGCGCACCCCGTCCAGCGGCCGAATACTCATGGCAACCAGTATGGGCTGTGTTCGATTTGCAGCGCCTGCGGCGCTGCGTGTTCGCGGCCCCGGGGAGTCTCGCGGCCGAGCGACCGAGACTCGCGACTGCGTCGCATGCGCTTCGGTCACTCGGCCGCGAGACGGGCCGCGAACGGCGCTCGTAAGACTCGCACCCGGCGGGGCTGGGTCGGTTTCGGGCGTCCCGCGATTGTCGAGGCAACCTCCGGTGCCGGGGCAATACCCGTGATAACCCTGCGACCGCCGGGCCAGTCGACCGAAGCCGCGGTTCGCGGTCAGGTCACTTACGGCATTTCGTAGCCCGACCTGCATATATGGCAGGCCGGACTCCTCGGCGACGGCTCACAGCGACCCGAAGACACCGCATGGCCCCTCAACAGCCGGAGGCCCGGCAACCATGCGGGGTCCGCGTTCAGGACGCGAGCAGCTGGGTGTCCTCGACGATCGAGTAGTGCTCGGCGTTGCCCGCGATGATGGTGCTCGTCGAGCCGTCGACGCCGACCGGGACATCGCCGGCCAGGGTGATGCGGGTCAGTTTGCGTGGCTGGTCGTCGTAGTCGTCGATGGCGTAGTGCTGGGTGGCGCGGTTGTCCCAGATGGCGACGTCGCCCGGCTCCCAGTTCCAGCGGGCGGTGTTCTCCAGGCGGGTCACCCGGTCCTGGAACAGCCGGAACAGCGCGTGCGACTCCGTGCTGGACAGCCCGACGAAATGCTTGACGAAATGGCCGAGCAGCAACGCCCGCTCCCCGGTCTCGGGGTGCACGCGCACCACCGGGTGCTCGGTCTCGTAGTAGGTGGACTCGAACTCGGCGCGGTAGGCGGCCGTGTTGGGACGCGGCGTCTCCTCGGCGCGGGCGTAGTCGTAGACGTTGGTGTGCACGGCGCGCAGGGATTCGGCGAGCCGCTTGAGCGGCTCCGGCAGCGACTCGTAGGCCGCGACGGTGGACGCCCAGGTAGTCGCGCCGCCGTAGGACGGCAGGTGCACCGCGCGCAGGATGGACGCCTTCGGGATGCGGTCGACGAAGGTGACGTCGGTGTGCCAGCTGTTGGCGCGGCCGTGCTCGGAATCGATCGCCAGGCTCTTCACACCATGCGAGGTGACCGTCGGGTGCGGGGTGGTCGGCGAGCCGAGCAGCTGGGCGAACTCGTACTGCCCGTCCTCGGTGAGGTGGTCCTGACCGCGGAAGAAGATGACCTTGTGCTCCAGCAGCGCGCGACGGATCACGTCGATGGTGGCCGGATCCAGGTCTCCGCCGAGCCGGACGTTGTCGATCCGCGCGCCGATACGAGCGCCGAGCCTGGTCACCGAGGCTGTGGATGGGGTGGCGGGTGCGACCGTCATGAGATCACCTTCGCTGTCGAGATCGGTTACTGCTCCGGAGAGCAGACCACCCAAACGACCCCCCTGACCAGGGTTTTCGTCGCACTGATCGCAAACGGCGCGCAAGCACCACCACTTCGGCCCACCGAGCGCGAGCCCGAACCGGACACCGCCCAGCTCCATTCCGTTCTGCCGGGCGCTGCCCAAACATCGTCGGGACGACCGAGCTGACCCAGCCCCGCCGGGTGCGAGTCTTACGAGCGCCGCAGGCGCTGCAAATCAGACACAGTGCTCGCGCAAGTACGCCAAGTCCTCCGCCAGGCCGTCCGCTGGAGTCTCCAGCACGACCGGCGCGTCCGCCGTGCGGCACACCTCGGCGAGCAATTGCGGGTCGATGGTGCCGTCGGCGAAGTTGGCGTGCCGGTCGGCGCCGGAGTCGAATTCGTCGCGCGAGGAGTTCAAGTGGACCAGGTCGATCCGGCCGGTGATCGCCTTGATCCGGTCGACGACGCCGATCAGCTCCTCGCCGCCCGCCCAGGCGTGGCAGGTGTCCAGGCAGAATCCGGCGCCGTACTCGCCGACCGCGTCCCACAGCCGGGCGATGGAATCGAAATGCCTGGCCATGGCGTGATTGCCGCCTGCGGTGTTCTCGATCAGGATCGGCACCGCGAAGCCGCCTTTGTCCTGCTGACGCTCGAACAGTTTGCGCCAATTGTCGATTCCGGTCTCCAACTCGGCGTCGGAACGCACATGCCCGCCGTGCACCACCAGACCGAACGCGCCGAGTTCGGCGGCCGCCTTCGCCTGCTGGGCCACCGCGTTGCGCGAGGGCATGCGCAGGCGGTTGTTCAGGCTGGCGACGTTGATCTGATAGGAGGAGTGCACCACGACCTCGATCGGGCTGGCGAGAATCTCCTCGGTCCGCGGATGCGGGGTGGGTTTGTCCCAGCTCTGCGGATCGACCACGAACATCTGGATGACGTCGGCGCCGAGTTTCTCCCCGAAGCCGATCGGGTCGCTGTCGAGCCGGACGTGTGCTCCAATGCGCATGCGGGTCACAGTACTGGCTGCTACCGACGACAATCGAGGGTGCGCCGCGAGGTGTTGCATCCCGATGGCTCATCGAGATACATGGGGTAGTGTCCGCGCGCTCGACTCGACAAGGGGGTGTACAGGTGTTGCAGACCGGCGAAATCTTCGCGGGCTACGTCGTCAAACGCGTCCTCGGCCATGGCGGCATGGGCACGGTGTACCTGGCCCAGCATCCTCGGCTGCCCCGCCTGACGGCGTTGAAGCTGCTCAAACGCGAACTGTACGCCGACACCGACATCCGCCGCCGCTTCGAACGCGAGGCCGATCTGGTGGCACGGCTCGATCACCCGAACATCGTCACGGTGTTCGATCGCGGCGCCGAGGACCGGCAGCTGTGGATCTCGATGCAGTACGTGCCCGGCGCGGACGCCTCCTGCGCGGACGTCGACGTGCTCGCTCCGTGGCGCGCGGTGCGGATCGCGGCCGACACCGCCGCGGCGCTGGATTTCGCGCACGCGAACCAGGTGCTGCACCGCGATGTGAAACCGGCCAACATCCTGCTGGCCAAGGCGCCGATAGGTCAACCGGAGCGGGTGCTGCTCACCGATTTCGGGATCGCGGGCATCCGCGGCGCGGAGAGCACGATCGGCTCGTCCGGCACGATCACCGCGACACTCGCCTTCGGCGCCCCGGAACAGCTGATCGGCAGGCCGCTGGACGACCGCGCCGATCAGTATTCGCTGGCGTGCACACTGTTCTGGATGCTCACGGGGGCGCCGCCGTATCCCGGCGCCAACCCGGCGGCGGTGGTGAACAGCCATCTGTACGCACCGATCCCGGTGCTCAGCCGCGCACGTCCCGGTTTGCCGCCCGCGCTGGATCCGGTGCTGGCTCGTGCGATGGCCAAGCGACCAGAGGATCGTTTCAACAGTTGCGCCGAGTTCGCCGCCGCCGCGAAATCCGCCCTGGCCGAACAGCGGGCCGGGCATCGGACGGCGCCGCACGGCATTCATCCCGACGGGTATCCGACCGCGCCGACGTACCACGCGGCCGCGCCGCAGCACCGACCGAGGCCGCGGGAAACCCCTCGACCGTCCCCGAGTTTCCTGCCGCCGCGCCGCCCGGCGCATCCCGGCCTGATCGAGTTGCCGAACTTGCCCATGCGCCCGGGCTCGGCGGTGCGACCGCACCAGCAACCTCCGGACGCTCGGCCTCCGCCGGGCGGTCCGACGCATGTCGATCGCCCGCGCCGCACCACGCTCGACGAGCGATAGGTGAGGCGCGATTACTGCTATGGTTTCGATGTTTTCCGTGGTCGGGCCCATCTCCGGCCACGCGTTCTTTTGCTGTACGCCTGTTCGCCGGTGGGTCCCGGCGGGCGGCGGGAAGTGGAGCAGTCATGCTGGCCAGCGGTGACGTTTTCGCCGGCTATGTCATCGAGCGGCAACTCGGCCGCGGTGGCATGGGCTCGGTATATCTGGCGAAACATCCGCGGCTGCCGCGGATGACCGCACTGAAGCTGCTGAATCGGGAGATGTTCTTCGACAAGGAGGTGCGGGCGCGGTTCGAACGGGAGGCGGATCTGGTCGCCCAGCTCGATCACCCGAACATCGTCACGGTTTACGACCGCGGGCTCGAGGACGAGCAGCTGTGGATTTCGATGCAGTACGTCGACGGCATCGACGCCGCATCGGTGGAGCCGAAGTCGCTGCCGCCCGTACGCGCGGTGCAGATCATCAAGGAGACCGCCGACGCGCTGGACTACGCGCACGGCAACGGGGTGCTGCACCGCGACGTGAAACCAGCCAACATCCTGCTGGCCCGCTCCGGCGCCGGTCGCGGTGAGCGGGTGTATCTCACCGACTTCGGCATCGCGCGGCTGCGCGACGACACCGGTCATCTCACCCAGACCGGCACCTTCACGGCAACGCTGGCCTACGCCTCGCCCGAGCAGCTCACCGGCGCGTCGCTCGACCACCGTTCCGATCAGTATTCGCTGGCCTGCTCGCTGTTCTGGTTGTTCACCGGCACCGGCCCGTTCTCCGCGACGAACCCCGCCGCGGTCATCCAAGGGCATCTGCAGGGCACGCCGCCCGCGCTGAGCGGCGTCCGGCCGGGCCTGCCCTTCGCGCTGGACGGCGTGCTGGCCAAGGCGATGGCCAAGCGACCCGACGACAGGTACGGCAGTTGCGCGGAATTCGCCGCGGCCGCCAAGCAGGCGCTGACCGGTTCCAGCGCGCCGTCGATGCCGGTGGTGGGCGGTCCCCGCCCGGTCACCGGGCCGCAGCACCCCACCGCGGGCCCGCGCCCGGCCACCGGGCCGCAGATCCCCACCACGGGATCGCCGTATCCGGCCGCGCAAGGTCACTACGTCAGCGGTCCTGGCCACCAGGTGCACACCCCGCAAACCAGCGGGCCGAACGCGCTCGCCTCGGCGTCGCCCGCGACTCCGCCACCCACGCCGGTGGTGAACTCACGGCCGCACACCGGTCCCGCGCCCCAGCCGACGGCCGCCAACCCGTATCCCCAGCAGCAGGCCGGGTTTTCCACCTTCGCCCCGCCGCACGGCGCGCACGTGCACCACTCGGCCGCGCCGCCGCGCAAGAAGAACACCGGCCTGATCATCGGCCTGGTGGTGGGCGTGGTCGTGTTGATCGTGGTGGTGCTCGGCATCATCGGCGCCGTCTCCGATTCGGGCTCGAGCAACGCGGGCACGACGACCACATCGGCGGTGAAGCCGAATCTCGTCGACGCGACCCCGGAGTCGGTCAGCGCGGAGTTCCCCCGGATGGTGCCCGCCTCCAAGTCCGAGGAGGTCGGATACAACGGCGCCGAATGCTGGCTGGCCTCGCCGAGCTCGCCGCCGTCGCCGTCCAAGGGCGAACCGGACTTCGGTGACTGGGCCGCGCAGTGGCGCTGCTTCAAGGGCGGCAACAACGAGGATCCGTACTACCGGATCTACGTCTACAAAGCCCCCGCCGATGTGCAGGCGGTGCTGAAGGGCCTGCCCTCGTCGGCCGCCAAGTCCACCGACACCAACGGCGGAAAGTCTTACACCAATTACAAGTACGTCGACGACGGCGCCAAGATGGTCACCGCGTTCACCGGCGATCCCGATCGGACCCAGTACCTCATGTACACCGACGGCTTCTCCCACACCACCGTCGACGAGCTGCTGCGCTGGTGGCGCTCGGCTCCGCTGAACTGACCGATGCACCACACCGGCGAAGTCTTCGCGGGGTACACCATCGAACGCCTGCTCGGCCGCGGCGGGATGGGATCGGTGTACCTGGCCCGGCATCCGCGGCTGCCCCGGTTGACGGCGATGAAGCTGTTGAACCCGGACCTGTTCGACGACACCGAGTCCCGCACCCGCTTCGAGCGGGAGGCGGACCTCGTCGCACGGCTGGATCACCCGAACATCGTCACGGTGTTCGATCGCGGCGTCGAAGGCGACCAGCCGTGGATCTGCATGCGCTACATCGACGGCACCGACGCCGCGGCGCTGGACGCGTGGACGCTGCCGCCGCCACGGGCGGTGCAGATCATCGCCGAAACGGCCAAAGCGCTGGACTTCGCGCACAGCCGCGGCGTGCTGCACCGCGACGTGAAACCGGCGAACATTCTGCTGGAGCGCGTCGAGGGAGACCAGGAACGGGTCTTCCTCTCCGACTTCGGCATCGCCCGATTCCGGGACGACACCGGACGGCTCACCCAGACCGGCACCTTCACCGCCACCCTCGCCTACGCCGCGCCGGAGCAATTGTCCGGTGCGCCGCTGGATCACCGCGCCGACCAGTATTCGCTGGCCTGCACGCTGTTCCGGTTGCTGACCGGCACGGTGCCGTTCGACGCCACCAATCCGGTCGCGGTGATCCAGGGGCATCTCAACGCACCGCCGCCCGCGATCAGCAGGCTGCGGCCCGGATTGCCGGTGGCGCTGGACGGCGTGCTCGCCAAGGCGATGGCCAAGCACGCGGCCGATCGCTTCGACTCGTGCGGCGAATTCGCCGCCGCTGCGTGGCAAGCGCTGACCGCGCCCGCGGCGTGGCCCGCACCGAGTCATCCTCCGCTGCACGCGGAACCACCGCTCCCGAGCGCGGGCGGGGGCCTTCGTCCGCAGCGGCGTCCCGGACGGAGAGCGCGACTGGAGGCCGTGATAGGTCTGGTGCTGGCGCTGGGCCTGGCCGCTGCGCTCGCCGCGCCATCGTTCCACGACACCTCATCCGGCTCCGCCGCATCGACCACCACGGTGGTCACGCGGAACACCGACGCCACCACGCCGCCGACCGCCCAGCGCCCGACGACGAGCGTCTCGGCCACCGCGGACCGTGCCGCCATCGGCGCCCGCGCGGCCGAGCTGAGCGCCGCGTTCCCGGACATGCTTCCGGAGACCTCCGCCCAGCGCCTGGTCCACTCCGGAACCGGGTACAACAAGGCGGGCTGTTTCGCCCACGCACCGGATTCCGCGACGACGCGCGACCACGAGGATCCGGATTTCGGCCCCTGGCTGGTGATGTGGAGCTGCTTCGGCGGGCCGAACAAGGCGTCTTTCGACTTCTACCTCTATGGCTCCCCGGCCGACGCGCAGGCCGCGCTAGCGGCGTTACCGGCCAATGACCGCGCGACCGCCACCAACAACGGCGGGCACAGCTACACGAATTACACCCTGCGCGACAGCCGGAACCTGCGGCCGCGAATGGTCACCGCCTTTTCCGCGGACCCGGGACGGGCCGCCATGCTGATGTACAGCGCCGGATTCATCGCCACCGAAGCCGAGTTCATGAATTGGTGGAAATCCGCGCCGCTGAATTGAGTTTCCCCCAGGGGGAGACGCGAGGGTAGGCACATGGACGACACCCGCTTCACCATCGGCGCCGTTGCCGACCGCACCGGCCTCAGCGTCAAGACGATCCGGTTCTACGCCGACAAGGGCGTCGTCCTGCCCACCGAAATCAGCCCCTCCGGCTACCGCCTCTACGACGTCCGCGCGCTGGCGGAACTGGATCTGGTGCGGACGCTGCGCGCTCTCGGACTCGACCTGGCCACCGTCCGGCGCGTGCTCACCCACGAGCTCGCGCTGTCCGAGGTCGCCGCGGCGCACGCCGACGCACTCGACACCCAGATCCGGATCCTGCGTCAGCGACGAGCGGTTCTGCGCGCGGTGGCCGGGCAGGGCTCGACCCCACAGGAGTTGGATCTCATGCACAAGCTCGTCACCTTGTCGGCTGCCGAACGTCATCGACTGATCGAGGATTTCGTTGAGGCGACCTTCGGCGGACTCGACGCCAACCCGGAACTCACCGAGTTGCTGCGCACCGCACTGCCGGACCTGCCCGACGATCCCGCACCCGAGCAGGTGGCCGCGTGGGCGGAACTGGCGGAACTTACCGCCGACACAGACTTTCGGGCGGCGATCCGGCGGATGGCCGAGTACCAGGCGCGCGAACGCGCCGAGGGCGATGCGACGGGTCTGCACCACGCACTCACCGAGGCCGTGCGCGACCGGGTCGAGGCGGCCATGGCGGCGGGTGTCACGCCCGGCTCTCCCGCGGCGGCCGAGGTAGTGGCCGACCTCGCCGCGCGTTACGCGGCCACGTTCGGCAGGCCCGACGATCGCGCGCTGCGCGAGTGGATGCTGGAACGCCTCGCGGTGGCCGATGACGAACGCGTGGAGCGGTACTGGCGGTTGCTCGCGGTGATCAACGGCTGGGCCGCGCCGCCGAGCCTGACGCCGGTGTTCGCCTGGTTCACCGCCGCCCTGCGGGGCGTCCTGGCGGGCTACTCGAAGACATAGTGCGCGAATTCGTGGGTGGGGTGGAAGCCGATCGCGCGGTAGATCCGGTTGGCCGTGGTGTTGTCGGTGTCGGCGAAGAGGCAGACCTCCAGGTTCTGGGCTCGCAGCTGCTTCGCGACGTGCGCGGTCACCGCGCTGGCGTACCCGTGTCCGCGGGCGTCCGGCGGGGTGTAGACCGGCCCGATCCGCGACCAGCCCTGGATCGGGATCTGATGCGCGGCAAGACTGACCGGTTGCCCGTCGCGTTCCCACAGCCACCACCGGCCCGCTTCGACGCGGCGCCGGATCGCGGCCTCGTCCAGTCCGGCCGCCATGCCGGACTCCGCGCGCATGGCCGCGAGCCAGTCCCCGCACAGGGCGACATCGGATTCCAGGGCGCGGCGCGGCGCTCCGGCTACGTCCGGGATCCGCAGCGCGCCGAGCCGGTGCAGCCGGGTGCGGTACGACTGCTGAAAATCTCTCCCCAGCAGTCCACACCAGTGCTGGGCGAAATCGGTCGCGTCCGCGACGACGCCCTCGACGCCCGCGCTTTCGGGGACGACCTCGGCCAGCGCGCGAGCCACCGCCGGAATGCCGTCGGGCGGTAGCGCGCCGAGATACACGTCGCGACCGGACACGCGCATGGCGGCGCCTACCACCGCCGCATCCTCGCCGTGGACGGTAAGAAATCGCGATGGCTCAGCCGGGGCATCCATGCCCGTGACATGGTTGGCGACGCTCGTGGTGAGCACGGTGTGCCGCAGCGGATCGCGGAGCAGGAACGCCCCCGCGACCGAGCGGAACTCGGCGGCGTCGGTGGTGATCTCGATCCTCATACAGATCACGGTAGGCGCCTGAGATCTTGCGCGCCTTCGTTTCTCACGCCCGTCGCCGGGCCTGCGGGCGGCCGACCGGCCGGTTTACGGTCCGTCCGCTTCGCCGCCACCCGCGCGGAGTTTGAGCAGAACCAGTCCCGCGGTGCAGGCGAGAATGAGTCCGGCGACGGTGATTTCGACGTGCAGTCCGGCGATGCCGAGCACCGCCCCGACGAGTCCGCCGATGAAGATCAGCCAGGCGAGCGTCCGCGACACGATCGTGGACAGCGAGCGGCCCTGCTGGTTCGACGCGGGATGCTGTGCCGTTGCCGACACGGCATCTTCTGCGGCGCGGGACGAACCACGCCGCGACGCTGTCGAGTAAGCTCCCATCATCTACTCCTCGATGACGCCGGTCAGAGAACCACAATCACGTTCTCACACAACGTGTCTCTCATCCTTAAACCGGCGTCTCACGCGTAACTTTGCTCACACACGCTACGACTCCGGGACGCCGGAAGATAGCGACACGTGCCCACGACACGCCGAAGAGACCAATTCGATATCTGAATCAGAACTGTTTTAAATGCGCCGTCCGGCGCATACCCAGCGACCACTCGCCTCGCCGGACCGACCGGCATCGAGTAAGGTGAGTCCACTCGATACACACCGAGGAGCGTCACCGTTGGAAAGCAGCAGGGCCAAGATCGCCGGTCCGGCGATCGCCGTAGGAGCGGTTTCCATCGGGCTCGTCCTGATCGGCGCCTGTGGCGTCGGTAAGCACGACACCTACGTGCCGCCCCCGCCGCTCAAGGCAGGCGAGTACGCCGAACCCGTTGTCCACGAGAACACCACCGGCTCGACGACCCCCAAGGTCGTCATCCCGCCGTCGCCCAGCTGGCGGATCGCACCGGCCGACCAGCGGCACCCCACCCCATTTTCGGGCTTCATGAGCAGCACCACCGCTGAGCCGTCCCCGGGAAATCCGCACGACGACCCCACGCAGGCGGCGCCCCCCGAGGAGCCGAGGCCGACGGCCGCGCGAGCGCCGGCGAGCGACTCGACGGACGAAGCGCCCACCCAACTGCGGACGACGCCGCGAGACGACGAATGACGCGGTGGTGCGCGAAACGCACCACCGCGGCACTCCTTACAGTTCGGGCAACTCGTAGTCGCCGACCCGCGAGCTGAGCACCCGCAGATGCTCGAGGCCGCTACCGAGGGTGCGCTCGATCGCGGTCAGCCGGGCCACGTAATGGCTCACCGGGTACTCCGCGGTGACGCCGATGCCACCGTGCATCTGGATCGCCTCCTGCCCGATGTGACGTGCCGCGCGACCGACCTGCAGCCGTGCGCGCGACGCGATCACCGGATCGTCGGCCCCGTCCGCCAGCGACGCCGTGGCGTACAGGCTCATGCTGCGCGCCAGTTCCAGCGAGACGTACATGTTGGCCGCTCGCTGTGTGAGCGTCTGGAACTTCGACAGCGTGACACCGAACTGCTTGCGCTGCTTGAGGTAGTCGGTGGTCAGTCGCAGCGCCTCTTCCATCGCGCCGACCGACTCCGCGCACAGGCTCGCCTGCGCGTGGGTCAGCACCGACTCGATGGCCTCGGTCGCGTCCGCCGCGCCGAGCCGCTCGGCGGGCGCGTCGGTCAGCTCGACCTGCGCGCCGCGCTGACCGTCCACGGTGCGGTAGGACTTGCGGACCACACCCGTCGCGTCCGGCGCAACCAGGAACAGACCGACGCCACCCTCGGGCAGCGCGGCGCTGACCACGAGTTCGTCGGCGCTGTCGCCGTGCGCGACGGGGTTCTTCACGCCGGTCAGCGTGTACGAATCGCCCTGCGCCGTGGCGGTGGTCGCCAGTTCCGCGGCCGGCCAGCGCACCCCGGGCTCGGCATGGGCGAAGGCCAGCAGCTTCGCACCCGAGGCCACCTCGGGCAGGATCCGCTGCCGCTGTTCGGCGCTGCCCGCCGCGGCGACCAGGCCACCGGGCACCAGCACCGCGTCCAGGATCGGTTCCGGCGCGAGCCTGCGGCCCACCTCCTCGAGCACGACCATGGTCTCCACCGGACCGGCGCCGACGCCGCCGTCCTCCTCGGTGAAACTCAGGCCGAGCACGCCCAGTTCGGCGAGCTGACGCCACACGTCGCGGCTCCAGCCCAGTTCGGAGTCCACCACCTTCAGACGTGATTCGGCGTCGTAGTTGCGCGCGAGCAGGTCACGGACCGTGTCGCGGAGCATGACCTGTTCATCGGTGAGATCGAAATCCATGGTTGCGCCTCACAATCCGAGGATCGTGGAGGCGATGATGGTGCGCTGCACCTCGCTGGAGCCTCCGTAGATGGTTGTCTTGCGGTAGTTCAGGTAGGAGGGGCCGCTGCGCTGCGCCCAGCCGGGCGAGGCGATGTCGTCCGCGCCCACCGGGATGGCGTCCGGTCCGGCGATGTCCAGCAGCAGCTCGGTGGCGGCCTGCTGGAGTTCCGAACCGCGCAGCTTCAGCACCGAAGAGGCCGGATTCGGCTTGCCGTCGGAGGAGTTGGAGACCACCCGCAACTGGGTGAGTTCCAGCGCGAGCAGCTCGTTCTCCAGTTCGGCGATCCGCGCCGCGAACACCGGGTCCTCCAGCAGCGTGCCGTTGCCCGACTTGATCTTCGCCGCGTACTGCTTCGCCACGCCGATCTTGACCTTGGTGCGGCCGACGCCGGTGATTCCGGTGCGCTCGTTGCCGAGCAGGAACTTCGCGTAGGTCCAGCCCATGTTCTCCGCGCCGACCAGCTGATCGGCGGGTACCCGGACGTTCTCGAAGAAGACCTCGTTCACTTCGTACCCGCCGTCGATCAGCTTGATCGGGCGGATGGTGACACCGGGCGACTTCACGTCGAACAGCAGGAAGGAGATGCCCGCCTGCTTCTTCGCCGCGCTCGGGTCGGTGCGCACCAGGCAGAAGATCCAGTCCGCGTACTGGGCCAGCGTGGTCCAGATCTTCTGGCCGTTGACGATGTAGGAATCACCGTCGCGAACCGCCGTCGTGCGCAGCGACGCCAGGTCGGAGCCCGCGTCCGGCTCGGAGAAGCCCTGGCACCACCAGATGTCCAGTGCCGCGGTGGGCGGCAGGAAACGCTCCTTCAGCTCCTGCGAGCCGAAGTGGGCGATCACCGGGCCGACCATCTGCGCGTTGAACGTCAGCGGCTCCGGCACCGAGGCCAGCTGCATCTCGTCCTGCCAGATGTGGCGCTGCATCGGCGTCCAATCCTTGCCGCCCCACTCCACGGGCCAATTGGGCACCGCGAGGCCGTGGTCGTTGAGGATCTTGTGCGCGGTGACGATGTCATCTCGGGTCAGCTCACGGCCGTCCCGGACGCGCTCGCGAATGTCGGCCGGGATCTCGGTCCGATAGAACTTGCGCAGTTCGTCGCGGAAGGCGACGTCGTCTGGGGACAAGGATAGTTTCATACGCATCTCCCTGCGTGTCTCGTACGTCCGCGTCCAAACTACCCCCCGGTAATCCTCGCCTGTCGACTGGATCACAGGTGCGGGACTCCCTCGCCGTTCGCGGCGTCGGATTCCGCACCGCTCCCCGGGACGGCGACCGTCGCGAGCTGGTACGTTGCTGCAGGTGGGCCGGGGGCCCACAGGGTTCGGTATCGAGGAGAACGAGTGAACGGCAGGACCATCGCACGCGCCGCGGCCGCCGCGGCATCCCTCGGCATCGGCGCGGTTCTCACCTTCTCCGCGCCCGCCACCGCCGAGCAGACCCAGGCGCCGGTGGACACCGGCCTGGCGCATCTGACCGACATCGCGGGGGCCGACCCGTCCGCACAGGAGGGCATCGCCGCGCTCACGCGCTACGCGGGCTTGATCGACGCCGCGCACCTGCGCGAGGTCTCCAGTGTGTTCACCCCGTTCTCCTACGCCGCGCCCACCTTCGGCTGCGGCAGCAACGGCCCGATCACCACGATCATCGCCGCCGCGACGACCGAGGGGACCGGCAACGGCCGTGACCTGAACGTGGAGCCCGGCGAGCTGCGGTTCAGCGCGACTCCTTCGCACTCCGGCGCTCCCCTGGCCTCCGGGCTCGTGGTCGCCTGGGTGAACGTGAACACCGGCGCCAGCGGCATCGACCCGCTCGACGACGTGACCGAGTACCGCCAGCCCACGCTGTCCAAGACGGTCCGCAGCGGTCCCGGCACGGTGCTCGCTTCGATGTGGGGCATCATCGACTACCCGTTCGCCCACTGTGTGATGACTCCCACCGTGGGACTTTTCACGGTGCCGGACAACCCGCCCCCGCCGCCTTCGGCTCCTGCGCCCAACCCCGCCCCTGCTCAGCCCGCGCCGAGCGGCTCCGGCGGCGAACCCACCCCGTAGCAACGTTTCGTCGCTGTCGGCCGACCGTCGTGTCCGGCCCCGACCGTCCCAGGCCCGGCCGCTCGATGCGACCGCGCCGTCGCGTCGGTAATCGAACGGCCAGGATGGTCCGATCCGCCGCATGGACTCCCGCCACCCGTCGAGCAACCGGGCACCGGCTGCTCCACGCATCGCCGAACCGACCGCGTGCCGGGCAGGTGCCTCTCCCTATCGGACGGCGGCGAAGAACGCGCGGATGTCGGCGACGTGCGCGTCCGGGCGTTCCATCGCGATGAAGTGGTTGCCCGTGTTGCCCTCCGGCCAGTGCACGATGGTGTTGTCGCGCTCGGCGAGCCGCCGCATCAGCGCGGAGCCGCCGCCGTACGTGCCGGTCGGCACCGCTTTCTGTCCTTTCGGCCAGGTGAACCCGCCGTCGGCGAGGCCGTTGTACATCGGCCAGGACGACGAGGCCGCCGTGCCGGTGAACCAGTACAGGCTGACGTTGGTCAGCAGCTGATCGCGGCTGATCACGTCCTCCACCCGGTCGGCGAGCGGGGCGAACTCGGTGAACTTCTGCATCAGCCAGGCGAGCAGGCCCACCGGTGAATCGGTCCACGCGTGGGCGAAGGTCTGCGGGGCGGGGCGCAGCAGGACGTGATGGTCCACGCCGCCGGTCATCCACTGCTGCATGAGGTCCCACTCGGCACGTTCGTCCGGCGTCATGGTGGGCACGTCCGCTTCGGTGGGCATCCCGATCCCGCCGTCGAGGTGCACGCCGATCACCCGGTCCGGCGCGGCGATGGCGAGTTCCGGCGCGACGTAGGCGCCGAGATCGCCACCCTGTGCGCCGAAGCGCCGGTAGCCGAGCCGATCCAGCAGGGTCAGCCACATCCCGGCCACTTTCGCCGGTGTCATGCCTGGCTCGCGCGGCCCGTCGGAGAAGCCGAAGCCCGGCACCGAGGGCACCACGACGTGGAAGGCCTGCGCGGGATCGAGTCCGTGCGCACGCGGATCGGCGAGCGGGCCGATGGTCCCCGCGAATTCGGCGAACGAGTTCGGCCAGCCATGGGTGAGGATCAGCGGCGTCGCGTCCGGTTCCGGCGAACGCACATGCAGGAAGTGCACGTCCAGCCCCTCGATGCGCGTCTTGAACTGCGGGAACTCGTTCAGCGCCGCTTCCTGTGCCCGCCAGTCGAATCCGGTCCGCCAGTACTCGGCCAGCTCGCGCAGATAGTCGACCGGCACGCCGCGATCCCAGCCCGTGCCCGGCAGCTGGGCGGCCCAACGGGTGCGAGCGAGCCGATCGTGCAGGTCGTCCAGGTCGGACTGCGGAATCTCGATGCGGAACGGGCGAATGGCGGTGGTCATCGGTACGCCTCCTCGGCGGTCGGTGCTGCGGTACAGCGATGACGTTAAGCAGCATCTAGGACCGAACATGTCCTAGATTTCCGGCATCATCTGATTCGTGAACGACACTCCCGCCCGACTGCTTCGCCTGCTGTCGCTGCTCCAGACGCCACGGGAATGGCCGGGCAGCGAATTGGCCGAACGCCTCGGTGTCACCGACCGCACGGTGCGCCGCGACATCGATCGGCTGCGCGAACTCGGCTATCCGGTGACCGCGACGCTCGGCGCTGCGGGCGGATACCGCCTCGCGGCGGGCACGGCGATGCCGCCGCTGCTGGTCGAGGACGACGAGGCCGTCGCCATCGCGGTCGGGTTGCGTGCCGCCGCCGGGTCCGCGGTGGCCGGGATCGAGGAGGCGTCGGTCCGGGCGCTGGCCAAGGTGGAGCAGGTGCTGCCCGCGAAGTTGCGACGCAGGGTGCGGGTACTCGCCGTCGCGCTGACCCCGCCCACCGCCGACGGGCCCACGGCCGACCCCGAGGTGCTCGCCACGCTCGCGGCGACCGTGACCAACCGGGAGCGGGTGCGTTTCGCCTACCGCGACGAGGCGGGCGGCGAGACCAGGCGCAACACCGAGCCGGTCGGCCTCGTACCCGCCCGGCGGCGCTGGTATCTGGTCGGCTACGACCTCGATCGGGCCGGCTGGCGGGTCTACCGCGTCGACCGGATCGACCGTCCGCAGCCCACCGCCGCCCGCTTCTCGCCGCGTGCGCTACCCGCCGCCGATGCCGCCGCCTACGTCGCGGGCCGCCGCACCGACTGGGGCACACCGTCCTTCCGGCTCCGAGTGACCGTCCACACCTCCGCCGACCGTGTCACGGGGCGGCTGGGTGAAAGCCCCGGCGATGTCGTCGCGATCGACCCGGACACCTGCCGGATCGACGCCCGGCGCGACGACGCGCCGGAATGGTTGGCTCACCGGCTGCTCGCGCTGGGAGCGGACTTCGAAGTTCACGAGCCTCCGGAACTCATCGCCCATCTGCGGGCCATCGCTGACCGCGCCGAGCGCGCGATCGACCCACGGCAGGGACCTATGATCTGAGCTCGCCGGTCCCGCTTGCCGATGACAGCATCACCGTCCGCTTGCACAAGCAAGGCGTAATCAAAACCTCTGCCGGACAGCATATTCACCTCGCTGCGGTGTGTGGACCGCGCGTTCGGTGCCGGCTCGTGGACACGCGGTCCTCCTGGCCCTGCGGCGCGATACCCGCGCGGCCGGATTGCCGGGCGCGCCGACACGGTGCCGCCGATCGATGTGGAGATGGACGCCGCTTCGCTCCCCTCTTCGCGCGGATACCGCGACGGCGCCGAAGCCTGTGATCCCGACGACGGCGGCTCGACCTCAGCGAGAGAGCTGGATTCGGAGGAGAGCGCCGGATTCCGTGCTCGCCGTCAATTCGTCCGGACGGCCGGGGACGGCGGCGACCGCGGTGAGCGGCTGGCCGTTGAGCACGGCGCAGGTAGCGCCGGAGGTGGGATCGACGCGGATCAATTGGCCGGTGAGGGTGGTGACGTAGAGGATGCCGCTCGGATCGGCCAGAAGATCGTCGGCGAAATCCGGGAGACCGGCCAGTTGCGAGGACAGGTCGGCGACGGTGCTGCGGGACGCGGGCGCGTCGAGCGGGATGCGAACGATCCGGCCGAGCGGGCCGCCGTTGGCGGTCACGTAGAGCACGCCGTCGTGCACGACCGCGCCGTTGGCGGCCAGTCCGGCCAGCGGCGCCGCCCACGCGGTGTCGAGGGAGGCGTCGGGACGGACCTTGATCACGCCGGAGAGGGTCGCGACGTACAGGTTGCCGCTCGGGTCGAACGCCGCGCCGTTGGGCATCGTGAACCCGGAGACGAAGACCTCCGGCTTCGGCACGGCCGCCGCCGGATCGAATCGGAGCACGCCGCCGGGACGGACGACGCTGACCGGCGCGTCACCGTAGACCACGTACAGCAGTCCGTCGGGACCGAGCCGCACCGCGCCGGGGAACTCCACCGGAACAGTCGCCGTGAGATTGCCGGCGGTGTCGTAACGCTGCACCTCATTGCGGTAGAGCCGCGATACCCACAGATTGCCCTGCGCGTCGTAGCCCAGGTTCTCCGCCCAGTCGAGCACCGGCACTCGCGCCGCGACGGCCGTGACCGCCGCCGCGGGGTCGCAGGCGGCGATGGATGGCGCGGCGCCCGCGCCCGGCGCGAGCACTCCGGTGAGGGCCAGCGCCACGGCGGACAAGAGGAAGGCGCCTCGACGGCGGAGAGTTCGCAACGCGGGCACCTCGGGCTCCGGTAGGTATGAGTCGCCGCGGATCTTAACCGTTTCCGGCGCGGAATCGCGCGGTCCCACCCGCGACACGATCTTTGGCACTATCGGTGGATGCCATTCTTCGACGGCGCGCGCGGCCGGATGCACTATCGGCGGTGGCCGATCGAACACCCGCGTTACACCGTGGTCCTGCTGCCCGGAATCGGCCAGCACAGCGGCCACTACCACCGCTTCGCGCGCGGTCTGCGCCCCGCCGGTGAGGTATGGGCGCTGGACACCGCCGGGCACGGGTTGAGCGAGGGCGATCCGGAACGGCCCGGCACGCTCGCCGAGCTGGTGGCGGACGCGGTGCGACTGGTCGAGCTGGCTCGTGGCGACCGGCCGCTGATCCTGATGGGCCACTCGCTCGGCGCGGTGACCGCGCTGGGCATGCTCGGGGCCGCCGTGCCGGAGTCGGCCGATGCCGCAACGGGTTCGACGGTGCTGGACCGGAACTATCCACTGCGCCCCGCCCTGCCCTCGGACGCGCTGGCGGGCCTGGTGCTGTCGGGCGTCCCGAAACGCGCGCTGGGCGGCGGGGCGCCGGGCGCGCCGGGAACGCCCCTGCCGCAGCGTCTTCCGGTGCTCGCGGTGCACGGCGTGGACGACCGGCGCGCGCCGATCGATGCGATCAGGGTCTGGACTAGCCGCCACGAATCGGTAGATTTACGGGAGTACATCGACGCCGGGCACGACCTGCTGCACGAGCCGGTGCACGCGCGGGTCACTGCCGACATCGCGGATTGGATGCAGGGTGTCGTCGTGGGGTTGGCACGACATCCGTAACCGCACTTCGGACGAGGAAGGGGGACGGCGCAGATGCCATCGCAAGAGAACGGGTTCGGCGGAGAGCCGCTCGCGGAAGTCACCGCACCCGGCGTCGACATCGCCGCGCTGAACCGAGCGGTCGACGACGGCTCGCTGTGGATCGACGGCCTCCTGGTCGCCGACGGCGCGCACGAACGGTGCGCGCGCCAGTACGAGTTGCTCGCCGATCGGGTCGACGAGCAGATCCGCATCCTGAGCGCCGCCACCGCGTTGCCCGGCTTCGGCGGATTCGCCTCCGGCGACGCGCTGCGCGCCGGTTTCGAGCGCAAGGCCGACGGCGCGATCACCCGACTGAACGAATACGCCGCCGCCGCGCGAGAACTGGCCCAGACCTTCCGCGCCGCGGCCGCCGTTTACCAGCAGGCCGACGAGGCGCTCGCGCAGGCGGTCGAACGGGTCGACGTGACGGGAGCCGCGCATGCGTGAGATGCCGCGCGCCGGGCAGCGGGCCACCCACCGGCGCACCGATCCCGCCTACGCGCCGAACGTCGAAGTGTTCGACAACCTCGCCCACGACGAGATCCACGCGAAGGTCCAGTTGCTGAACCCGGCCGTCCTCGCGGGCGGCGAGCAGGCGTGGAGCGACGCGGCAGCGCACCTGGCCGACGCGGTCTTGCAGGCGCACACCGAGATCCGCGCGGCCATCGCCGACGGCTGGCGCGGCTCCGCCGCCAAGAGCGCGGACGCGGTGGTGCGCGTATTCGAACAGAGCGGCCAAGACCTGGCCGACGTGTTCGCGGTCGTCTCGCAGCGCCTCGGACAGGCGAGCGACGCGGCGGAGGCGCTGCGCGCCGCGGTGACCGAGCCGTCCACCGGCGCACCGGATCTGGGGGCGGCACTGCTCGATCCGTCCCGGGCGACAAGCAATGTCGATGGGCAGAAGGCGAGCGAGCACGCCCGTCAGGACGTCGTGCGCGCGATGAACGACATCTACGCGGGGGTTTTCGTGCGCACCGGCACCGACGTGCCCGCGTTCCCCGACGAATCGGATCAATCGGCCGCCCCGGCTCCCACCGCCACGCCGACGAGCAAGATCGTCGGGACAACCCAGGTCGCACCCGACGCGCAGCCCACTTCGCTCGGGACGCACGCGCCGAAGCCGATCCACACGGTGGAGCAGAGCGTCTCGGCGACGTCCACCGATTCGACACCCGCCGACGAGACGCCCGCCACGTCCGCCGCCGCTGCCGCCGTGCCGACGACCGGCGCCGCGGTCGCGGACGAGACACCGGCCCCGGCCGCGCCACGAGTCGCACCCGCCGCCACGGCGGCGCTCTCGACGGTTGCGGCCGCCTCCGTTCTCCGCACCGCGCCCGCCACCGGATCGCCGGGTCCGGCGACCGCGCCCGCCTCGGCGACGAGCGAGCCGACGACGCTGCCCGCCGTGCCCGGCGTCGGCGGCCAGGTTCCGTCCGAAGAGCAGCGCAAGCGCGACGAGCGGCGAAAGCACGACGACAGCTCCGACGCGGCGGTCACCGGTCTAGGCGCCGGAGCGATGGGTGGCCTGATGGGTGGTGCGGTGGCCGCCGTCGACACCCCGCGCGGCGGTTCGAGTGTGGCCGCGAACGCCGCGAGCGCACGCTTGGCGCCGATCGATGACGAGGACGACGAGTTCGACCTCGATGATCTCCCCACGTTCCTCGAGCCCTCCGACGACGGCGGCGAACTCATCGGGTCGCTCGATCCGACCACACCGCCTGTGCTCGGTGAATGGACCGAGTACGAGTGAACTGGACGCTGACCCCGGATCAGTTCGCGCTGGCCTGGTCACGCACCGATGGGGATCGCATTCCCTATCCACTCGCCGTGCGCCTTTCGGCGCGCGACACCGCGGAACGCACCGCGCAACTTCCCGCGCTCGACCGCTGGTGCGCTCAGGTGCTGGACGCGGATCTGGAAGCGGCGCTGCGCATCCTCGCCCAGCCGGACCTGCGCGTCGAGGTGTTCGGTCAACGTGACGCGGCGTCAGAACCGCCGTCGCGCGAGAACGGTGGACCACGCCCACCGGCAATCGACACCGGGCGGCAATCCGAGGCGCGGCCGATCCGTATCCTCGGCGCCGCCGCCGGGAACATCGCGGTGGTCGCCGCGCAACGCCCCGGTGCGACGCCCGATCGCGGCGGCGACGTGCGATTGTTCGCGGGCAGCTCGAAAACCCTGTGCCCGCGGATCGTCTCGATGCTCCCGGAGAACAATCCCGGCATGCTGCCGCGCCTGACCGCTCCCCTGTCCCAGGTCGGCGAGGACAGCCGCAACCTGGTCACCGTTCCGGTCGCGGGCCCGTCTATTCCGTCCCGGATCCGCAAGCTGCTCCGGCAGCCGCGCGAAGGCATCGGCCAGATGGTCGTCTCCGCGCGCCGCGGCGTGGGCGAACCGCGCCCGTTCGGCGTGCTGTGCTGGATCGACGTGGTCGCCGACGGCCGATACGCGGTGCGCACCGGCACGGACGTCGACATCGTCGCGGTGACCGCCGAACGTTTGGCCGCCCAGCTGCGACCGCTCGTCGCCGCGGCCGCGCGCACCTCGACGGCCTACGCCGGGCGCTGAGCGGCGCGCAGACCCGACGCGAGTCCGACCCCGGCCCGGCACACCGACCGGCCGCGACGATCGGGGGCGCGCCACCCTGTCCGCATCGGATCCGTCGCTGAGCCACGCGGCGGATGCCTGACACCGCTCCGGTTGGCGCCACGGGACCATTTACGGTGTTCGAGTGCCACTCTACGAATTCGAAGGCAAACGTCCGCAGGTCGACCCGACCGCGTTCGTCGCGCCGACGGCGACCCTGATCGGCGACGTCCGGGTCGAGGCGGGCGCCTCGATCTGGTACGGCGCGGTGCTGCGCGCGGATCTGGCGCCGATCGTCATCCGGGAACGCGCCAACATCCAGGACAACGCGGTGCTGCACGTGCCGCCGGATGTGCCGATGGAGATCGGGCCCGGCGCGACGATCGCGCACAGCGTGGTGTTCCACGGCGCCGCGGTCGGCGCCGAGGCCATCGTCGGCAACGGGACCACGGTGCTGGACCTGGCCAAGATCGGGGCGGGCAGCATGATCGCCGCCCACTCGCTGGTGCCACCGGGGGCGGAGATCCCCGACGGCGTGCTCGCCGCCGGTTCCCCCGCCGAGGTGAAACGGCCGATCGAAGGCACCCAGGCGCAGATGTGGGTGCGGCTCAACCCGGGCTTCTACGCGGACCTGGCGCAGCGCCACCGCACGGGCATCACCGAGATCTGATCAGCACAGCAGCGCGGTGACCTCCGCGTCCTCGAGCTGGTGGAAATCGCGGTACGCGCCGCCGACGCCGCCGAGCGAGCGCGGCACCCACGGGCAGACCGCCTCGTCGGCCTCGTCGGTGACCCGGCGCATCGCCTCGGTCGAGGAGACGGGGACGGCGGCGACGACGCGCGCGGGCCGGTGCAGGCGCGCGACCCGGCAGGCGGCCACGACCGTGGCGCCGGTCGCCATACCGTCGTCGACGATCACCACCGTGCGACCCGTCAGCGGGATCGGCCGCGACGCACCGCGCAGCACCTGCCTGCGCCGCTCCAGCTCGGCCCGCTCCCGCGCCTCGATCGAGTCGACCTTCTTGGGCGTTATCCCGGTGTGCGCCAATACATCCTGATTGAGCACCCGGACCCCGTCCTCCCCGATGGCGCCCAGCGCCAGCTCGGGCTGCCACGGCACACCCAGCTTGCGGACCAGCAGGATGTCGAGGTCACCGCCGATCACCGCACGGACCGCGGCGGCCACCGGAACTCCACCGCGCGGCAGCCCGAGCACCAACGGGTCCGACGCGCGTAGGTGTTCCAGATGCGCACCCAGCGCGTGACCGGCCGAGGTCCGATCGGTGTAGACCATCGATTCCGAACGCTACTCCGGTCCACGCTCGGTGATCGCGAATCGACGCAAGGCAAGACTCGGGTTGGTCGTGCGCACCTTGCTCAGGTACGCCAGGTCGATTCCGGCGGTCAGCACGCCCGGTTCGTCGCCGAGTTCGGCGAGCACCGCGCCGGCCGGGTCCACGATCATGGACGCGCCCGCGCCCCGGGGAGCGGCCTGGTCGGCGGCCGCGACGTAGACGGTGTTCTCGATCGCCCGCGCCCGCACCAGCGTGGTCCACTGGTCGACCTTGCCCGGTCCCGGGATCCACTGGGCAGGCAGCAGCAGCACCTGCGCGCCCGCCGCGGCGACCCGGCGCACGCCCTCCGGGAAGCGCAGATCGAAACAGGTCTGCATGCCGAATGTGATATCGCCGACGGTGAAGGTGGCGGGCGCCTCGATCGCGCCCGGCTCGACCACATCGGATTCGAGGTGGCCGAAGGCGTCGTAGAGGTGCACCTTCCGGTACCTGGTGACGAGGGAACCGTCGGGGCCGAGCACGACGAGGGTGTTGCGAATCCGGTGGCCGCCTGGCGCGACCTGTTCCACCGTTCCGGCGACCAGGAACACGCCGAACTCGCGGGCGATCGCGCCGAGGCCGGTGACGAACGGGCCGGTCAGCGGCTCGGCGACGGCGACGACCCGCTCATCGAGCCGGGTCACGGCGAACATCGAGTATTCCGGTGCGACGACCACGCGCGCGCCCCGTTCGCGCGCCGTGCGCACGTGTTCGCGCACCGCGGCCAGGTTCTCCGCGGGGGCGGTCGAAGGGGCGAACTGGACGACCGCCACGTCCAGCTGATCCGGCGTCGCATCCTGATGCGCGGGCGAGTTGTCCAGTTGCATAGATCTCACCGTATTGGGGCGGTGGCCGGGACGACCAGCAGGAGGCAGTAAACTGCTGCTCAATGAGCACCAATCAGGTCGACAGCGTTCCTGGCGACGACGACAGGGACATTGACGGCCCGTCCTTCGCCGATCTGGGTATCGATGACCGCATTCTGGCGGCCATCGCCGATGTCGGTTACGAATCGCCCTCGCCGATCCAATCCGCGACGATTCCCCCGTTGCTCTCCGGCGCCGACGTCGTCGGTCTCGCGCAGACCGGCACCGGCAAGACCGCCGCGTTCGCCATCCCGATCTTGATGGGGCTCGAGGCCACCGGTCGCAGCCCCCGCGCCCTCGTGCTCGCGCCGACCCGTGAACTCGCGATCCAGGTCGCCGAGGCGTTCGGCCGCTACGCCGCGCACATTCCCGGCCTGCACGTGCTGCCCATCTACGGCGGGCAGAGCTACGGCGTGCAGCTGTCGGGGTTGCGCCGCGGCGCGCACGTCGTGGTCGGCACGCCGGGCCGGGTGATCGATCACCTGGAGAAGGGCACGCTCGACCTGTCGCAGCTGCAGTATCTGGTGCTCGACGAGGCCGACGAGATGCTGAAGATGGGCTTCCAGGAGGACGTCGAGCGCATCCTCGCCGACACGCCCTCCGACAAGCAGGTGGCGCTGTTCTCCGCGACCATGCCAGCTGCGATCCGCAAGATCTCCAAGCAGTACCTGCACGATCCGGTGGAGATCACGGTCAAGGCGAAGACCTCGACGGCCACCAACATCACCCAGCGCTGGGTGCTGGTGTCGCACCAGCGCAAACTGGACGCGCTCACCCGGGTGCTCGAGGTCGAGTCGTTCGAGGCGATGATCATCTTCGTCCGCACCAAGCAGGCCACCGAGGAACTCGCCGAGAAGCTGCGCGCGAGAGGGTTCTCCGCGGCGGCGATCAACGGCGACATCGCGCAGAACCAGCGCGAGCGCACCATCGGCCAGCTCAAGTCCGGCGCGCTGGACATCCTGGTCGCCACCGACGTGGCCGCGCGCGGGCTGGACGTGGACCGCATCTCGCACGTGGTCAACTACGACATCCCGCACGACACCGAGTCCTACGTGCACCGTATCGGCCGCACCGGACGGGCCGGGCGCAGCGGCGAGGCGCTGCTGTTCGTCGCGCCGCGCGAGCGGCATCTGCTCAAGGCGATCGAGCGGGCCACCCGCCACCCGCTCACCGAGATGCAGCTGCCGAGCGTGGAGGACGTCAACGCCCAGCGCGTCGCCAAGTTCGGCGACGCCATCACCGAGAACCTCACCTCGTCGAATCTCCCGCTGTTCCGCAAGCTGATCGAGGATTACGAGCGCGAGCACAACATCCCGCTGGCCGACATCGCCGCGGCGCTGGCGGTGGGCTCCTACGACGGCGACAACTTCTTCATGGAGCCCGAGCCGGAGCCGGTGGAGCGCCCTCAACGCGACCGGACTCCGCGCGAACGACCCGCTCGCCGCTTCGACGAGGACCGGCAGAGCGCCTCGCACCACCGTGCCACCGGAACCGAGCTGGCGACCTACCGGATCAGTGTGGGCAAGCGGCATCGCGTGGTGCCCGGCGCCATCGTCGGCGCCATCGCCAACGAAGGCGGCCTGCGCCGCAGCGACTTCGGGCACATCAGCATCCGCCCCGACCACAGCCTGGTGGAACTGCCCGCGCAGCTGCCGGATGAAACGCTGGAAGCGTTGCGGCGCACACGGATCAGTGGCGTGCTCATTCAGCTGCAACTGGATCAGGGTGCGCCGCAGCATCGCACGTTCAGCCGCGGCCAGCGCCGGGAGCGCGAGGGCGGCAAGCGGCCGGAGCGCCGTAAGCCGCGTTCCTGAGCCGGGCAGGGTACGTCGAGGTCAGACGCGCTAGCTACAGTGTTGCGGTCCGTGTGTAATTCGGCGCACGCCTGCAGCGGGTGTCCCGCGAAGACACAGGAGGGCCGCGTTTGTTCGTGTTCGGTGATCGTGTCGTCTGCACCGCCGTCGATCTCGTCCGCGCGGCGCACTGCGAGTTCGCCCTGCTGCGCGCCCTCGACGCCGAACTCGGCACCATCCCGGCCGACCCCGGCAGCGCCGTATCGGGGTACGAACCCGCTCCGGGAACCGATGACGTCCGTCGACGCCTGCTCGACGACTACCGCGCGCGGTTCGGCGGCGCAATGGTCGAGATCGACCGCCCCCCGGACGAACCGGGCGAACCCGGCCGCCATGTCGCGGCGTTGACCGCCGCGCACGCCGACACGGTCGCCGCGCTGCGCTCCGGCGCGCACGTGGTGCACGGCGCGACCTTCTTCGACGGCCGATTCCATTGCTCCGCCGACTTTCTGGTGCGAGCCGAACATCGGGTCCGCTACACCGTGCACGGCATCGCGTCCACGACCGCCGATCGGGTGGCCGCCGCGCTCGAACTGGCCGCCTGCGCCGAGGCACTCGACCATTCGGGCGCGCTCACCGCACCGCTGGTCCGGCTGCATCTCGGCACGGAGAGCAGCGCCGGAGCGCTGAGCGAGCTGCTTCCGCTGTATCGGGCGCGCAGGAGCCGGGTGGAGCGCATCGTGGACGAGAAGCTCGGCGAACTGCTGCCCGTGCAGTGGGGCGATCCTCGTTATCTCGCCTGCGGCCGCTGCCGCACCTGTGTCGATGCCCTCTCCGCCGCGCGCGATCTGCTGCTCGTGGCCGGTATGCCGCCCGCCGCTCGCGCCCGGCTGCGCGAAGCGGGGGTGAACACCATCGATCGGCTGGCCACCACCGAGAGCTCGGTGCCCGGCGTGCCGCCGCGCACCGTTTCCGCGCTGCGCCGCCAGGCGCAAACCCAGCTGCGCCGCGAAGTTTCGGGCGAGCCGACCTACGCGGTGCTCGACGCGACCGTGCTCGGGGCGCTGCCCGCGCCGTCCCCCGGCGATCTCTCGCTCACCGTCTCGGGCGGCGGACGGACTCCGCTCGTCGTCGAGGTCGGCGGCCCGGACACGGTGCACCTCTCGTTGCGCGGACCGAGCGGTTCGAGCGAGCCCGGCCGCGCCGCGGCCGCCGAACGCCGCGTGCTCGAGCAGGTGCTCGATTACCTGACCCAGCGCCGCCGGATCGATCCGGACCTGCACGTCTACCACTACTCCGCGGCGGTGCGGACGGCACTGCTGCGCTGCACCGGACGGCACGGGGTCAACGAGGAACTGGTAGACGAACTGCTGCGCGAGGGCGTTCTGGTCGATCTGTATCCGATCGTCCGCGGCGCGTTGCTCGTCGGCGAGTCCTCCTACCGGCTCGGCGGCCTGCGCCGACTGCTTCCCGGTGTGACCGATCCGGCTGCCGCGGAACACGATTGCCACACGGTGCTGCGGTTGCGCGACTGGTTGCTCGATCGCGCGGCCGAGCAACGCATCGCCACCCGGACCCGGACTCCGGACGCGCGGTCCACCTCAGCGGTCGCCGGCGAGCCCGCACCGCCGTCGTCCCGGCCGTCGTCGCTGGAGGCCGCGCTCGCGGAATACGCCGCCGCGCAGGGCGATCCGCTGCATCCGGCCGCGTTGATGGCCGCGACGCTCGGCTACCACCGGCGCGAGCGGCAGCCGCTGTGGTGGGCGCACGCCGACCGGCTCAGTCATCCGGTGGAGGAATGGGCGCAGGCCCCGGGAGTGCTGGTCGCCGACTGGGGCACCGTCGACACCAAGTGGCATCGCCGCCCCGACCGCCCGGGGATGCGGCGCTATCTCACCCTGACCGGACGGATCGGCACCGGTTCCAGCGGCGCCCCCGGCCCGAGCGCGCTGACCCCGGGTACCGCCGTCTACACCTTCTACGATCAACCGATGCCGGCCGGCATGGTGACCGATGCGGGGCAGCGGGCGACCGCTACCGCGACGGTGCTCGGCTGCTCGGTGGACGCCGAATTCGACGACACCGTCCGGCTGGAGGAATCGCTGCCGGAGGGCTGCGAACCCTACGACGAACTGCCCTCCGCGATCGCGCCGGGCCTGCCGGACTGGGATGAGAACGCCGAACTGGCGATCGAACTCGCGGCGCAGCAATTGCTGATGACCTTGCCGGAAACGCCGCGTACGGCCGTGTTCGACATCCTCGCGCGCCGCCCGCCCCGGCTGCACGGCGACGTCCGGTTGCCCGAGGTGCACGGCGACTACGCCGCGGCGATCACCGCCGCGCTGTGCGCTCTGGATCACTCCTACGTCGCGGTGCAGGGTCCGTCGGGCACCGGGAAGACCGCGACCGCGGCCCGGGTGCTGGAGCGGCTGATCACTCGGAACAAGTGGCGGATCGGCATCCTCGCGCAAACACCCGCCACCGTGGAGAACCTGCTCGACGCGGTGGTGCGGGCGGGTGTGCTGCCGGAACTGGTCGCCAAGAAGGACGCGGCGACCGTCGCACCGGAGTGGGTGGTGATCGACGCCGTCCGCTACCCGCGATTCCTGGACAACGCGATCAGCGGCTGTGTCCTCGGCGGCGAACCGGCCGATTTCGCGAACGAGGATCTGGTGCCCCGCGCGGGCCTCGACCTGCTCGTGATCGCCGACGCGGGCCGCTTCCCGCTGGCCGAGACGGTGTCCGTCGCGGAGTGCGCGCGCAATCTGTTGCTGCTCGGCGATCCGGTGGCGTCCACCGCGCGCGGCGCGCATCCGGCCCCGGTCGGCGAATCGGTGCTCGGCTGGCTGGCGGACGGACGCCAGACCTTGCCCACCGAGCGCGGCTACTTCCTGGACCGCACCTGGCGGATGCACCCGGCGGTGTGCGAACCCGTCTCCCGCCTGTACTACGACGGCCGCCTGCGCGCCAGCGAGACGGTCACCCTGGCCCGGAAACTGCACGGCGAGGACCCCGGGGTGGACACCGTCCTGGTGGACCACTACGGCAACGCCACCGAGTCGCCCGCGGAAGCGCGCGAAGTGGTGCGCCGGGTCCGCGCGCTGCTCGGCATGTCATGGACCAGCGGCGCGACCACGCGCAGGCTGCACCCCCACGACATCTTCGTGGTCGCTCCGTACGCCGCTCAGGTGGGACGCATCCGGACGCTGCTGGCCCGCGCGAAGATCGAGGACGTCCTGGTGGGCACGCCGGATCGCTTCCGCGGCCGGGAGGCGGCGGTGGTGCTGCTGTCCATGACCACCTCCTCCCCCGCCGACGCTCCCTACGGCATGCCGTCGCTGCTGTCGCGCGGGCTGATCCACGCGCTGTGCCGGGCCATGTGGAAGGCGATCGTCATCCGCTCACCGCTGCTCACCGAATACCTGCCCGCGAACCCCGACGAACTCGCCGATCTGGGCGCGTTCCTGCGGCTGACCGGCGCGGGTCAGCCGAAGCAGGCGCCCTCGCCTCGATAGGTCGGCGCGCTGACGCGGGAGCCGTCCTCGTCGACCAGATGCACGGTGCCGAATCGCTCGCACAGTTCACCGGCCTTCGCGTGCCGGAACCACACCCGGTCGCCGATCCGCAGTTCCGCGGCGCCGGACAGCGGGGTCTGCACTTCGCCCGCGCCCTCGGTGCCGATCAACTTCAACCCGCGCGGCCACACCGGTTTGGGCACTCGCGACCGCCCTGCGGGGCCGGAGGCGATGTACCCGCCCGCGAAGACTGTGGCGATGCCGGTGGCGGGACGCCGCAGCACGGGCATCGCGAAATACAGCGACGGTCTCGGCGTGAAGGACCGGTAGCCGTCGAACAACGTCGGCACGTACAGCCCGGACCCGGCGGTCACCTCTGTGACGTCCGGATCGGCGACGCTGACCTCGATGGATCCGCTGCCGCCGCTGTTGACGATCTCGAGTTCGCCGGCCACCGACCGGACCGCGGCGAGCACCTCGGCCCTGCGCTTGCGGATCTCCGCCGCGGACGCCCGCTTCACAAGACGCACAGCGAGATTGGCGTCCGGGAGCCCCGCGATCTGCGCCTCGTACGTCATCACGCCCGCCACGTCGAAGCCTCGCCGCCGGGCCTCGCCCGCTAGCGTGGCCGCTTGCTGCGGCGTGCGAACAGGGGAACGCCGCACGCCCAGGTGCAGCGGGCCGATCCGCAGGGAGGCGTCCACGTCGAGGCAGACACGTGGCCGCACGCGATCGGAGCCGACGGCGGCGCGGATCAGGTCGAGTTGCGCGGCGTCGTCGATCATCAGGGTGATGGAGCGCAGCGCGATGTCGTCGGCCGCCAGTTCGGCCAGCGCGGCGCGGTCCACGCTCGGATAGCCGAGCAGGACATCGCGCGCCCCGTGGCGCACGAGCCAGAGCGCCTCGCGCAAGGAATAGGACATGATGCCCGCGAAGCCGCCCGCCGCGGTGAGATCGGCGCCGAGGACTTCGGCGAGCACGGCACGGCAGCGCACGGATTTGCTGGCCACCCGCACCGGTGTGCCACCGGCTCGCCGCACCAGATCGGCGGCGTTCGCGCGCAGGGTGGACAGGTCGAGGGCGGCCAGCGGCGGGTCGAGTTCGGCGGTGGCCGCATGCAGCCCCGCGATCGGCGACGTCTCGGTCACCCGGACAACTCAACCACCAAGTTGGTCAAACGTCCAGTATTTGTCAGAGCTCCGCGGCCTTGGCGGCCAGCCCGCTGACCATCTCGTCGAGCACCACCAGCATGGTCTCGTCGTTGCAGTCGGCCAGCCAGCGCAGCACCGTGCCCTGCACGATCGACACGACATTGCAGGCGATCGCCTCCACCGGCTCCAGCCACTGGGTTCCGGACAACTCGGCACACATCTCCAGGAACGCGGTGACTTCCGCGTCCTTCTCCTGGTAGAACTCCGTGGCGATCGGATCGGGGAAGCAGTCGGCCTTGACCGCCCAGCGGGCGCGCAGCGCCTGCAGGGTCATCTCATACGACCTGATCTGCCTCTCCGGCGTGGCCTTGACCAGCGGCCAGTAGGCGCTGACTCCCGCGTGCAGCAGCACGCGCAGCGCACGGAGGCCTTTGTAGTCGACCGTGGCCGCCGCCGCTTCGACCGCCTCGATGACGGCAGGTCGTAGCCGGATTTCTGTTATCACTTCTCCACGTGCGCTCAACGACGACTCCCTCTCGGCGAAAGAACTCACGCACCTCGTCGGCGCGACTCGCTGAACAGGGCGGACAACATCGGGAAACACCTGAGCTGCCCGGTCCAACATTCACCAATGGTAGAGCGTTTCCGGGGTTTGAGAACGGGTTCGATGGGTAATTCCAGACTGAAAGAATGTTTTGTTACCCAACCGCGATCGGTATGCGATCAGGCCGTGTCACCCGGAAATCGCGCTATGACGGTGGATCTCGGCGGCGCTCGGCCACTCGGCAGACCGTTGACAACGGTACGGTCCTGGTGCCGAGCAGCCCAAATCCTGTGGCGAATCCCACAGTGGAACCTCTCAAAACGGTCAGCTTATCGTGGGAGGTTCGATCCGCTACCGACACCTGTTCGTTCCGCGCTGCGGATAGCCTGGATCGGTGACTCTCTCGCCCCCCGCCGACCAGTACTTCCTCTCCGGCACGTTCAATTTCCGAGACACCGGCGGGCTGCGCACCGACGACGGCGCCAAGGTCCGTCCCGGCGTCCTGCTGCGCTCGGCGCAACTGAGCGGACTCGACGACGCGGGCCACGCCGCGCTGCGCGACCTGGGCGTCAGCGCCGTCCACGACCTGCGCGGACAGCGCGAGATCGACCACATCGGCGCCGACCGGCTGCCCGCGGACGTCCGGCTGAGCATCACCCCGTTCGACTCGCGCATGGCCGAGGCGCCGCCACACGAGGCGACCGCGCAGACCGCCTACACGCACATGCTCGAGGTCTACCGGATGTTCCCGGCACTTCCCGAGGCGCATGCCGCCATCGCGTCCCTCGCCGAGTCCGTCCTGCGCGGCGACGGCGCCGTGCTGGTGCACTGCGCGGCGGGCAAGGATCGCACCGGGTGGGCCGTCGCCACGCTGCTGCGCGCGGTCGGCGTCACAGAGACCGACGTGCAGGCCGACTACCTGCTCAGCAACGGAGCCGTCCCGGCGCTGCGCGCGCTCATGACGGCGAAGCTGCTCGGCGGTGAGGAACTCTCCATCGACCTGCTCGGCGTGCGGGAGGAATACCTGGACATCGCCACCGCCTCGATGCGCGAGTTGCACGGCGGCCTGGACGGCTATCTCGCGACGATCGGACTGACGCCCGACCTGCTCGGGCGGCTGCGCGAGCGAATGCTGGAGTGAGACAGGGTCACTCGACGGGCACCGGTTCCCTGCGCACCAAGCCGTCTTCGTCGATCGTCACCTGATCGCCGGTGTGGAACCAGGTCCCGGTGAACCGCGCCGCGGTCGTGGTCGGGTCGTCCCAGTAGCGCGGGGTGACATTCGGCCCGCGGCACAGCAGTTCGCCGCGCCCCGCCGTCGCCCGCGGGCCCCACAGCGCCAATTCCGTTCCGCCGAACGGGAAACCGAGTACCGCGGCGGCTTCGGACGAGTCCGCTCGCTCGGCGTCGTCCACCGCGAGGCCGATGCCGCTGGTCTCGGTCGCGCCCCACACCGACCACTGCCTGGCGGCGGGGAACACGCCGCGCAGTTCGGCCGCGAGGGCGGCCGGAGACGCGGCGCGATGACCGGCTTTACTGATCCGCGCGATGCCATCGGTGCGCAATCCGTCGGAGCGCAGTTCCGTGAGCCGGGGCAGCAGGCCCGCGAAGATCCGCGGCGTCGCGGAGACCATGTCGACGCGCTCGGCGGTGACGGCTTCGGCCATGCCTCGGGTGTCCCGGGTGAGCACCACGGTGCCGCCGACGGCGAAGGTCGGCAACAGCTGATCGACACAGCCGCCCGCGTGCGCCAACGGCAACAGCACCAGGTTGCGCAGGCCGTCGGTCGGCAGGTCCAGCGCCGCGACCACCGAACGCACGGCCGACAGCAGGTTCTCGTTGGTCAGTTCCACGCCCTTGGGCGTGCACGTTCCGCTCGTGTAGCACAGCAGCGCCAGGTCGCCCAGTGCTGCGCCGTCATCGATAAAGGCGGCGCCGTCGGGCAGCTCGGTCTCGGCGCCCTTGCCGCCGAGCACGAAATCGGCACGGCTGTCGGCGATCACGCGCTCGGCCACCGACTCCGGGAGCCCGTCGTGCACCAGTACCGGTACCGCTCCGCTGAGCAGTGCGCCGAGGAATGCCTGCACCCATCGAGCGCCGGTGGGCAGGTGGACGGCGACTCGGTCCCCGTATCCGATGCCGTGCTCCTGCAAGCCGCCCGCGATGCGGGAAGCGGAGTGCCACAGCTCCCGGTAGGTCAGGCGCGGGCCGCCGACTTCCACCACGGCTTCGCGGCTCCCGAACGCGTGCACCTGAAGATCGAGTAATTCGGTGAGCGCGGGCGTGAGGTTTCCGTAGCGCAGCACCCCGTCGGCGCCCCGAGCTAGCGGGTTGTCCCAGACGTGCGGGCCGGTGAGGGGATATTCGACGAGCAACTGCGACATTCGTCCTCCGCGTGCCTCGAGTTATCAGGCACTGCGACTATATGACGCATGTCACAACTTCGCTGGAATAGGCGATGAACGTGTCCTAGCTGTCACCGGCCCGCGTAGCGCGCCTTCCCCGGACCCTGCTCGAGGAAACTGCGCACGCCGCCCCGCAGATCCTCGGTGCCGAACAGCTCGCCGGACACCTCCGGCGTCACCGAATCCGCATGTGCCACACCGCCGGAACGCCAGGCCTCGATGATCTTCTTGGTCGCCGCGTTGGCCTTCGTCGGGCCATCGGCCAGCCGGTGGGTCAGCGCTCGCGCCGCGGTGTCGAGGTCTTCGTGCACGGCGTTGACCACGCCCCACTCGGCCATGGTCGCCGCGTCGTAGAGGTCGCCGGTCATCACGAACTCGCGGGCCCGCCCCGAGCCCGCGCGCTCGGCGAGACGCTGCGGGCCGCCCATCGAGGGGGTCAGCCCGACCACGATCTCCACCAGCCCGAACTTCGCCTTCGGCGCCGCGAGCAGGATGTCGCAGGCGAGGGCGATCTCGAAGGCGGCGGTCAGGGTCAACCCGTGGGCGGCGAACACCACCGGGCACGGCAGCGCCTCCAGCGGATGGATGATCTGCGCGAACAGGGTGCGCCACAACTCGGCGCCCTGCTCGGGCGTCAGGCCGTCGAAGACGTGCACGTCGACGCCGCCGGAGACCACTTTGCCCTCGGCGCGCAGCAGCACCGCGCGCGGCGGCCGCGCCGACAGCTCGGCGATGTCCTCGACCAGCGCGTCCAGCATCGACCGGTCGAAGAGGTTGAGCGGCGGATGGGCGAGCGTGAGGGTCGCCACCTCCGCTCCGCCGTCGGTGACGTCTCGTTCCAGACGGGTGGCCTTCGTTTCACTCATCCGGTCAGCGTACGAGGTCGATCTGGAAGACTGTCGATGTGACCAAGTCGGCCAGCAAAACCGGTTCCTACGTCGAGCCCGGCGAGTTCAAACGCGACACGAACTACATCACCACCCGGATCACGGCCGACGGCCGCGACGGTTACCCGGTCGAGCCGGGGCGCTACCGGCTCGTCGCGGCGCGAGCCTGCCCGTGGGCCAATCGAACGCTGATCGTGCGCCGCCTGCTCGGACTGGAGCCGGTGCTCTCGCTCGGCTTGTGCGGACCCACGCACGACAAGCTGAGCTGGACCTTCGATCTGGACCCCGGTGGTGTCGATCCGGTGCTCGGCATCCCGCGGCTGCGCGACGCCTACCTGGCCAGGTTCCCGGACTACCCGCGTGGCATCACGGTGCCCGCCATCGTGGACGTGCCGACCGGCCAGGTGGTCACCAACGACTACGCGCAGATCACCCTCGACTTCTCCACCGAGTGGACCGCGCACCACCGGCCCGGCGCGCCGCAGCTGTACCCGGAGCCGCTGCGCGCGGAGATCGACGAGGTGAACCTCGCCGTTTTCCGCGACGTCAACAACGGCGTCTACCGCTGCGGGTTCGCCGGTACGCAGGACGCCTACGACGCCGCCTACGACCGGCTCTTCGCGCGGCTGGACTGGCTCTCCGAACGCCTTGCCGCACAACGGTATCTGGTCGGCGACACGATCACCGAGGCCGACGTCCGGCTGTTCACCACGCTGGCCCGCTTCGACGCGGTCTACCACGGGCACTTCAAGTGCAACCGGACCAAGCTCGCCGAGATGCCGGTGCTGTGGGCGTACACGCGCGACCTGTTCCAGACCCCGGGCTTCGGCGACACGATCGACTTCGGGCAGATCAAGCGGCATTACTACGTGGTGCACCGGGACATCAACCCGACCGGGATCATCCCCAAGGGCCCCGACCTGGCGAACTGGCTGACCCCGCACGGCCGAGAGGCTCTCGGCGGCAGGCCGTTCGGCGACGGAACCCCACCTCCCCCTCCGGCATCGGGCGAACGCGTGCCCGCGATCCACACTTCCGCGTAAGGACGCACCCGCCCGGGTCGAAAGCGAGGCAGCCGCCGGTGGAACCGATGCGGCTGGGTACTTCGTTGTCATGACGAGCTGACGGCAACCGGTGCCATACAGTTCTACCCAGCAGACCGGAAGAGGAGGATGCCGCCGATGCTCAAAGGCGCGTTCGAGAAGACGGTGGTCGAACTGCTCGACACCGGGTCCCGCCTGCAGGCCCCCGCGGTCGCCAAGTACGTGGACCGCATTCGCCGCTCCCACCCTGGTGAGAGCCCAGCACAGATCGTCGACCGACTGGAGAAGCAGTACCTGCTCGCGGTGACCGGCAGCGGCAGCGCGGTCGGCGCGACCGCAGCCTTCCCCGGCGTCGGCACCGTCGCGGCCATCGCCGCGGTGAGCGCGGAGACCACCTTCTTCATGGAGGCGTCGGCGGTGTTCACCCTCGCGGTGGCCTCGGTGCACGGCATCACGCCGGAAGACCAGGAGCAACGCAGGGCGCTCGTGCTGGCGGTCGTGCTGGGTGAGAGCGGCATGCAGATCGTGCAGAAGAGCGTCGGCACCTCCGCGAAGAACTGGGGCTCGGCCTTCGCCAACCGCATCCCCGGATTGTCGAGCATGAACGATTCGCTGCTGAAGCGGTTCATCATCCGGTTCATCACCAAGCGCGCGGCGCTGATGGCGGGCAAGGTACTGCCCGCAGGCATCGGCGCGGTGATCGGCGGCGCGGGCAACCGCGCCCTCGGCAAGGCCACGATCACCAACGCGCGCAAGGCATTCGGGCCGCCGCCCACCACCTGGCCGGTCGACCGCCATTTGGTCATCGAGGCCGATCCGCTCACCGCGATCGACCCGGCGAAGCCGCGACCTCCGGCCACTCCGCGATGAGCGGGACGCGGCCGATCGCGTTCGCGGTCCGGGGACTGACCAAGCAGTACGAGCTGGCGACCGCCGTGACGGACGTCAGCTTCACCGTGCCCTCCGGCACCATCGCCGCACTGGTGGGCCCGCGCGGCGCGGGCAAGACCACTATCTTGCGGGTGCTGCTCGGCCTGCTCGCTCCCACCTCGGGAACGGCGTCCGTCGGCGGGCCCGGTTCCCGGGGAAACACCGCGGGCTCCGCGAACGTGATCGGCGGCGTCCTCGCGCCGCGCGGACTGCATCCGGCCCGCACCGCGCGCGAACACCTGTGGGTCTACGCGGCCGCGGCGAACGTCGTCGACAGCCGGGTGACCGAAGTGCTCGAGCTGGTCGGACTGGACGAACACGCCAGGACGAAGATCGGCGCCCTGTCGATCGGGCAGCAGACCAGGCTGGCCCTGGCCACCGCGCTGCTCGGTGACCCCCCGCTGCTGGTGCTGGACGAGCCGATGGACGGACTCGACCCCGCCGAACGCGGCTGGCTGCACGACTTTCTGCGCAAGCACGCCCGGCGCGGCGGCAGCGTCCTGCTGACCAGCGAGAGTCTCGGCGCGGTGCTGCCCGCCGCGGACCAACTGGTCGTGCTGAGCGAGGGCGCGGTGGTGTACCAGGGCACTCCGGCGCGCTTGCGGCGCGGGCATCCGGACCGGCTGGTCGTCGCCGCGTCCACTCCCATCGCGCTGGCCACCACGCTTGCGGCACAAGGATTCACGGACGCGGTGATCCGGCCGGACGGCCGCCTCGCCGTCGCCGAGGCGAGCGAGGCGCAGATCAGGACGGCGGCCACCGCGGCGCAGGTGCGGATCGATAGCATCGTGCCCGACCCGATCCACCCCGACCGCGTGCTCGCGTCGCTGACCAGACCCACCGCCACGCCTGCGCCGCACTACCCGGGCCTCTCCGCGCCCGCCCAGCCACCCTCGCCGACGCCCTACGGGATCCCACGATGATCGCCATCCTGCCCACGGACCTGGTGCCGAACGTCAACTCCGAGGTGCGCAAGGTCGTCACCATGCCGCGCGGCCGGACGCTCGCCGCAGCGCCGATCGTCGTGGCGCTGCTGGCGAGCGTCGCGTCGGCGAGCCTGGCCGGGCCGCCGGATCCGCGCGGCCAGCCCGCCACCGGCGCCGCGACGATCGGGCTCTACTTCGGCCTCGCCTTCGTCGTGCTGGCGGCGGCGGTCTTCGGCGCGCTGGCGACCGGCGCGGAGTACCAGTACCGCAGCATGGCCGTGACCACGCTGTTCAGCCCTGACCGCGACCGGCTCGCCGCCGCGAAGTTCCTGGTCATCGGAGGCTGCGCGCTGGCCGCGGCGCTGGCGGTGGAACTGGTGTCGGCCGGCGCGCTGTTCGGCGTGGGGCGCGGCAAGGTCCCGGTCACCGGGGAGTTCTTCGCGGTGCTCGGCGGCGGGCTGCTCGCCGCGGTCTGCTGGTCGTTGATCGGCGCGAGCGCGGGCATCCTGTTGCGGTCCTCGACCAAGGCGGCGGCGCTGCTGCTCGGTTGGAGTGTCGTCGCCGAGCCTTTGATCTGGCTGATCGCGCGCGGTCTCGGCATTCCGGGCGTGGTCACCCTGCTGCCCGTCTCCGCCACCGTCGGCACCGTGGCGGTCGGTTCCTATCCCGACAGCGACTTTCTCGCCCCTACTCCGGCCGCCGTGGTGGTCCTGCTGCTGTGGACCATCGGCCTGGGCGCCGCGAGCTGGTGGAATCTGCGCACCCGCGATCTGTGATCCTAGGACCCGCCGGGAACAACGACTTGTCGGCCGGTGTCGGTACCGTCGATGACGAACGCGGTACGACGAAGGGGACGGGCGAACGACGTGGACGGGGGATGCAGTCCGGGCTGGATACGGAGGCTGTGGGCCGAATGCCTACCGCACCGCGCGGTGCTGGGCGGCCTCGCCGCCGCGGTACTCGGCGGGGCGATCGTCGAGACAGCGGGTCCGCTGCTGACCAAGCGGGCCGTCGACGCGGCCGGGATCGGTGACACGGCGGCGATCAGCGTGGTCGCCGGGCTGATCCTGGTAGTGGCCGTGAGCCGGTCCGGAGCCGGATTCGGACGGCGCTGGCTGGCCGGGCGGCTGTCGCTGGACGTGCAGCACACCCTGCGGGTGCAGCTGCTCGGCGCACTGCAGCGGCTCGACGGCGTCGGTCAGGACACCCTGCGCACCGGCCAAGTGGTGTCGCGATCGATCACCGATCTGCAGCTCGTCCAAGGACTGCTGGCCATGGTGCCGCTGTCGGGCATGGCGCTGCTGGAATTCGGGCTCGCCGCCGCGGTCATGCTCTGGCTCTCCCCGCCGCTGGCCGCCGTCGCGTTGCTCGTGGTGCCCGCGGTCGGCCTGGTGGTCTACCGCATGCGGCCGCGCCTGCACGCGGCGACCTGGTCCGCGCAGCAGCGTGCCGCCGATCTGGCCCAGCACGTCGAGGAGACGGTCACCGGGGTACGGGTGGTCAAAGGCTTCGGCCAGGAAGCGCGGATGGTCGACCTGCTGGAGCGGCACGGTCGCAAGCTGTTCGCGGAGCGGATGCGCGCCGCACGGATCGACGCGCGCTTCGCGCCGACCGTCGCGGCGATCCCGCAGCTCGGGATGGTCGCGGTCATCGCGCTCGGCGGACTGCTCGCGCTGCACGGCAGCATCGGCATCGGCACCTTCGTCGCGTTCGCCGCCTACGTCGCCGTCATGACCGGCACCGCGCGCATTCTCTCCTCGGTGATCGTCATGGCGCAGCTCACCAGGGCGGCGGCCGAGCGGGTCTTCCAAGTGATCGACACCGCCCCGGTCATCGCCGATCCCGAACGCCCGGTCGAGCTGCCGGACGGCCCACTCGGCATCGAGCTCGATGCGCTGAGTTTCGGCTTCGATCCCGAGCGGCCGGTGCTGCGCGAACTGGATCTGCGCGTGCGGCCCGGCGAGACGGTGGCGGTCATCGGTCCGGCGGGCTCGGGCAAGTCGACACTCGCTCTACTGCTTCCGCGCTTCTACGCGCCGGACGCGGGCCGTATCCGGCTGTTCACCGACCCCACCGCGCCGCACGCGGGCGCGGTCGACGCGATCAAAGCCCCGACTTCGCGAGCCGGGACCCGAATCGGCGAGGCCGTCGACATCGCCGACGTGCGCGCCGCCGACCTGCGCGCCGCCATCGGCGTCGTCTTCGACGATCCGTTCCTGTTCTCCGACACCATCGCGGCCAATATCGCGCTCGGGCGACCGGACGCCACCGACGAGGAGATCAGGCAGGCGGCCGTCCAGGCCGCGGCGGACGAATTCATCGCCGAGCTACCCGACGGCTACGACACGGTGGTCGGCGAGCGCGGCCTCACCCTCTCCGGCGGCCAGCGTCAGCGGATCGCGCTGGCCAGGACGCTGCTGGCCCGTCCGCGCATCCTGGTGCTCGACGACGCCACTTCCGCGGTGGACGCGGTGACCGAGGCGGCGATCTTCGACGCGCTGCCCGACCAGGGCGGACGGACCACGCTCATCCTCGCGCACCGGGAGTCGACGCTCGCCCACGCCGATCGCGTGATCCGGCTGCCCGCGCCCGCCGGACACCCCGCTCCCGAGCCGGACGCGAGTTCGGCCACGGGCAGGCGAGTCGGCGACGGATCCGCCGGCCGTCGCTTCGGTGCGGCGGCAGCCGACATCAGCGAGACGCCCGAGCTGCGCCGAACCATCGAGCGGCTGCCACCTGCCACCGAGCAGCCGGACACGGACAGCGAACGCATTCGCGAGCCGGATCCCGGTTTCCGGCTCACCCGCCTGCTGCGTCCCGTCCGCGGGCTGGTGCTGACCGTGATGGCGCTGCTGGCCGTGGACGCGGCGATCGCCATCGCGTTCCCGCCGCTGGTGCGCTACGCGATCGACGGCGGCGTGCTCGGCGACGACGCCGGAGCACTCGTCCGAGCGACACTGCTCGGCGCGGTACTGGCCGCGGCGGGGTTGGCGGTCGGCGCGGCCACCACGCTGCTCACCGCGCGCACCGGGGAACGCGTGCTGTTCGCCCTGCGGGTGCGCAGCTTCGCACACCTGCAACGACTCGGCCTGGACTACTACGAGCGCGAACTGTCCGGGCGGATCATGACGCGGATGACCACCGACGTCGACGCGCTGTCGACCTTCCTGCAGACCGGCGTGGCCACCAGTCTGGTCGGGCTGCTGACGCTGGTCGGCATCACGGTCGCGCTGCTGGTCATCGACGTATCGCTGGCTCTGGTCGTGCTGGCGACGGTGCCCGCCCTCGCGATAGCGACGGTGCTGTTCCGGCGGGTGTCCTCCGCCGCCTACACCGTGTCGCGCGAGCACGTGTCGGCGGTCAACGCCGACTTCCAGGAGAACGTCACGGGCTTGCGCGCGGTGCAGGCGAACCGGCACGAGCCGCGCGCCGCCCGCCGCTTCGCCGAGTACTCGCAGCGCTACCGCAACAGCCGGTTGCGGGCGCAGCGGGCGATCGCGCTGTACTTCGCGTTCGTCGTCGGATGGGCGGACGTGGCGCTGGCGGCGGTGGTGTTCTTCGGTGCGCGCGAGGTCGCCACCGGTGCGACCAGCGCCGGCACGCTGGTCGCGTTCGTGCTGTATCTGGAGCTGCTGTTCGTGCCGATCCTGCAGCTGTCCCAGGTGTTCGACAATTACCAGCAGGCCAGGGTCGGGCTGCGCCGGATCGGTGACCTGCTGCGCACCCCCTCCTCGATCGCCGCCGACCCGGCCCACCCGGTGACCATCGGACCCGCGCTGCGGGGTGACGTGGCGTTCGACGACGTCCGTTTCCACTACCCGGGAAGTCGTGTTCCCGCGCTGGACGGTGTGTCGCTGCGCATTCCGGCGGGTTCCAGCCTTGCTCTCGTCGGCCCGACCGGCGCGGGCAAGTCGACCGTCGTCAAGTTGCTCGCGCGGCTGTACGACCTGCGCCCGGATTCCGGCGAGCGCACGCGAGTGCCCGCCGCAGCAGCCGAAGGACACGCTCCCGACGCGATCAGGGTGGACGGCGTCGACGTGCGCGACTATCGCCTCGCCGACTACCGCTCGCGGCTGGGCATCGTCCCCCAAGAAGCTCACCTGTTCACCGGCGACGTGGCGAGCAACATTGCATTCGGGAAACCATTCGCGACCCCCGACGAGATCGCCGCGGCGGCTGCGGCGGTGGGCGCGACGGAGATGATCGCCGGCCTCCCGCTCGGCATGAAACAACCCGTCGGCGAGCGCGGCCGGGGCCTGTCGGCCGGGCAGCGGCAGCTGATCGCGCTGGCCCGTGCCGAACTGGTCGCTCCGGACTTGCTGCTGCTCGACGAGGCCACCGCGACGCTCGACCCGGACGCCGAGGCATCGGTGCTGGCAGCGAGCAGATCGCTGAGCCGGGACCGCACCACGGTGATCGTCGCGCACCGGCTCGGCACCGCCGCGCGCGCCGACCGGATCGCGGTCGTCGACCACGGGCGGATCGTGGAATTCGGCGAGCATACGGAGCTGCTCGCCGCAGGTGGGCCATATGCCCGGCTCTGGGCAGCGGCACAGGCGTCGGAGGGAATATTCTCGGGTGACGCCGGGTCATCACCAATAGGGTCGGGGGTGTCGGGTGGTCAGTGAATCGGCCGATTTGCTGCTGGGCCTATCCTCAGATAGGGCGCATCGGCGCGCAATCCGCTGATCCCCGTGCCGGGCACGTCACAAACGTCGCAGCGCGAAGAACGAAATGAGGCGAACACCTGCTGTGAGCAGCTCAACATCCCAGTTCGGACAGAACCAGTGGCTAGTCGACGAGATGTATCAGAAGTTCAAACAAGATCCATCATCGGTCGACGAGAGCTGGCACGAGTTCCTGGCCGACTACACGCCTGACGCGAGTGGCGACACCGGCAACAGCCAGCCCGCCCCCGCGACCGCGCAAGCTGCCGCTCCCGCACCGGCTCCGGCGGCCACCAAGCCCGCCGCCGCCACGCGCAACGACGCCAAGCCTGCCGCCGCCCCCGCGGCCCCGAAAGCACCCGCACCGGCCGCCGCCAAGCCCGCACCGGCCGCCGCCAAGCCCGCACCGGCCGCTGCCAAGCCCGCCGCTGTGACGACACGCACACCGCAGACCACCCCGGCGCCGACTTCGAACGCCGCGCCGACCTCCGGCCCGAAGCAGGCCGACACCGCCGCCGACGAGTCCAAGGTGCTGCGCGGCGCCGCCGCCGCGGTGGCGAAGAACATGTCCGCCTCGCTGAGCATCCCCACCGCGACGAGCGTGCGCGCCATCCCGGCCAAGTTGATGATCGACAACCGCTTGGTCATCAACAACCACCTCGCCCGCACCAGGGGCGGGAAGATCTCCTTCACCCACCTGCTCGGTTACGCCATCGTGCAGGCGGTCAAAGCGTTCCCGAACATGAACCGGCACTACGCCGAGATCGACGGCAAGCCGAACGCGGTCACCCCCGCGCACACCAACCTCGGCCTCGCCATCGACCTGCCCGGCAAGGACGGCAGCCGATCGCTGGTCGTCGCGGCCATCAAGGGCTGCGAGGCGATGACCTTCGGGCAGTTCCACACCGCCTACGAGGACATCGTCCGCCGCGCCCGCGACGGCAAGCTCACCGCGGAGGACTTCTCCGGCGTCACCATCTCGCTGACCAACCCGGGCACCATCGGCACCGTGCACTCGGTGCCCCGCCTGATGAACGGCCAGGGCGCGATCATCGGCGCGGGCGCGATGGAGTACCCCGCCGAGTTCCAGGGCATGAGCGACGAGCGCATCGCCGATCTGGGCGTCGGCAAGCTGATGACGCTCACCTCCACCTACGACCACCGCATCATCCAGGGCGCGGAGTCCGGTGACTTCCTGCGCACCATCCACCAGCTGCTGATCGCCGACGAGTTCTACGACGAGATCTTCCACGGTCTCGGCGTGCCGTACGAGCCGATCCGCTGGCGCAAGGACATCCGCGAGCGCGCTGTCGACAAGAGCGCCCGCGTGCTGGAGATGATCGCCGCCTACCGCAACCGCGGCCACCTGATGGCCGACACCGATCCCCTGCGGCTGGTGAAGGACAAGTTCCGCAGCCACCCGGACCTGGACGTCACCCAGCACGGCCTGACCCTGTGGGACCTGGACCGCACGTTCAACGTGGCGGGCTTCCACGGCCAGGACCAGATGAAGCTGCGCGACGTGCTGTCCGTCCTGCGCGACGCCTACGTCCGCCACGTCGGCGTGGAGTACACCCACATCCTCGAGCCCGAGCAGTTGCAGTGGATCCAGGATCGGGTCGAGCAGAAGCACGCGAAGCCGACGGTCGCGCAGCAGAAGTACATCCTGAACCGGCTGAACGCGGCCGAGGCGTTCGAGACCTTCCTGCAGACCAAGTACGTCGGGCAGAAGCGCTTCTCGCTGGAGGGCGCCGAGGCCGTCATCCCGATGATGGACGCGGTGATCGACCAGTGCGCCGAGCACAGCCTCGACGAGGTCATCATCGGCATGCCGCACCGCGGCAGGCTCAACGTGCTGGCCAACATCGTGGGCAAGCCCTACTCGAAGATCTTCACCGAGTTCGAGGGCAACATGAACCCGGCCGCCACCCACGGCTCCGGCGACGTGAAGTACCACCTCGGCGCGCAGGGCACCTACCTGCAGATGTTCGGCGACAACGAGATCGAGGTCTCGCTCACCGCGAACCCCTCGCACCTGGAGGCGGTCGACCCGGTCCTCGAGGGCCTGGCGCGCGCCAAGCAGGACCTGCTGGACAAGGGCGACGGCCCGGAGGGCTTCTCGGTCGTGCCGCTGATGCTGCACGGTGACGCCGCGTTCGCCGGTCAGGGCGTGGTCGCCGAGACGCTGAACCTGTCGGGTCTGCGCGGCTACCGGGTCGGCGGCACCATCCACATCGTGGTGAACAACCAGATCGGCTTCACCACCGCTCCGGAGAACAGCCGCTCCACCGAGTACTCCACCGACATCGCGAAGTTCATCGGCGCGCCGATCTTCCACGTCAACGGCGACGACCCGGAGGCGTGCGACTGGGTGGCCCGCCTGGCGGTCGACTTCCGGCAGAAGTTCCGCAAGGACGTCGTCATCGACATGATCTGCTACCGCCGTCGCGGCCACAACGAGGGCGACGACCCGTCGATGACCCAGCCGTACATGTACGACGTCATCGACACCAAGCGCTCGGTCCGCAAGGCGTACACCGAGAGCCTGATCGGCCGCGGCGACATCTCGCTGAAAGAGGCCGAGGACGCCCTGCGCGACTACCAGGGCCAGCTGGAGCGGGTGTTCAACGAGGTCCGCGAGCTGGAGAAGTACTCGCCGGAGCCGAGCGAGTCGGTCGAGGGCGACCAGCCGGTGCCCGCGTCCGTCGTGACGGCCGTGGACAAGTCGATCCTGCAGCGCATCGGCGACGCGTTCCTCAACGTGCCCGACGGCTTCAACGTGCACCCGCGCGTCAAGCCGGTGCTGGAGAAGCGCCGCGAGATGGCCTACGAGGGCAAGGTCGACTGGGCCTTCGCCGAGCTGCTCGCCTTCGGCACGCTGATCGACGAGGGTCGCGCGGTGCGCCTGACCGGTCAGGACTCCCGCCGCGGCACGTTCACCCAGCGCCACGCGGTGATCATCGACCGCAAGACCGCCGAGGAGTACACCCCGCTGCACAACATCGGCAGCGAGAACCCGGGCTGGTTCGCCGTGCACGACTCGGCGCTGAGCGAATACGCCGCCGTCGGTTTCGAATACGGCTACTCGCTGGGCAACCCCAACGCGCTGGTGTTGTGGGAAGCGCAGTTCGGTGACTTCGTCAACGGCGCGCAGTCGATCATCGACGAGTTCATCTCCTCCGGTGAGGCCAAGTGGGGCCAGCTCTCCGACGTCGTGCTGCTGCTGCCGCACGGCCACGAGGGCCAGGGCCCGGACCACACCTCCGGCCGCATCGAACGCTTCCTGCAACTGTGCGCGGAAGGCTCGATGACCGTCGCGGTGCCGTCCACCCCGGCCAACTACTTCCACCTGCTGCGCCGCCACGCACTCGACGGCATCCGCCGCCCGCTGATCGTCTTCACCCCGAAGTCGATGCTGCGCAACAAGGCCGTGGTCTCCGACCTCAAGGACTTCACCGAGAGCAAGTTCCGCTCGGTCTTCGACGAACCGGGCTACGAGCAGGGCATCGGCGACCGCAGCAAGGTCAAGCGCGTCCTGATGACCAGCGGCAAGCTCTACTACGAACTCGCCGCCGAAAAGGCCAAGCAGAAGCGCGAAGACGTCGCCATCGTCCGGATCGAGCAGCTCTACCCGCTGCCCGTCCGCCGCCTCAACGAGGCCCTCGAGGGCTACCCCAACGCCACCGACCTGGCCTGGGTCCAGGAAGAACCGGCCAACCAGGGCGCCTGGCCCTTCTTCGGCCTCAACCTCCCCGAAACCCTCCCACCCCGCTTCGCCAACACCCGACTGCGCCGCATCTCCCGCCGCGCGATGTCGGCCCCGTCCTCGGGGTCGAGCAAGGTGCACGCGGTGGAGCAGGCGGAGATCATCGCGGAGGCGTTCGAGCCGACTAGTTAGTCGCCTGCTGTGACGCCGGGCCGGATCGCTCAATCCTTCGAGCGACCCGGCCCGGTTTCGTACTGCGGGGTTGAGTTGAGTTCTAGGACGTCGAAGAAGGTGTCAGGGCTGAGGCACAGGTCGTTGGCTCTGCCGATCGCTGCTCACGCCTCGAACAAGCTCACACCTTGACGATCTCGATCTTCGGACCGCACAGCAACGACATGTCCTCGGGGTCCGACGTCACCACCGTCGCCAGCCCACGAACCGAGCGGGCCGACACAGCCAGAACTGCGTCGATCGCGTATTTGTGCCCACCAAGGCCGTGCTCGCGCAACAGCGCAGCGGCGTGCGCGGCCAATTCTCGCGTTACGGCGTGAACATCGATCTGTGACAACGTCCAGGCGATCCGGGCAGCATGCACCTTGCTGTAGTCGGCTTCCACCGTCGTCATAGCCGTGGTGGCCACTCGCACGCCGTCCTCTTTCGCAGCCTGCACCCACGCAAGCATGCGGCGATCCTTCCGGTACAGCATGGACAGCCCCTCGCTGTCGAGGAACAGCACATCCGACATCAGGCGGCCGATCCGCGCGAACCCCGACGCCGCCGCTCGAAGCCCAACTCCGCCCGCGCCTGATCGATCTCCGCACGAGTCAACGGCTCGTCGCCCTTCTCGAAGTCGGCCACCAACTCCCCCAGTTTGTCCATCGCGACACGCTGCTCCAACGCCTCGGCGACATAGGCGGAGAAGCCGCCGGGACCGACATGGGCGCGAGCCTGCTCGGCGAGCTCCTCCGGGAGGCTGATCGAGTACTTCTTACTACCACCCATGTCCTAAATGCTACCAAGGGTAGGACCAGTGCGGCCGGAGCGCCCTTCACCTCGGCCGCCACGCTGATGACTAAGCGCAACTCATGTCCTCCCTTCACCAGTTACCGAACCGCTCAACCCATCGGCATCAAATGCCTGAGCGATACCCATGCCTCCGTCGTCGACGGATTCGCTGCTGTCCTGAAATGCGGACGGCTGCGGCACGGCTTCGGCGCTTTTCGTCGCGGAATCCCTCGGCACCCCTGGCCGCGGGTGTTCGGGGTACACCGCTTGCACCAGTTGCGGACAGTGGTAGCGGGTGTAGATGCAGAAGTGCTTACGCATGATGTCGAGAACCAATCCGGCCGCGGCGGTGGTGACGTGTGGGTCATCGACAAGGCGCCGGAGACTGTCCAGAGTCGAGCACTGCACCGAGATGTCGTCACTGCCCGCGTCGGCATACTCGCCATACGACAACCGCACCCGAGGATGCCGACGCAGAAATTTGCGTTCGGCCTCGACGGTGGGAACCAGCAGGCTGCGGCGGACATTGAGAAAGCCCGACAGATCATCGGAGACAACGAATACCTCCATCGCACCGACACTCACACAGAAACGGCGCTGGCCGCTGTAGGTGCCTGTGCTGACCGACCAATACTGGAACTCAGTCGCGCGCGGCACGGGAACCGACGAGTCCAAAAAGGTGCGAAGCAGCGCGGTGACCTCATCAGCCCCCGGCCTCGCTTGGTACCGACGCGCGTTTGCCGCGTATCGGACCTCCTGCGCCGGCATCGGCTTCAGCGGCGTCGCATCGGCGGCGTTGTAGACCAGCGGGTCGGCCAGCCATCGATCCTGCTCACCGACGGGCAGCAATTCCTCGAGGGCGTCGCGCCCAGCGGTGGCTCTCGCATTGATCACATTCCGCAGCGGTACGCCGAGCGCCTCCAACTCATGGGTGAAGGTCCGCTCACGCCGCTTGAGTTTCTGTTTCGACGCTATCTCCGGCCGAAACCGCACCGTGGCGATCTCCTCGCCCCACTTCGCGCGGTGCCCGGCCATCCGGCCCCGGAGGTTCACAGATTCGCCGACATAGAAGCTGTCATCGTGGAATCGAAGTAGGTACCAACCGCTCAGCACAGGCTGACCAGGCGGCAGCGCCACTGTTCGCGCCTCCGCGAAAAGAACTGCTGCATCGAAATTTCGGGAATCGGCCCAGCTCTCGGCAACCGATCTAGGCAGTGGATTCACGGAACGAGCATAGGAGTCGAAATCGAACTTTGCTGCGGGCCAAAATCTCTCCGTCGATCAGCTCGATGTTCTGCCATCCCGTCTTGCTGACGACCGCGCTCTTCTCCCGGATCAGCGCCGAGCGTGCGGCTGTGGCCATATCTTTCCAGCCGGGTGCGACTGGGCTGGCAGCGGTCACGGGCGCCTCAAAGGTCCGAACGACACGCTCACGCAGCAGGTGAAGCTCATGACGAAACACCGCGCTGGTCTTGGCCGACTTGTCCGCGACCGCGTCGTGGGCCCGATCCGCGGTCCCGCTGGCCGCCATCGTTTCCGGACGCCCCGGGTCGTACCAGTGCTCCGTCGTTTTGTCGAACTCCGCGATGCGGTGCTCATGACAGAGCATGAACAGATCCGTTGGTTCCAGCCGCCGGAACCCCCGGACGTCGAGCTGAGCGAGCAGCTCCTCGGTCGAGATACGGCGATTCGCGACCAATTCGCGAATAGTATTCACCAGCATTTCTTTCCGGTGTTGCCTCACTATTCCCCCTGGTGACGCAGGTCTGGAGCAAGACATGGTCACACACATCCCGGTAGCCCGCACACAGAATGGAGCATGATGCCGCGCAAGCGCTACGGCCATGACCTGTTGATCGGCAAGCCCAACAACGAGTTCGACGGTAGAGGGTTCACCGCAGGCTTCGGAATCTCGACCGGCTACTCGCCTGAAGAAGCGACTTCACACCCCACCTCTGGCAGCCTGGTCACGCCGCTATGTACGCTGTACGCTCCGGGACCGTTGCTGTGGGGGTGGCTGGAGTGCAGATCGACCCCGTGACGCTGACAGACGCAGCGCGCGTGTTGGAGTTCATTGCCGACGACGTCAAAGATCCAGTGAAGACGCCACGTCTGGATGCCGCTGACTGCATCAAGTCTCTGCGTGATTCGCCGATCGCCACCGCGCTCGGCGACGCCGATGGCGCGAGCGAGCAGGCCAAGATCGTGATGGAGAAACGGTACCGATGGATGGCCCATCTGCTGTATCTCACGGCGACAACGTTCCACGGCGTGGACGTCGATCTGGCCAACCAGTTGAACGCCATGGGCGAGTTGAACTGAATCGAGAACCTACCGATGTGGATTCCGAAGCTCGCCGACCTCATCAGCATCTCTGCTGGTACGGAGTCTCGATCGTTGGACGTATCGGCCTTGAAGGCGCTCGGCGAACGTGCGGAGAATGTCGAGAAAGGGCTCAACGCCACGGCCGACGCGATGCGCAGGCAGATCCAGGCACTGGAGTGGTCGGGCGCCGCGAGCCGCGCCGCGACAGATCGCGCCGATCAGGAATACCAGGACGTTCGCAGGATCGCCGATGCGCACGGTCGGCTCGGTGAACTGGCGATCGGCGCTTACAACGACATGTATTACGCCGTCTCATTTTTGACGTCCACAGCGCTGCTGCTCATGTCCGAGGGCTTTACGGTTGACCAGGACTGGACGGTTCATGCGCCTGACGGCGGTGACAAGGATCGGGCCACCAATGACACCGTCAGTCTGCAGGCTCAAGCCAAGCACATCGGTTCCTCCATGGAAACGTGGGCTCCCCAGATCACTCAGGTGATCAGAGATATTCGACTGCTGGCACCGTCGTCGGCAGCGGACCGCTTCGCGACCGATCCAGCCGAAGTAGCCGAGATCAAGGGCAGACCCGCCGGGGCAGGACCGGCGACGCTCCATGAGCGTCTGCTGGCCAAATACAATGTCACACCCGATCCGGACGGAACGGTCATGTTTCCTACGGATCCGGACAGCGCGTTCGGCAAGGCACTGGCGGCCGCCGGATTCGAGCCCAGACGAGTTACCGCCAGTGAGGCGCGGATGCTGTCCGAACTGGACTTGCATGGGGTCCTGGCGTTCGCCATGATCGAGCAGGCCGCCTCGGAGGAGGGGACGACGATCTTCGAGGACAAGCCGCGTGCGGGCGGCGTGGGCGACGGTCACGCCGACGCATTCCGGCACGCCTACTGGAACACTCTGCTGTCCAAAGAATTCGGTCAAGACTGGGCAAACGCGTACACGACTGCGCACGAGCGCATCGACGGTCCGACTTCACACGCGAGTGCGGAGGCGATGGACCTGCACAACAACGAGGTCGGTCGTCGAATCCAAGCCGAGCATCCGAATGCGTCGCCCACCGAACTGAAGGAGCTTGTGAAGAAGGCGGTAGAAAGCGGCCAATTGGTTGTCGTCGGCCCCGACGGTCAACTGAAGTACAGCAACCAGGTGCCATTCGGCGACACGGGGATTACCGACAAAGAGCCCCCGGCGCGAGGTGGTCACGACCCGGAGGTGACGCGCGGTGAGCCCAAGAACGGAACCTACTACTAAGGGAAAGTGGCTTCGCAGGGTGCTGTGGGGCGTTCCTCTCGTCGCTGTGCCGGTATTGGCGGTGGTCGGACTTTTGGCATACGTGGGCGGCGGCCCGTTCGCACCACACCTGAGTGAGGACAAGACGCTGTCCGCACGATTGAACGACCTGTGGCGGAAGGGCGGCTCCGCGCCACTGCGCGACCTTGCCGGCGGAAGCTGGGACCGCGTCTACGTGTACCAGCAGGAATACCTCGGCCGGGAACAGGTGGAGCGAGAAGTCGGTGCACCAGTGGAGATGGAGGACACCTTCTCCAAAAGTGGCGCGTCAGTGCTGATCTTCGCGCGAGGTAACGGCGTTCAGCATGCGACTTGGGTTGATGTGCCGTTGATTTCGGGCCTCTACACCGCAGACGTCGAGCTTCGGGCGCCTGGCTACCCGCGCTACCTTGAATTCGTGGAGCCTCGACCCACAGGTCCACACCTGATGGAGGACACCGATCTGGAGGCGAAGAAGGACGAACTCTTCCGCACGCACGGCTCAGCTCTGCTCCGCGATCTCACCGGCGGTGATTGGGACCGGGTCTACGTCGTGACCGCCGACACCCGTGCGAAAGTCGAGGCGTTCGTCGGCGCTCCGGTCGAGATGGAACCCATCTTCACCGAGCGTGGCAGCATTCTCGTGTTCACAAAAGACGGTGCGGTTCAACGAGCCGCGTACATCCGCGGGTATCTTCCTCCCGACGGTGTCTACAGCCCTGCCGTACGTCTCGACGCAAACGTTGCCCCTTTGGAGGTACGACTCGTCGACCCCGCTCCGACCTCGACAACAACCGTGCCGCGGTAACTCGGCCGCAGCGGATTCCGGCAGCCGCCACTCACCCGGCTCGACGAGATCGGCTGCCGCCACGGATACCGCCATCGGACTCGTCGCGCTATCGCGCTGACAATCGCGCCCAGCTGGGGACGGCCACCGGCAGCCCGCTCGAACGACTCGGCTGGACACAATTCCAGGCGGGCCGATGCTCCCCGGCTGGGAGAACACCGGCTGGACCTGTCGACTTATCTGGCAGCAGAGGAATGTCGTCTCAATGGGCCGCCGCTAGTACCAGATCCCGATAGGGGAGCTTGGTGATCGGATTATCGGCGATGCCGAGTTCTCCTTCGACCTGACCAAGGCGAATGGTTGCCACGTCCGTGTCGGCCGCCGTGATTTCCGTTTTGCAGAACTGCCCGTCCGTCGCCTTCTCCGTGGTGCCAATTGTCCTGCGGAATGTGTGCACCGAAGGGATCATCCTGTAGGTCGTCGATGCGATGAATTGCAAGTAACGTGGCGGTACTTCTCTAGGGTCTTCAGCGGCCGCAAAACCGGCCCGCCGGTATTCATTGCCTCGAACCGGCCGTACCCGCTGATCCTGTCGAAATCCGAGCGGAGACCTGCGATCTCCGGTATGAATCGAACCGGGTTCGGCGAACTGTAGTGGGAGGGAATACACGATCATGTCCGAAGACGCGCACCGCGTGCGAGAACAACAGGCCTGGTTGATCCGCGCTGGGCGAAGCGGGGAACGCGAGGCCCGCGCGCTACAGCACGGCCTCGCCATCCTAGGCTGGGACGAGGTGGGTGACCTCAGCCGGTACCGAACCTGGGATGAGCTCAAATCGGCTCTGCGTCAGGCATACCCGGACGCCGGTCGAGCGTTGATCGGTAATTGGGCCGGACAGCTGTGGAAATTCGAGACCGAGATCCAGTACGGCGATCTCGTGGTGATGCCTCTCAAGACCCATGCCGGATACTTGGCGGTCGGCAGAGTCAGCGGTTCGTATGAATTCCGTCAGGACGAGCCGAAGGAATTCCGGCAGGTGCGAAAAGTCGACTGGCTCCGCACCGATATACCGTGGGACGCGGTCCGGCCCGATCTGCGGGCCAGCCTCGGCTCTCTCCTCACGGTTTGCGGCCTAACCCCAAGGCCGCGCAGTTAGCGGGTGGGCTGGGTTTGTCAACCGGCGTGGGATGGTGAGTTGGGACAGCGGAACTGCTGGTAAAGAGGTGTTGTCCG
>NZ_JBFAXY010000019.1:0-161422 GCF_040681035.1 Nocardia sp. NPDC051911
GGGAGGCCGGTCCGGCGGAGCTGGCCGCACTGCCCTACCTCGATGCCGTCTGCCAGCTCGGACGCGAGCCATAAAGGGGCCGCGAACACCCAGCGCCGCAGGCGCTGGAAAAACAAACACAGCCAAGAAACACGGTAGGTTGACCCCTCGTGGGTAAAAGCAAGCGCAACAGTCCTAAGCCCGGTGGGAACCGGGCGCAGCGTCTCGCCGAGCGGCGAGCGGCGCAGGAGCAGGCGGCACAAGTCGTCACCCGTCCGTTCGAGGGCCTGGCCGCGGAGTGCGATCTGGTCGCGCTGCGCGAATTCGTTCCTTCGGCCACCGCCCGGTTGACGCTGGCGGCCGAGGTCGCGGCGGAGCGGCCGGTCGTGCTCGCAACGGTGCTGCCCGGCGCGGTGGCCGCGTTGGTGCGCGCCGGTGACGAGCCCAGCGGTTACGTCGGCGCGCAGGTGCAGTTCCAGGGCGCGGATCCGGCCGCCGATCTGGCCGCGGCGATCCTATGGACCCAGTCCGCCGAGCCCGGTGATTCGCTGACCTCGGTGGAAAGCGTCGCGGGAGGCCCGCGGCTGGCCGATGTCATCGATCCCGCCGCGAGCCTGGACTTGACCGTGCACCAGGACTTCGACTGGTGGGTGCCCGCAGGGGTCGAGCCCGACCCGCAGGTCGCCGCCACCATCGAGCAGGCCAAGCAGGCGATCATGCCCTCGGCGCGGCTCGGGCTCGCCGCCGACACGATCGGTGCCGCCTGGTGGGTGGACGCGGGCGAGAAGGCGCACATCCGCTGGGTGCGGCCGGAGGACGAGGACGCGCTCATGCTGGCGCTGGCCCGGGTGCACGCCTCCGGCGGTCTGCACCTCGGCGAGGGTTCCCGGTTCGCGGGGTCGTTCCGCACGCACGGAGTGCTGGTCCCGGTCTTCGACCTGGACCGCGAGCGACACCCCGACGAATGGGTCGAGCCCGCAGCCGAATTCGGCGCTCGGCTGTCCGAGGCGCTGGCCGTCGACGCCCCGTTGACCTCCGACGAGCGGCGCTCCCGCGACGGCCTGCGGTCGCGTCAGGTCACCTTGCGCTGAGCCCGGATATCGCGAGACTTGGGCAGAAACGGCCTTTGTCGGCGGCGGTGTTTTCCGGTTGCCGCCGGTGCGGCTCGAAATATAGGAAAGACTCGCCAAACCACTGCGAAATGTGGTGGAACCGTCGTTTACGCCGACATTCCGACTCGCCGTCCGATAGAACGTCCAACAGCGACAGGCCCGGTTCCTGATACGGAACCGGGCCTGTTTCACCTATTCGGCGAACGCCGTCAGACGGAGCCGCCCGCCGCCGAAGGCGCGCCGGAGGCGTCGCTCGGGCCGCTCATTTCCCGGGCGACGAATTCCTCCAGGTCGAACAGGTTCGACCCGGCGCGATCGGCGATGGTGAGCAGGGTGGTCATGTTCGCGACTTCCTCGACCTGCTCCTTGAGGAACCACTGCATGAACTGTTCGCCCAGGTAGTCACCCTCTTCGCGGGCGGTGCTCGCCAGCTGGATGATCTGCTCGGTGACCGTCTTCTCCTGGGTCAGTGCGAGCGCGATCGGCTCCCTGGCGTTCTCGAACCGCGATTTCGCGGCATCGATGCCGGAAATATCGACGCTGATATCCCGGTCCAGGAAGTACTGCACGATCATCATCGCGTGATTGCGCTCTTCGACGGCCTGCTTGTAGAACCGCTTGGCCAGCTGCGGGAGATCGGCATTGTCGAACCACACCGCAATCGCGATGTACTGATGCTCGGCATTGAATTCGTGCCGGATCTGATCGTGCAACAGGCTGTGAAATTTGCTGCGGGGTGATTCCGGATGGCTTGACATGGCATCGACATTAGCGCTGGTCAAGACCCGTGTCATCCAAGTGCAGCCTTATTGAGGCTAGTGTTGCCTAATTAATTCTTCGCCGCTCCAGCCATTTTCGGCGCCGGAATATCGGTGCGCGGCCGCGGCCGTGTCTCCCGGGCGACGAACTCCTCGACGTCGAACAACTGCCCGTCGGCACGGTCGATCACGGCCAGCAACGTGCTCATCCCGGCGACGTTCTTCACCTGATCGGCGAGGAACCACCCGATGAAGCGTTCGCCGAGATAATCGCCGGAGGTGCGGGCAGTGTGGGCCAGATCGCTGATCCGGGCGCTGCGGACCTGCTCGATCTCCAGCAGCGAAGCGACCGCGCCGCGCGGGCTTTCGAAGGTGGACTCGATCTCGTCCAAGCCGCCGATCTGCACCGGGAGATCCCGGTCCAGCAGGTACTGCACCATGCGCAGCGAATTGCCGTAGTGCTCGCGTGACCGGTCGTAGGCGTGTCCGGCCAACTGCGGCAGTCTGCGTGAGTCGAAGTACACGGCGGCCGCGAGATACTGCTGGGCAGTGGTGAATCCGTGACGGATCTGGGTGCGCAGCAAGTCGGGAAAGGACTCGTCGGCCTCGTCGATGTCCGGCATGGCATCGACGCTACCGCGTCAGCAGGTCCTCCGGGATCGGACGGTCGCCGGCGAGCGCGTCGAAGAACCGGCTCGCTTTGGCCTTGTCCCACAGCAGGACGTTGCCGCTGTCGGTGTCCTCGAATCCGCCGACCGGTACCGCCGTGGCGATGGTGTCGCCACGCAGCGCCCAGCCCAGGCCGCCCAGATCCCAGATGTGGTCGCCGTTGTCGACCTTCAGCGACTTGGCGGTGTCGGTCGCCAGCGGCCAGAGCTTGAACGGATTGGCCAGCGTGGCTCCACTGGTCGCCTTCTTCAGCAGGGCGGCCATGAAGATCCGCTGGTTGTTCATCCGGTCCAGGTCGGCGAGCGCGGTCGCGCGACTGCGGACGAAACCCAACGCCTGTGGTCCGTTGAGTCGCTGGCAGCCCGCGGGCAGGTCGATGCCGGCGAGCGGGTCGTCGATCGGTTTGGGCACGCACACGTCGATGCCGCCGAGCGTATCGACCACGCTGGCGAAGCCGCCGAAGCCGATCTGCGCGTAGTGGTCGATCCGCAGGCCGGTGGCGATCTCCACGGTCTGGACCAGCAGCGCGGGGCCGCCGATGGCGAACGCGGCGTTCAGTTTGTCCTTGCCCTGGCCCGGGATGCTGACGTACGAGTCGCGCGGCAGGCTGACCAGCGTGGTCTTCCCCGACTGCGGCACGTGCACGAGCATGATCGTGTCGGTGCGCTCGGGGCCCACCTCACCGCCGGTGGCGAGTTCCCGCTCCTGCTCGGCAGTCAGTCCGCCACGGCCGTCGGACCCGACCAACAGCCAGTTCGTGCCGGGTGTGTCGCCGACGCGCTTGGCGTAGTTCGCCAGCGCGGGGATGCGGTTGAGCGAGTTGTCCAACTTGATGACGGCGCCGACGGCGGCGAGCACCAGGACCAGCAGGATCACCAGGAACCAGCGGAAAGGGTGGCGCTTGCGGCGCGGTCGTGGAGCCCGCGGCGGACGCTCGCCGCGTGGCGGCACCGGTGGGGGGCCTTCGCGGAACGGCCTCGGTTTCCGGGGCGGCGTGTGCGGCGGACCTTCGTGATACGGAACCGGCCGCTGTGTCGGCGCGTGCGACGGAACTTCGTGATGCGGCACCGGGCGCTGCGTGGGGGCGTGCCTGCGGGCCGGGGGAGGCGGCGGCATTCGCCGCGCCTGTTCGGGCGGGACCTGCGAATACGCCAGCGGCTGTGCGTGGGGGTCGGCGGTTCCATCACGGCGCACGACCTGCGTGGGCTCGATCGGCGGCGGACCGCCGGACCCCGGAGGCGGCATGCGACGGCGCATCGGAGGTTCACCGGGTCTGCCGGGCGGCGGCATCCGGCGCGTATGCGCGTTGCGCTGGGGGTCGTCGCCGTTCATCACTGGAACTCTACTTATCGGGCGGTTGTGACGTGCCGCATGTGGACGCGGGCGCACGCGGAAGCGGCGCTGTTCCGTATTTCGCAGGCGGCACCGGGTTGTTAGCGCTGCCGAGGGCACAGTTGCGTCACGGCAGCCACGAAACATGGCCGCGCAGAACGGTGTAGCCGATGTAGGCGACCGCATCGATGGTCGCATGGGCGAGGACCAGCGGCCACAGCCGATTCGTGCGCTGCCAATAGCGGCCGAATATGACGCCCATCACAAAGTTTCCGAGCCCGCCGCCGATTCCTTGGTACAAGTGATAGCTGCCCCGCAGCACAGCCGAGGCCAGCAGAGCCGAGTTCGCCGACCATCCGAGCCTGCGCAGCCGGGTGAGCAGGAACGCGACCACGATGACCTCTTCGGCCAAGGCGTTCGCGCAGGCCGAGAGGACGAGCGCGGGCAGTCGCCACCAGTAGTCGCCGAGCGAGGCGGGGACTATCGTCACGCTGACGCCGAGTGCGTGCGCGGCGAGATACAGCCCGAGTCCCGGCAACCCGATGATCGCGGCCAGCGTCAAGCCGGGTAGCACGTCGGCGCGCCAACGGAGCCGGTTCGCCAGCCCGATCAGTCGCGGGCCGATGCCCCCGCGCCACAGCAGATAGAGGCCGAGCGCGGCCCAGCCGAGCAGCCGCAGCACGCTGAGCAGCTGGAACAGCAGGTCGATGGTGGACTGCGTGGCTCGCGACGGATTCAGCGCGACGGTCCGTCCGCCGATCCCGCCCGGGGCGAGCGCGCTCTCCACCAGCGAGAGCGCGGCGCTGAGCCCGCTGAGCCCGAACGTGACCAGCAGCACCACGGCGATCTCGAGTTTGATCGCCAGCCGCTCCCGATCGGTCGGCTCGGCCTCGTCCCACTCGGCTCTGGACTCCGCACGCATGGGTCGAATCTATTGCGCTCGTCCGCCGCGGCGCGCGGCGCGTCGGCATGTGAACTGCCTGGTGCGTCGTCGGCGTCTCCGCTGCGGCGCATGCTTCCGGGCCTGGTGGCCCAACCCGGCCCGCCACTCGGTCGAGCTCGGACATCGGGTCTGCGCGCGCTGCGGCGAGCAGCCGCCACTCCGGCTCACCGGAGCATCCCTCTAAACGACGGTTCACCGAAGGAGTGTGCGACCAAGCGGCGCTGGATCAGCCCGGGCACGATGCGCTCGAGGCAGCCGGACCGCTCACCGCGGATTCGCCACAGGTCGGGATCGAACGAATCGGTGTGGTTGACGTCCGTCGTCCGCCCGCGTTGAACGAATCGGTGCGATTGCCATTCGCCGCGTCGGTGTGCATGTCAGCCGAGCAGCCAACCGCGTCGGGAGTGCGTGCGCCCCAGCCGATGCGCCGTCCGCCTCTCACCCTCATTCCCGCCGATGTCACCAGCAACGACGAGGTCAGCGCGGCCGTCGCGCGGGTCGCCGAGTCCGGCGCTCCACGCATCGTGGTCAACTGCGCCGGTTGTCCACAACCTCTGCGGGCAGGGGCCATGGAACGCTATCTCGTCCGTCTTCTCGGGCCGGTCATCCCGTTCTTCGCCTTGGTACTTCCGTTCGCCGGCCCGATGCCGCTGAAGATCGGCTTGATCGGGCGGCGGGTCAGATCCGGCGCAATCCATTGAGGAACGGGCAGCCCGCCAGTGTGCGCACGGCGCGGCTGAGCCCCTCGATGTCGTGCGCCGGTGCGCTGAACGGCAAGCGGAAGTCGTGGTCGCCGTCGTGTCCTTCCACCCGCAGCGTGAGCCCGTACCGGTCGATGGCCAGCGGGTGCACGATGCCGCGCCGCAGGTGTGGCGGCAGATGCCTGGCCAGCTGGGCGACGACATCGGCGTGATCGGCCTGCATGTGCTGCAGCCACGCGGATTCCATGGCGCAGAACGGATCCGGCTGCGCCAGGCGCAGTTCGTCGCTGCGCACCGATTCCGCGCCGGTCGAGTCGGCCACCACCGCGGAGTCGATCACCAGCCGCAGCAGGGTGGCGCCGAAGCCGATGTCGAGCAGGCCCGGATGCGGGTAATCCTTGGCCACCTCGGTGGCCAGCGCGCGCTGCGCCTGGGTGGGCACCGCCCGTACCCAACCGCGCAGCCAGACCAACGCGCGCACCGGCTCGCGCAGCGGTAGCGGGGCGTGGTCGGTGAGCTCCAGCACCGCGGGCGCGCCGTGGTCTCCGGAGTTGCCTGCCAGGATCGCGGCGACCGAGGCCGTCGGCACCGCGATCACGGCATCGCCGCACTGCCGTACGTGGTGCACGGACGCGGGCGTCGGATCGATGCCCGGCATGGCCAGCACCGCTTGCTCCGCGTGCGCGCATGCGCTGCGCACTCGCTCGGCGGTGGACGGTGCGAAGGTCGAGGACGGACGCGGCATACAAACCTCCGTGGAGCGTGGCGCGCTTGACTATTGATTAGGTTACCCTAAGCTAAGTGACGAGGCGGGGTTCCGCAAGCGTTCCGATCCGGCTGATTGCAGCGAACTGGATCGGTTCCGGTCGAACCGGGTTGTTACGGTGAGGGCGTGTCGGAAGGGTCGGAATCCGCAGAACCGGTGCTGGTGACGTTGTCGACGCCGCCGCGGCGCAGTCTGGTCGACGGGCTGGTCCGCAACATCGGCGCAAGTCCCGCCGCGCCGACGCTGGAGCTGGACGCGCCCGACACCGGGATCGCCGACTTCCTCGCGCACGTGGCCCACTCCGATACCGGCTTCGTCGCGCGCACTTCCTCGGGAGAACGGGCGCTGGCCATCGTCGCCGCCACAGCCGCTGCCCTGTGCGGCGAGGACATCGGCGCGGCCCTGCGCGACCCCGACATCGCCTTCCTGACCTCGCTGAAACCGCCGGCCGTCGAGGCGGTCCGTTCGGTCCTGCTCGCCATCGAAACCGAGGCCGCGGACCGGGTGAACGCCGCGTTGCGCGTGCTCAACGGAGGTTGAACACCGCTGAGGCGGTCGTGGAACAGATGACCCGGACCGGTAGGCCCTTCGCAATTGGTGGGAGCCGAACGAGCGCGCAAGTAATCTCGTAACCGTGCCGCGAATCGCGTACTTCGGGCCGTCCGGAACTTTCACCGAGATGGCCCTCGCTCAATTGGAATCCTCGGGAACCTTCGCCGGGCCCGTCGAGCGGATCGCCGCGCCCAGCCAAGGCGCCGCGCTCGACCTGATCCGTTCCGGTGAAGTGGATGGCGCGGTGGTGCCGATCGAGAGTTCCGTGGAGGGGTCGATCTCGGCGACGCTCGACTCCCTGGCAATCGGTCCGCGCCTGCAGATCGTCGCCGAGACCGAACTCGAAGTGAGTTTCACGATCCTCGGCAAGCCGGGCACGGCGTTACCCGACGTGCGCACTCTCGCCGCTTACCCCGTGGCCGCCGCGCAGGTCCGGTTGTGGGTGGCGCGGCATCTGCCGCAGGCGCAGCCCTACACCTCGGCGTCCAACGCCGCCGCCGCCGAGGACGTGGTGGCGGGCCACGCGGACGCCGCCGTGTCGACCGCCCTGGCCGGAGAGCGGCTGGGATTGATCGCGCTGGCCTCCGGGGTCGCCGATCACGAGCAGGCGATCACGCGGTTCGTGCTGTGCACCCGGCCCACCGCGGCGCCGCCCGCCACCGGCGCCGACCGCACCTCGATCGTGCTCGAGCTGCCGAACGTACCGGGCTCGCTGATGCGCGCCTTCGCCGAGTTCGCCACGCGCGGTATCGATCTGACCAGGATCGAGTCCCGGCCCACCCGAACGGGCATGGGCACCTACCGTTTCTATCTGGACTGCGTCGGGCACATCGACGACACCGCGGTGGCCGAGGCGCTCAAGGCGCTGCACCGCACCGCGCGGATCCGCTTTCTCGGATCTTGGCCGGCGACTTCCGCGACCGGTACGCCACCACCGTCGGACGAAGCGTCCGCGGAGTGGTTGATCCAGCTGAGAAAGGGGATGGCCGACCTATGACCGGGAGGTTGATTCTGGTCCGGCACGGCGAGACCGAGGGCAATGTCGCCAAGCTGCTGGACACCCGGATTCCCGGGTTGCCCCTGACCGAACGCGGTGCGGCACAAGCGAAGACGTTCGGTGAGGGCCTGCTCCGCCCGCCGCAGGTGCTGTTCTCCTCGGCGGCGCTGCGCGCGCGCCAGACCGCGAGCTACATCGAGGCGGCGACCGGTGTCGCCGCCATGGTGCTCGACGGACTGCACGAGGTACAGGCCGGCGACCTGGAGGGAGAACACAGCGAGGAGGCGCACCAGACCTTCCAGCGGATCTACCGTGCCTGGCACGAGGGCGACCTCACGCTGCGGGTGCCCGGCGGCGAATCCGCTCAGGATGTGCTGGATCGGTTCCTGCCCGCGATCGAGGAGCTGCGGAATACGTATCTGACACCGGACGTTGCCGCGCCCGGGGACGTGATGGTGGTCAGTCACGGTGCGGCCATGCGGCTCGTCGGCCGCACGCTTTCGGATGTGCGTCCGCCGTTCACCACGAACAACCACTTGGACAACACCGAGACCATCGAGCTGGTACCGATGCCGGACGGCGGGTGGGAGTGCATTCGGTGGGGACGATTCACGCCGCCGTTCGGCTACGAGGTCGCACCGACCTCTGACGATCCCATGGGTTAGCGACGCTCGTTCGGTGCTTCAGGACAGCTTCGGATTCCGCGGGAACTCTTCTCGTTCCGGTAGGAAGTTGATCAGATCCTGCACGGCCGTGCGCAGTCGCGCGGGAGTCCCGCTGCTGAGCGAGGTCCACTTCACGCCGTCGTCGGACGTGCTCGCGGTCGCGATGAATCGGCCCGCGCGCGTGTTGAAGACGGCGATGTGGTTGTCGGCCGCGTCTCGGGTGCCATCGCCGTAGATCACACCGACGATCTCGGCATACGAGTGGATCTCGACCAGAGCCGCGGCCAAGGTCTTCGCGTCCTGGGCCGGGTTGCCCACCTTCGCCAGCCGTTCCGCGGTGGCCGCCGCGTCGCCGGTGTCGCCGAAGATCGTGGCCAGCTCTTCGGTCGGGGCGTTCATGCCGTACAGCTCGAGCGGCTCGGCATAGCCGAGTGCCGCGAGAACCGTTCCGGGCAAGTCGTTTCCCGCCTCATCGATGACGTAGGAGTCCTGTCCCCGAAGGGCGACGACCGGGAGGTCGACGCCCTTCGCCAGACAGAAGCGGCTCACCCAACCATCGACGACCAACCGCAGCGCGATGATCCAGTGGGGCCGGTGCAGCGCGCGCAGCCGATTCTCCAGATCACGATGCAGCACATCGTCGATCAGGAGTTCCCGCTGGGCGAGCGACTCGGCGGCCGCGTCCATCGCCGCTTTGTGGTCGGTCAGATTGTCGTACCGTGCCCTCGCGTTCAGGACGACGGGAACCTCGATCTGCAGTTTCTCTACGAGGAACTGCATTTCGTCGAGCGACAGGACGACCGCGTCGAGCGTCGACGGGCTGCGGCCCGCACCGAGTACGGTCACCTAACCGTCCCGCTGAGGTCACCGCCGATGACCCCATCGGCGGTGAAGCGGCCGTCGTTGAAGTGCTCGGTCGACCGCAGGTAGTCCCGGCCGTCGTGTTCGGTCTCGTCGTCCTCGTCGCTGCGCGCCTGGTTACCGAGCAAGGGGTTGCCGTTGCCGGTGTTGGCGGGCCGGACCGGCGCCGCCTCGACGCCCTTGACCGCGACGCTCTCCTGCACCGGAGCCGTGCTGCCACCGATCGTGCCGTTGGAGCCCCAGCCTTCCGGAAGCTTGAGCGAGCCGCTGCTGATGCCCGCCGCCGATCCGAGACCGGAGAACGACACGGCACGCGTCGCCGCACCGGTAGCGGTGGCTGCCGCACCGATACCCATGGCCATGGGAGCCATGCCGGAGAAGGAGGGCGCGGAGCTGGTGGTGGCGGCCGCGATCGCGCTGCCCGCGACATTTCCGACGGTGGAGACACCGGTGGTGGCGATCGAGCCGACGGCCTGAGCGGCCTGGGTGGCAGCGCTCGCCACCCCAGGGTTGCTCAGGAACGCCTGGGTGGCGGCCACGGCAGCCTGGATCGGATCGGCCGGGACCTCGGTGGTCGTGTCCGCCGCTTGCTCGGGACTTGCCGTCCCCGCGCCCTTGGCGATCGCCGGCGGTAACAGGAATTCGGCGGGCGTGGCGACCATGGCGCTGGTCGCGGCCTCATAGGTCTCCATGACCAGCGCGGCACGGATGTCCATCGCGTTCCTGGCGACTTCGGCGGCTTCGAACGCACCGCTCAACACGCCGGGCGGGTTCGCCGACGCGGCCAAAGCGGTGTTGACGGCCGCGATCTCGGGCGGGCTCGGCATCGCCAGCGCGGCGACGGTGTAGGCGGTGGCGTTCGCCGCGGCCTTGGCGCCCATCGCGGCCGCCTGCACGCCCTGCTGCTCGGACCAGCCGAGGAAGCCGGTGAGCTTGCCCAGCGCGGCGATGCCGTTGATGCCCTGCATTCCGACGCCGAGTTCGGCCATAACCCTGGCGACCGTCGTCGTCGCGTCGATCCAGGCGGCGGTGAGCCCGCCCCATGCGGTGGCGGCGGCCGAGATCGGAATCGCGTGCGCGCCCGCGTGAAGTGTGGCCGAATTGATCTCCGACGGGCGCGCCGCCCAGATCACCCCGGTGACTCCTGCAACCATGTCTGACTTCTCCCCTGCTTAAAAGCGTTGCTGATGGATCTCGCTTGCGGAACTACACCTGGATGGCGCTGATGCCGGCGGCGCGGACCACGTCGCCCGCGACATGCTGGGCCAGCTGCATGCGCAGCGTCGCCGCGGCGTGGTGGCACTCCAGAATCGCCTGCGCGATCGCGCGATCGTGCGACATCGCCCCCTGATTGAAATGGCTCGCGCTGAGGAAGGAGACTTCCTCCGCCCCGGAGGGCAGCACGTGCGTCGCGGGCGCGGTGATCGCCGCGGCGGCGGCCAGACGTTCGGCGACGAGGTCGAGTTCGGCCGCGGCGGCGAGAATGGCTTCGGGTGCGATCAGTACATGTCCAACCATGACTCGACTCCTTCTAGTGGCTGTGGGGCGGAACCACGAGAATTCCCCCTTCGAGTGATAGGACGCGACAGCAACGCGATCGGTTCCATCGAATCCCCAATTTTTCGATCTCCGTGCCGATTACACACCCACCGCTGGTGGTGCGCAATACAGCTCGGTTCAGACTATCCCCATCCCAGCTGATGCAGGCGGTCTTCGTCAATGCCGAAATAGTGTGCGATCTCGTGGATCACGGTGATCGCCACCTCTTCCACCACTTCGGATTCGTCGGCGCAGTGTTCGAGGATCGCCTCGCGGTAGATGGTCACGGTGTCGGGAAGCGCTCCGCCGTAATGACTGTCACGCTCGGTGAGGGCGATGCCGTGATACAGACCGAGCAGGTGTGGATTCTCCGGATCGCGCGGCTCGATCAGTACGACCACGTTGTCGATCGCGCGGGTCAGCTCGGGCGGGATGAGATCCAGTGCGTCGCCGACCAATTCCTCGAACCGGTCGGCGGACATCGTCACGGGCATCGGCGCTCGGCTACCTGGGCTGAGGCTGCGGCGGCAGGGGCGCGGCGCCCGGCAGCGGTGCGGGCGTGGAACGTCCGTTGTTCGGCGGCGGCACCGGAGCCTGGCCGTTGATCAGGATCTCGCCCTTGGCCGACCCGGTGATCGGCGCGAAGCCCTCCCGATCGGCTCCCTTGCCGATCATGCAGTCCAGCTTGCGGCTGCCCGCCATCCAACTGCGGGCATCGATGTAGTCGAAGAACAGCGTGAGCGTCTTGTTCCGGATGACGTCCGGCCCGCCCAGGTAGTCGGTCGACGTGCGGGTGCACTCCTCCTCGACGAACTTGTCCTGGTCGTCCTTCGCGGGCGGGCCTCCGTTGAAGTGGGCGGCCAGATCGACGGTGGAGACGATCTCCACGGCGTGCGGCTGGGCGCAGTCCACCGGATCGGTGGGCAGGTTCTGGTTGATGCCGAGGCACACGCCCGCCTCGTACACCTTGGACTGATCGTGCTCGGTGGCGCTGCCGACCGACGGCGGGGTGCCGACGCTGGCCGCGATCTGCAGGCCGCAGCGCAGGGTGCGGTCACCGTGCTGCCAGCCGTCCGGGCTCGGATACATCAGCCCGACGATGTACTTGCCGCGCGGATCGAACCGGCCCGACATGTACTTCTGCACCGCGGGCACGCAGTGCTCCTCTTTCAACTCGGTCAGGCGCAGCGAGTCCGGGAACCGCGAGCCGGGACCGAACTCCTTGCCCGGATACCTGCTCATGTCGATGTCGGCCGCGACCTCGAACATGTGCTTGCTCGAGCAGTTCACCTTGGCCAGGTCCGATCGGTCCGGCTTGGTCCAGCTCAGGCAGTCGCCCTTCGCCGCGGTGCCGAACTCCTTCTCCAGCACCGGCTGCGCCGGGGCGCCGGGATTGTGCGCCTCCAGGCCCTTCTCGTTGTCGAAGCCGGTGACGAACAGCGTCACCAGGGCCGCCACCACGGCGCCGACGGCCACCGCGAGCAGGCCCCAGCGCAAGGTGTGGGCCGACAGATGCAGATCGCGCAGCTCGCCGTCGGCGAGGGCGGCTCTGGCCGAGTCGAACGAGCGCCGTACCGAGTCGGCGCGCGACGAAGCGCCGCGCTTGGGCGCCTGCGGGGACCGGGACATGCGTGCGGAGGACATCGCGGTCCATCATGGCAGTGTCGGTGCCGCGGTGCCACGACCTGCCCCGATCGGCGCGGCACGGGCCACGAGCGATTCAGCCGCGCAGGGCCGAGAGGAAGACGCCGGGCAATCGGGCGGGGTTGGCGTCGGCGTAGAACTCGGTGAGCCTGCGCCCGGTGGTCGCTGCGGTGGCGTTGCCGACGAACCACGGCGGCTTCGGAGAGAGGGCGAGTTCGCCGCCCAGCAGCGAGCGCGGCACCGGCCGGAACGGGCCGTGCACCACGGTGCGCTCCACATCGTCGAGCAGCAGGGCGTTGTGCACCACGCCGATACCGCTCTGCACGTCGTCGAGGGTGTGCCCAGGGAAGGCTCCCCAGGCGGCACGCGGCGCGAGGAAGGCCAGACCGGTCCAGCTGTTCACCGCGATCGCGCCGTAGCGCAGCCGTTCGATCGCGCGGTCGAAGGCGACACCGAGCCTGCGGATGGTCGTCGGATCGGCGATCACGTTCGCGCCGAGCGTGCCGGTCAGCTCGGCGTTGGCGAAGTCCACCGCGCGTTGCAAGAACTCGCCGCCCGTGTAGGGCAACTCCACCACGCCGAGCACGGGGGAGAAGTACTCCGTGCGCAGCAGCGGCGAGCCGGTGCGCGGCAGTCCGCCGACCAGCACCCGCCCCGCGCCGAGACGCTCGGCCTCCGGGTACGAGGCCAGCGCGTCGGCGACCCGCGCGTCGCTGCCCGGGTAGTAGGCCGTGCGCTGTGGCGCCCGCTCCATGGCCAGGCGGAGTTCGGCGAGGAACTCGTCCTTGCGGTCCCACTCGGCGCCGATCACCACCGCCTGCGCGGCCACGCAGTTGTAGCCGCCGTTGTGCAGCCGTTGGGTGGCCACGTGCTCGGCCTGGTAGCGCAGATCGGCGTCGGACCAGTCGCCGGGCACCACGATGGTCGGCGAGACGCCGCCCAGTTCGCTGCTGATCGGCTTGTCCAGCAGCGGCCGGTTGTGCTGCTTGCGTTCCGCGCCCTCGGCGCCGGGACCCCACACGATGGCGTCGTGGGTCTGCGCGCTGCCGGTCATGTGCACGTGCGCGACGTCCGGATGACGCACCAGGTAGCCGCCCTGCTGCGCGCCGCCGGTGAGAATTCGCAGCGCGCCGATCTCCAGCAGCGGTTCGAACACCATCTCGAACACGGTGAACAGCGGGTCGGTGATCGGGTTGAGCTTCAGCGCGACCACCCGGTTGTGCGCGAACAGCTCGTACAGCGCGTCCAGCGGCGGAATCGAGGTGATGTTGCCCGCGCCGAGCACGGCGCCGATCCCGCCGGTCGCGGTGGGATCGAGCTGGGCGAGTCCGGCTCGCCGACGGGCGGCGTCGGCGTCGACGCCGGGACGCAGCCACACCTCGCCGCGGAAACCGTTGAGCAGCAAGCGATCGTAGACGCCGAACGGGAATACCGGCACCGCCAGCCGCCCGCCCGGCGCCTCCCGCAGCGTGATGCCCGCCAGTGGGCTTCGCCCGGTCTCCAGCGCGGCCAGGGTCGCCGACAGCGCGGCCGTGGCTTGCAGCAGCGTGAGCGGCCCGGACATCCACTCCTCACCGACCAGCGCGGAGTGCTCGCCGAGATCCTTGACGACGCACGCCGCGCGCACCCAGTCCTCCGCGAGGCGGCCGGTCCTGGCGTGGATCTCGTCGAGCAGCAAGCGGCGGCGGCGCAGCGACGTCGCGGCCCACACTTTCTCGCCCGCCGCGAGATCGGCCAGCGCGTTGTCGATGGCCGTCTCGTCGAATGGGGTGCCCACAAACCCACTATGCGCGCGATCCGGGGTGGATGGTCCGCATCCTGGGATATCGGCGTGAAAGCGCAACACACCGACTACTAGGCTGGTGGCCCATGATCGACCTCCGATTCCTGCGGGACAACCCGGACGCGGTCCGCGCCTCGCAGCGCGCCCGCGGCGAAGACCCCGTTCTCGTCGACGCGCTGCTCGAGGCGGACGCGGCGCGGCGTGCCGCGGTGGCCACCGCGGACAACCTGCGCGCCGAGCACAAGGCGATGGGCAAGCTGATCGGTAAGGCGAGCAAGGACGAGCGGTCCGCGCTGCTGGCGCAGGCGTCGGAGATGTCGGTCAAGGTCAAAGAGGCCGAGGCCGCCCAGCACGCCGCCGACGTGGATCTGGACACCGCGCACCGCGCCATCTCCAATGTGGTGCAGGACGGCGCGCCCGCGGGTGGCGAGGCCGATTTCGTCGTGCTGCAAACGGTCGGCACGCCGCGGGAGTTCGACTTCGAGCCGAAGGACCACCTGGAACTCGGCGAGTCGCTCGGCCTGATCGACATGGAGCGCGGCGCGAAGGTCTCCGGCGCCCGGTTCTACTTCCTGACCGGCTACGGCGCGCTGCTCCAGCTGGGAATGCTGCAGCTGGCCGCGCAGAAGGCGGTGGCCAACGGCTTCACCATGATGATTCCGCCGGTGCTGGTACGCCCGGAGGTCATGGCGGGCACGGGGTTCCTCGGCCAGCACGCGGCGGAGGTCTACCACCTCGCCGACGACGACCTCTACTTGGTCGGCACCTCGGAGGTGCCGCTGGCGGGTTACCACTCGGACGAGATCCTCGACTTGAGCGACGGCCCCAAGCGCTATGCGGGCTGGTCGTCGTGTTTCCGCCGGGAGGCGGGCAGCTACGGCAAGGACACCCGCGGCATCATCCGGGTGCACCAGTTCGACAAGGTGGAGATGTTCGTCTTCACCACGCCCGACCAGGCCGACGCCGAACATCAGCGTCTGCTCGCCTGGGAACAGGAGATGCTCGCGGCGATCGAGGTGCCCTACCGGGTGATCGACGTCGCGGCCGGTGATCTCGGCAGCTCCGCCGCGCGCAAGTTCGACTGCGAGGCGTGGGTGCCCACGCAGCAGACCTACCGGGAGCTCACCTCGACCTCCAACTGCACCACCTACCAGGCGCGGCGGCTGGCCGTCCGCTATCGAGACGAGAACGGAAGGCCGCAGATCGCCGCGACCTTGAACGGCACGCTCGCCACCACCCGCTGGATCGTGGCCATTCTGGAGAACCACCAGCAAGCCGACGGGTCGGTCCGGGTGCCGTCCGCCCTGGTCCCGTTCGTCGGTACCGACGTGCTCCGACCGACGAATTGACAACGGACGAATGACGTTCAGGTAAATAGCTACTGGTTCGCCATGCCGTATTCCCGGGATGTGGCAACCAGGGGGATTCCTTATGTCTAGGCTATTCGTCGTGCGAGGAATCGGGTCTCGCGGCGATACCCGAACCCGGGTGCGGGCCGCGTCTGCGTTGGCGACGGCTATGGTCATGGCTCGGACCACCGGGGCGTTCTACGTCATGGGCGGGGTGCTCGGTCTGCTGATCACCGCCATCGCCCCTGGTGAAGAGGGTAATCGTCCGCTGGTAGGCGGGGCGGCAGCGGTGGCGCTGGTGCTCGGTCTCACGCTGCTCGCATGGGGCCCGCGGCTGCCGCATTCGATCCATCACGTCTATGTCGCGATCGCGACGGTGTTGGTGACGATCGCGGTGCATTCGTTCCCGAACACGGTGGGCGCGATCAGCCTCGCGGCGTTCTACGTCTTCATCGCGTGCGACGCCGCCCTGTTCTTCGCCTGGTCGCAGGCCGCCGCCCATATCGCGTTCGCCTTGGCGCTGTGCCTGTGGGTGCTGCCCGCGCGGCCGGTGACGCCCGGGTTGCCGTGGTGGTCGGGCCTGATCCCGGCCGGCGTGACCTTCGGTGTCGGCGTCGTCGTCGGGATCCTGACCAGGATGGCGTCCGAAGCCGACATCGACGTGCTCACCGGCCTGCTCAACCGGCGCGGCTTCGACCGGGCGCTGAACACCGCGATCCAGCAGGCCACCAGGTCCGGGCACGGACTCGCGCTGGTGCTGGTCGACCTGGACCGTTTCCAGAAGATCAACGACCATCTCGGGCACCGCGCCGGTGACGCCGTCCTGCAGCGGGTGGCCGACACCTGGTCGAAACTTCTGGCTCCCGATCAGCGCCTGGCGCGTTACGGCGGGGACGCGTTCGCCTTGCTGCTGCCGAACACCACCGAGCAGGCCGCGATCCTGCTCACCGAACAGCTGCGCGCCGCGGTGACGACCGGCTGCTCGGCCGGCGTGACCTCCTGGCAGCCGGGCGAATCGGGGTCGCTGCTGGTCAGCCGCGCTGACGTCGGCCTATACCGGGCCAAGCAGGCCGGACGCAACCGGACGGTGCTGGAGTCCTCGCGGCAGCTGCCGCTGGCGGTGGAACTGCGCGAGGCGATCGACCGGGGCGCCCTCGACGTGCACTACCAGCCGATCGTCAGCCTGACCGAAGGCGGCGGCAAGGCGGTCGGTGTGGAGGCGCTGCTGCGCTGGTCGTCGAGCGCGCAACCGGATGTCACCACCGAGGGCTTGATCCGCGTCGCCGAGGAATACGACCTCATCGCCGATCTGGACGAACTGGTGCTGCGCCGGGCCTGCGCGGACGCCGCCCGATTGCAGGAAACCTTCGCCCAGCTGGATCTCACACTGAACGTGAACGTCAGCGGGCTGGAGCTGGCCGAGACCGGTTACGCCGACCGGGTGGCGGGCATCCTCGCCGCCACGGGGTGGCCCGCCGACCAGTTGGTGCTCGAAGTGACCGAGAGTGAGCTAGCCGCCGAATCCCAGACCGCGATCGAGAATCTGCACACCCTGCGCGACCGTGGCGTGCGCATCGCCATCGACGACTTCGGCACGGGATACTCCTCGCTCAGCCGACTGGCCACGCTGCCGAGCGACATTCTCAAGGTCGATCAGTCCTTCGTCGCCGCGATCCGCTCGGATTCGCCCGCGCCGCCCTTGCTCGGCGTGATCGCCGCGCTCTCCAACGCGCTGGACCTGCAGGTCATCGCCGAGGGCGTGGAGACCGAATATCAGGCCGCCGTGCTCACCGAACTGGGCTTCGCGCTCGCGCAGGGGTATCACTACAGCGATTCGCATCCGGTCTCGGAGCTGATCAGCGACCTCAACGAGAACAAGGGCCGGATCGGCCAAGGCGTCACCGACCGGGAGCTGGGCGACGGAGATTCGGTTCCGGCGAACGGCTGGGTGCCGTTGCCCTGATTCGCGTGGCGGCCGATTCCCTTCGACGCGCCCGAGCGGTAATTCCCTTGCGCCGCGAGGCAGGGATGGCCATGCTGATCGGCATGCGGTTGCTCGTCTACGCCTATTGATTCGCTGGATCGCCGCGCGCCCGTCGAACGGGTAGCGCGCGTACTTTCAGTCTGCGCTCGCTGACGGTTCGGGCGGTGCTCTTCAAGAGCACCGGTGAACTGATTCCGCTGTACGCGCTGTATGCCCTGCTGTTCGCCGACCATGGCATGAGCACCGGGCAGATCTCCTTGCTGTTCGCCATCTGGTCGATGACCTCGTTCCTGCTCGAAGTGCCCTCCGGTGCGTGGGCCGACACGGTTTCGCGGCGCGGACTGCTCGTGCTCAGCGGTGTCCTGCTGACGGCGGGCTTCGCGCTGTGGACGGCGGCGCCCTCCTTCACGGGCTTCGCCGCCGGGTTCGTGCTGTGGGGTACCTCGGGCGCTCTGGCCTCCGGCACCTTCGAAGCGTTGCTGTACGACGATCTCGCCGCCCGCGGTGCGTCGTCGACATATCCGCGCATCCTCGGTTACACCCGGGCCGGTGCGGAAACCGCCGTCGTCATCGCGATCGTCGCCGCGACGCCGCTGTATCTCATCGGTGGCTATGCCCTGGTCGGCTGGGCCAGTGTCGGTCTGGCCGCCGTGCACACGCTGGTCGCGCTCTCGCTGCCTACCGCGCCGAAGGCGGTGTCCGCGGCGAACGTCGATGATCTCGAAGAGGACGAGTCGGCATCTTTCGCGCCACCTTCCGTGGTGGCCGGTGAGACGGGCGGCTCCGCGGGTTCGAATGCGGATGTACGCGGGTCGGTCTCGGTGATCGAGGGCTATGACGAGACTCGGGATGATCAGGCGGACGTCACGAGGAGATCGGGAACGTTCGCGCGCTACCTCACCATGCTGAAGGCCGGTGTGGGCGAGGCCCTTCGCGTGCGGATGGTGCGCTACGGCGTGCTGCTGGAGGCGCTTCTGTTCGGGATCACGGCGTTCGACGAGTATTTCGCCTTGCTGGCGGAGGAGGCGGGCGTATCGACGGCCGTCGTGCCACTGCTGGTGGGCCTCACTGTGCTCGGTTCGCTGACCGGGTCGGTGCTGGCGGGGCGCACCGAAGGAATGTCGGGCCGGACGATGTCGATCGCGGTGGGTGTCGCGGGCGTGCTCTTCCTCGGCGGCGCGCTGATAGCCGGTCTCGCGACCGGTCGTCCGAACGCGGTGTACTTGCTGACCACCCTCGGCTTCGCGTCGATCGGAATCTCCTACGGCATCGTCTACAACGCGGGCATCGTGGCGGCCGCCCGCCTCCAAGACGCCATCGAGGGTCCCGCCCGAGCGACCGTCACCTCGGTCTCCGGTCTCCTGGGCGAGGTGATCGCCCTAGCGGTCTTCGGATTCGCCGCCCTCCTGACCCTCCACGCCGCCATGTCCACCCTCTTGGCCATCCTCGGCGCCTCCATCCTCGCCATCGCCGCCCTCATTCCCGGCTGGCTCCCACCCCGCCACTGACCACGGGCGGCACACGATCGAGAGCGCTTCTCGCGAAATGCCGCGGTGATGTGCCGCTCGACGATTGGGTAGCGTGCGGGAGTGCGGTTGGGGCTGTTTGCGGGGTTCGGGATCGGTGCCGGGGTGGCGGTGCAGGGGCGGATCAATGGCGCGTTGGGGGCGCGGTTGGAGGATGGGATCGCCGCGGCCACGATCAGTTTCGGGGTGGGACTGGTTGTGTTGGGGGTGGCGTTCGCGGTGAGCGGGCGGCTGCGGGACGGTGGGCGGCGGGTGCGGCTGGCTCTGGCCGAGGGTGGGCTGCGGCCGTGGCAGTTGCTCGGCGGGCTGTGCGGCGCGTTCTTCGTCGCGTGCCAGGGGCTGACGGTCGCCGCGATCGGCGTCACCGCGTTCACCGTCGCGACCGTCGCGGGGCAGTTGCTCAGCAGCCTGGCCGTCGACCGGCTCGGGCTCGGTCCGAGTGGGCGGACGCCCGTCACCGTGGTGCGTCTCGTGGGTGCGGCGCTCGGGGTGGCGGCGGTGCTGGTAGCCGGATTCGGGCACCACCGCGCTACCGGTGGTCTCTCCGTGCCCGACGCGCTGCGCGGCACGCCGACCGTGTTGTTGATCGCGCTGCCCGCGCTGGCGGGCATCGGCCTGGCCTGGCAGCAAGCGGTGAACGGCAAGGTGGGCGCGGTCGGCGGAGCCATGTCGGCGGCGATGGTCAATTTCTGCGTCGGCCTGGCCGCGCTGCTCGTCATCGAGGCCGTGGTCATCGCGACTTCGGGCGGCCCGGCCGCATTCCCGACCGAGCCTTGGCTCTACACCGGCGGTTTCATCGGCGTCGCCTTCATCGCCCTCGCCGCCATGGCGGTGCGGTGGATCGGCGTGCTGCTGCTCGGGCTCACCTCGGTGGCGGGACAGTTGCTGGCCTCCGTTGTCCTCGACGTGCTCACGCCGACCAGCGCGGGCTTGTCCGCCACCGCGATCGTCGGCTGTGTGCTGACGTTGGTCGCCGTCGCCATCGCGACTCGGTCGCAGTCCTGAGGACACTCGCCCGACATTCAGGTTCGAAGTGCATGAATGTGGGAGGGTGCGCTCATGCTGATCGAATACGGGGTGTGGGTTTCGCGGCTGGGACTGACTGTCGTCTTCGCGCTGTCGGCCTGGGGCAAGCTGACGGATCGCGGCGCGGCACGGCAGGCGGTGAGCGATTTCGGGGTGCCGCTGCGCTGGGTGCCCGCGGTGGCCTGGGGGTTGCCGATCGCCGAGGCGATGATCGCGGTCGGTGTGCTGTTTCCATGGGTTTGCGGCCCGGCGGCGCTGGCGGCGCTGCTGCTGCTCGCCGTGTTCACCGTGGCGATCACGCGCTTGCTGCGGCGAGGCGAGCATCCTTCCTGTTCCTGTTTCGGTGCTGCGAGCGCGGCGCCGATCGGACCGAGGACGCTGGTGCGCAATGCTCTTCTCGCGGCGCTCGCCGTGGTTGTCGGCATCGGCGCGCAGACACATCCGCGCGTTCCGATGGGCCTGCCCGCCGACAACGCGGTCGGCTGCGCGGTTGTCGCCGCAGTGGTCGCGGTGCTGGCCTGGTTGACCGGCCAGCTGCGTGTCCTGCGCCGCCGAGTGGACGAGCAGGCGTTGTCCACGCTGGGCGCTGAGGGCTTGCCCGTCGGTGCGGTGGCGCCGGAGTTCGAACTGTTCGGCCCCGAGGGAACGAAGACCACGCTCGAGGATCTCTTGGCCTCGGCGAGGTCGGTGCTGCTGGTCTTCGTGCACCCCGGCTGCGAGCTGTGCGCGGCGCTGGCACGGGAACTGCCCCGCTGGCGTGCGCGAACCGGAGACGCCCTCGCGATCGTCGCGGTCGGCAACGGCGATGCCGCCGAGCAGGCCGCGTGGGGAGCCGAGCACGGGTTGGGCGACATTCCCTCGCTCGTGCAGCAGGGCAACGAGGCGGCCCTGCGTTACCGGGTGCGCGGTACGCCGTCCGCCGTGCTGATCGATCCCGAGGGACGTGTCGCCGCGCCGGTGGCCAGAGGGGGCATCGCGATCCGCGAGTTGATCAGCACGGTGCGGGCAGCGCCGCGCAAGCCGGCGCGCGACAAGATCCCGGCCGGGGCCGCGCGTTAGTTTCGGGGCGTACCTCTTTTCTGCCGCCGAGACCGACCCGAGCCCGGTTATCTACTGGTTAGCAAATTTCTAGCAAATCTACGGTGATGCGCCGATAGGATCGAACCGCACCGGTGCGGAATTCGCCATCCAACCAACACGACCCATCGACAAGAGGGGAAGACATGGCGCTCTTCGCATTCACCGACTACTCCGGCAAAGAGTTCATCATCCAGCTCACCAACGAGCAGCGGATCGCCGAAGCACGCCGCATCCTGTCGGGTGACGAGCAGATGTCCGTCCACGTCATGGGCCGGATCCGGAAGATGCCCGCCCCCTACAACCCGGGTTGGGACTTCCATCTGGACCCCGACACCATCACCTTCTTCACCATGGCGATCGAAGTCTGCGACGCCAGCATCATGTACGTGAACGATCACCTGGACGAGGCGTGCGGCGCGTTTCTGCCGGGCTGCTTCTGGTGTCCGTGGTCGTCGAAGCTGACCCGCGAGGTCGCCGACCGGTAATCGGTTGGCAAACGCTTCCGGCCGGCGTGTGAACGCCGGCCGGAAGTCTCGGATTCAGTCCAACTTGCGCGAGCGCAATTCGTGGCCCTTGGACGTCTTGCACCGTCCCGACTCCAGGTCCCACTGCCAGCCGTGCAGGTTGCAGGTCAGCGTGTTGCCTTCGACCACACCGAACTTCGACAGGTCCGCCTTCAGGTGCGGGCACCGCCGCTGCACCTCCCAGCCGCTGAGTTCGGTGGAGGCGGAGTCGTCGTGCGCCTCGGAGAACCAGCCGTCGGCGTAGGCGATCCGCTCGTCGGTGAGGCACTTGAAGAAGGTGTAGAGGAACTCGTTGTATCCGCCGATGCGCCAGGCCTGGAAGCGGGTGGACAGGAAGATGGTGTTCACCCAGTCGGGCTCCCGGTCGCGCAGCACCGTGCGCACCAGCTCCGGCGCGATGCGGAAGCCGTAGCGGTAGCGCCCCTCGCCTTCGATCGGCTCGCGCACCGTGCGCTTGGGGAAGTCCAGCACGACGGTTTCCTCGCCGATCACCAAGCCGACCGCGTAGCCGATGCCGTCGCAGATCACGTCGCTCTGGGCCATGATCGGCTCGAACACTTTGCGCAGCGGCTCCAGCAGCGAGCCATCGCCGCGCTCCCAGGTCGCCTTCTCGGCCTCCAGTACCGGGGCGAGGCGCTGGGCCATCCGTTCGATGTACTCGGCCTTGTTGTCGTAGATCTCGGCGGGGTCGCTCGGGTGGGTCAGGGTCAGCTCGGCGCCGCGCACGTCGGCGACCGAGCCGGGGATCATCAGGATCCCGCCCCCGTTGCCGTGGATCTCCATCTGCTCCAGGAACACCTTCTGGTCGGGGAAGATGTTGCCTTCGTCACCGCGATCGTCGTTGAGGTAGCGCAACTCGTCGTCCAGGAACACCGGCGGACCCGCCGACGGCACCACCCAAGTCGCGCCGACCTGCTCGATGTAGCTGCGGGCGCGGTCCATGCCGCGCTGACGCTTCTGCTTGCCGAAGTTCGACTTGGTGCGGGCCGGGATGTCGTAGACCATCGGGTACCAGATCGCGCCCGAGTACTGCAGCAGGTGGATGTCGACATGGCCGAAGGCGTCCTGCAGCACGTCCATGTCGACCGGGCGGGCGTCGTTCATGTTGAAGCAGGTGGTCTCGCCGTCGGAGACCACGAGCCCGGAGTCGCCGATCGGGCCGTCGGCGGGCGCGCGCAGCGCGATGATCATGACGTCCAGGTCCCCGCCGGGGCCGGTCACCGTGTGCTTGACCGAGTCCTCGGTCTCGAAGAACTTGTGGAAGCCCAGCTGCTCGAGTTCCCGGCGCAGATCCGGCACGGGATAGTCCGGCAGCAGCACGGTCGCGTCCTTGTTCACGTGCTCGGCCAGCGTCTTCGCGTCGAAATGGTCGCGGTGCAGGTGCGAGACGTAGAGGAAGTCGCATGCGCCCAGCTCGTCCCAGTCCAGCTGGGTGTTGTCGGGGAACGGGAACCAGGAACCGAAGTACGCGGGGTTCACCCAGGGATCGCAAAGGATCGACCCGGCCGCGGTGCGGATGTGGAATCCGGCGTGTCCGACGCTGGTGATCTGCACTAGCTGCTCCTCCTGCTGTTTACCAGCCAACCAGGGTAGTAGTTACGGCGAGACATCGCCGATGCAGTAGCCGTCCGTCCCGGAGCGCAAGGTGAAGGTGCGGGTCTGCGTCACACCGGAGGAGTTGGTCACCGGCACGAGCACCGCGATGTAGTCGGTGTTCACCTGCTCCGACCGGATCTGCTGGTCGGCGAACTCGGCGGCCCCGGTGAGCACGCCCTGGTTGTTCGCCAGCGGCGCGGGGCTCGGACGCCCGGTGCCCTTGGGATCCCAGGACGCCGGGGACGCCTTACAGATCAGAGGGTAGTCGCCTTCTTTGTCGGCGGGGTCGAGCGGAGTGCCGACGAAGCGGGAGAGGTACCGGCGCACGGTGTGCCGGGCGTCGGCGTCGTTGTAGGCGATCTCCGCACCGGCCGTCGCGACGCGCGGGCAGGCGTAGCCGGTCTCGATCTCGGCGCGCTGGACGGCGACGGTGGTGGTCGGGCTCTTCCAGACGACGGCGTCCTCGCCCGCCGTGCCGGGCTGGGCCAACGCGGTGAGGACGGCCTGCTGGTCTCCGTACATCTCGGCGACGTTCCTGGGCGCGATGGTCCAGCACTTGTCCTGCATCTCGGCGATGGTGTGCGAGCGCAGGTCGGCCGCCCAGCGCCGCATCGCCGGGGCGGCGGCAGGCACCCCCGCGACCGCGCCGACCGGCGGAGCGTCGGCGGGAACCGGCGGAAGCGCGGAGGTGCTCGGCGGGGGCGTGGCCGGGACGGCGGCCGGCGGTGTCGTGCGAACGGCCGCCTGCGGCGGGGTCTCCTCCGGAATGCCGACGACGGAATCGCATCCGGTCAGCGCGATCGCAGCGATCAGGGCGGAGCCGCAGGCCAGCGCGGCGCGGGTCGCTCGCCCGGCCCGGTTCCGCTCGCGTGCTGCACTGCGGTCGTACTCGCGCGGTACCGATCGGGCGCGTTCCACTTCGACGATCCTCTTCTCTCCGGACGTGCGGTCGGGGCTGCTCATGCGTCCTCGCTCCGGCGCGGCGCGCGGCGGCGGCGAACTGCCGATGGGGACGAGCAGCGACTACGCTAGCGGACTTGTGGAACCCGTCTACCGGACGATCATCGGCCTCGCCCGTACCGTCTTCTTCATCGAAGGTCTGAAGTTCACCGTCAAGGGCGATGAACACATTCCCGCCCGAGGTGGCGCCGTGCTGGCGGTGAACCACACCGGCTACATGGACTTCACCTACGCGGGCCTGCCGGTGCGTACCCCGAAGCGCTACATCCGGTTCATGGCCAAGAAGGAGGTCTTCGACGACAAGATCTCCGGCCCGATCATGCGCGCGCTCAAGCACATCCCCGTCGACCGTTCGGCGGGCGCGGATTCCTACAAGGCCGCTGTGGACTATCTGCGCCGTGGCGAGCTGGTCGGGGTGTACCCCGAGGCGACGATCAGCCGCAGTTTCGAGATCAAGGAATTCAAGTCCGGCGCGGCGCGCATGGCCATCGAGGCGGAGGTGCCGATCATTCCGATCGTCATCTGGGGCGCGCAGCGGGTCTGGACGAAGGGATTCCCGAAGCGGCTGGGCCGCACCAACACGCCCATCTCGATCGCGGTCGGCGAGCCGATCCAGCCGTTCGAGCCCGCCGCCGAACTCACCGCCAAGCTCCGCTCGACCATGCGGGAAATGCTGGCCGACCTGCAGAAGGACTATGTGCACGAGCCCGGCGCGTACTGGGTTCCGGCCCGGCTCGGCGGCAGCGCTCCTACCCTGGAAGAGGCGGACGCGATGGACGCCGCCGAAGCCGAGGCGAAGGCCGCGCGCAAGAACGCGGCGGGGCAGTAGCGGGAGGCGTGATGGCGCGCGAACCGGTTTACGACATTCTCACCGGATTGGCCCGCGCCATCTTCTTCGCGCAGGGTCTGCGCCTCGATATCCAGGGCAGGCAGCACATTCCGCGTTCCGGCGGCGCGGTGCTGGCGGTGAATCACACGGCTTATCTGGATTTCATGGAAGTCGGACTGGTCGGGCGCAAGTCCGGCCGCAACGTCCGGTTCATGATGAAGGCCGAACTGGAACACGGCATCGTCGGCTTTCTCATGAAGCACTGCAAGGCGATCGGCGTCGATCGCACGGCCGGAGCCGAGTCGTACGCCCGCGCGGTGACCGCTTTGCGCGAGGGCGAGGTGGTCGTGGTCTATCCCGAGGCGACGATCAGCCGCAGCTTCGAGTTGAAGGAATTCAAATCCGGTGCGGCGCGCATGGCGGTCGAAGCCGGGGTCCCGATCGTGCCCCTGGTCATCTGGGGCGCTCATCGGATCTGGACCAAGGACATCCCCAAGCAGTTGGGCCGCCATAATTTTCCGGTCACCATCCGGATCGGCGCACCGATCCCACCCGATGAACCGGCCGAGAAACTCACCGCCACCTTGCGGACGCGGATGGGTGAGCTTTTGGACCTCGCTCAACGCGACTATCCGATGGTGGAAGGCGCCAGCTGGGTCCCCGCACGGCTCGGTGGAACCGCCCCGACTCTCGCGGAGGCGGCTGTGCTGGAACGCGAGGAGATGGAGAGGCGGCGGCGCGCGAAGGCGCGGTGACGGCGCCGCCACGTCGTAGGGCGGCACTCGATCAGGCCGCGTCGAGCGCTGCGGTGATCTTGCGGACCATCTCGGCCGGGACGGGGCTGGGCGCGCCCTTGTGGGATCCGGCGGCTGCGTCGATGGCGACGAGGACGGTGCTGCGGAAGTTGTCGGCCTCGGCCGGGTCCTGATTCGCGAGCAGCCTCATCGCCGCGGTCAGGGCAGGCAGCACATGGTCGGCGAGTTCGGCGACGTTCTTGCCGTTCAGGGTGATGTCCTTGGACTTCGCGGCGAGTACGTGCCCGACCAGGCCGGTTGCCGACGACAGGGCGATGCTGCCGTGCGTGGCGGCCTTGTGGGGCGAGCCGGTGGCGTCGGCGGCGGCCATGAGCGATACGGCGCCGTAGGCGGCGGTGCGGACGGTGGCCTTGTCCTGGTCGGTCAGGGTGATGGACATGGTGGTGTGCTCCTTCGAAATGTGGGGGGTCGGCGGGCCGGTCAGTGGCTCGGCGAGCCGTGCTGGTCTCCGGCCGGTGCGGTCTGGCGGACGGCATCGGCGATGGCGCGAAAGTCCTTGCGCAGGATCGCGCCGTGGTTGCCGGCGACCTTCGCGCCGATCCGGATGTTCGGATTGCGGGCGCACACGCCGTCCAGGCTGGTGCGGATTCGCTCTTGCTCGTCGCCACGGCTTCCGAACGACGTCCCCGAAGCAACCACATACCGCACCGGAACAGTGCTGCGGTCCAGCAGGGGACCCAATTCACGCTCGCGGGAGAGCTTGCCGAGCTCGATGTTGCTCTCGGCCATCTGTTCGGCGGTCATCCGCGGGGTCAGACCGGTCGGGCGCAGCAGCGGCGTGAACCAGCTCAGCCGCTTGAACAGCTTGCGGATCCGCTGCTCCATGGCCTCGTCGAGCCAGTCGTACGGGAACGCGCCGTCGACCAGCACCGCGCCCATCGCACGGTCCGGATTCCGGTCGGCCCAGTGCGCCGCGACGACTGCCCCATAGGACCAGCCCACCAACAGCGCCCGGTGCACCCCTCTGGCCGCCGAGACCGCATCGACGTCCCGGACGGCGGCGTCGAAGGAATAGTCCGCCGAACGCCGGGATTTGCCGCGGGCGCGCTCGTCGAAGGTGATGTGCCGGTAGGCGGGGCCGAGTTCGGCGATGACCCGCCGCCAGTAGCCCTGAGTGGCGAACTGGCCATTGCAGTAGATCACGGGGATACCGGGACCGCCGGTGTCGGTGACCGCCAGGGCGGTATCGTCCACCGGCACCGTGCCGGTCCACTTCGAAGCGGGGGCCTGGTTGCTGTTCTTCGTCATGGCAACGACTCTCGGTGTCCGGCCTGACACCACCCTGACACCCGCCTGATACGGCCACTGACACCGTGTTTCGCGGCGGCGGTTGTGCTCAGCCCAGATCGGGCGCGTTCTCGACCGCCCTACGCGAGCGGCGGTCGGAACATCCGACTACCGCCCGGTCCGCAGGGCCTTCAGTACGCTCCGTCACCCCGGGCCACCACACCGACCGTGCGCGCGATCAGCCGCAGGTCCATCCGCATGGACACGTTCTCCACGTAGGACAGATCGAGTCGCACGGCGTCTTCGAGCGGAAGGTCCGACCGGCCACTGACCTGCCACAAGCCGGTCAGCCCCGGCTTCACGAGCAGGCGTCGGCGCATCATGTGGTCGTAGGTGTCGACTTCCCGCCGCACCTGCGGTCGCGGCCCGACCACGCTCATGTCGCCGCGCAGCACGTTGAGGAACTGCGGCAGCTCGTCGAGACTGTACTTGCGCAGGAATCGTCCGACCGGCGTGACGCGGGGATCGATCTTCATCTTGAAGAAGACCGGATTTGCACCCTGCTGTGCGATCAAAGCTTCGGCATATCGGTCGGCATCGTCGTGCATACTGCGAAACTTGATCATGCGGAAGGGCAGGCCGTATCGGCCGATGCGTTCGGACAGGTAGAAGACCGGGCCGCGGCTGGTGGTCTTCACCGCGATCGCGATCACGAGGAACACCGGCAGCAGCAGTAGCAGGCACATCGTCGCGAAGACGATGTCGAAGGCCGTTTTGCTGACCGACCGAGCCCGCTCGTACTGCGGTTCGGCGATGTGCATCATCGGCATTCCCGCGACCTGCCGATTGGTGAGCCGGGATATGGCGATGTCGACCGCCCCTGGCGCCAGCATGAACTCGACTCCCAGCGCATCCAGTTCCCAGGCGAGCCTGCGCAACTCGGTCGGACCGAGATGCCGGGTCGGACCGATGGCGACGGTGTCGGCGTGGGTGTGCAGGACCGCCCGCAGTACGGCGCTGTCGTCGCCGACGACCGCGACCGTGCCGCCGGTGAACGCCAGCGGCGCATCTCCTGATTGCCCACCCGGCACGCAGGCGCCGACAACGTTGTACCCGGCGCCCGGGTCTGTGGCGAACGCCGCGGATATCGCCGCGGCCGCTTCGGCCGTACCGACCACGAGTACGGCCGAACGATAGCGTCCCCGGCGGCGTGCCCTGGCAAGCTGGTGGCGCCACCACAGTCGTCCGCCGACCACCGCGAGTACGCCCGCCGGAAAGGCGATCGCGAGATACCCTCGGGCGAACTTGATTTCGAGTGCCAGTGACGTGAATGCCAGTACGCCGAACAGGTGCATCGTCGCCGACATCAGCCGCCGGAATTCCTCGACACCGCTGCCGACCAGCTGCGGCGCACGGCTGCCCGCACTACCGAGGATCGCGAACCAGCCCGCGACCAGCGCCCCGGATACCATCGTGTAGCCGACCCGGTACGGCCCTTCCCAAGCCAGCGGCGGAGCGCCGCCCTCATTGAAACGGATCAGTTGCGCACTCCCCACAGCGATGGATACGGCGGCGAAATCGGTGATGGCGAGGCGGCGTACGTACTCCGATCGCCAGGCCTTACGGGTCGAGACGGTAACCGGGGTAACCGTGAAGGATCGTGGGATTTCGGCGGTCCCATGCCATTCCGGGACAGCCTTGGATTTCATCAAGAGAACACCCCTCCTGGGGCAACGGTGGAATTGCTACCCGATCCGAGGATCGGCTGTCCCGGCAGCGTCCCGACCGCCTCTACCGAGCGCTTCCTCGGCACTTGATCGGCAAGTGTCACAACATTTCTCGCCGGTCAGAAGGTGTGCGCGAGGCAGCGTGATCGGGATGTTAACTGATGCGAATCCGCCCAGCGACCCATTGTGATGCGCGTTTGGAATAACACCACGAGTGCGAATATGAAATGTGCCCTATATCACAGTTAGTAACGCGGATGTGTAACCCGGCCGATATTGCCGTCGGTACGCTGAAGGTCGCAACAGGTGCGGTCGGTACCACGAATGACGTTCTCGTCGCGCGCATCTCGTGATACGCCGGGCAGCTTCTGCTTCCGTGTGCCGCGACAGGCGTTCCGGCGGGCCGGGGCGTTTCGAGCAAAGGATCGGATCTGTGCGCTGTCGACTCTGTGACTCCGACAGGCTGTCCAGCATTCTGGACCTCGGCGCCACACCGCCGTGCGAATCGTTCCTCACCGCCGATCAACTCGACCTGCCCGAGCCGACCTATCCCTTGCACCTCCGGGTGTGCGCCGACTGCCTGCTACTGCAGATTCCGGCGCTGATCACGCCGGAGGACACCTTCACCGAATACGCCTACTTCTCCTCCTACTCCGACAGCTGGGTCCGGCACGCGGGCGAGTTCGTCGACACCGCGACCGCACGGCTGGGGCTGGGCAGGAACTCCTTCGTGGTAGAGGTCGCCAGCAACGACGGCTACCTATTGCGCCACGTCGTCGACCGCGACATCCGATGCCTGGGCATCGAGCCATCGGCCAACGTCGGAGCGGCGGCTCGCGAGTCGGGCGTGCCCACCGAAACCGTCTTCCTCGACGAGGATTCCGCACGCCGCGTCCGTGCCGAACACGGCCCCGCGGATCTGGTGATCGCGAACAACGTCTACGCCCACATCCCGGATCTGCGCGGGTTCACTCGTGCGCTGCGCATCCTGCTGGCGGATGACGGCATGCTGACCATCGAAGTCCACCATGCGCTGAACTTGGTCGAGTTCGGTCAGTTCGACACCATCTACCACGAGCATTTCCAGTACTACACCGTGCTGTCGGCGCAGCGTGCGCTCGCTGTCGCCGGATTGACCGTGGTAGATGTCGATCGGCTACCGACGCACGGCGGTTCGATCCGGCTGTGGGTGCGCCCCGATGCCGCCGCGGAGGCGGTGAGCGACCGGGTGCGGGTGGTGCTCGACCTCGAGCGCGCCGCCGGACTGCACTCGGTGGTCGGCTACACATCGCTGCGGGAGCGTGCCGAGTCGGTGCGGCACGAGTTGCTTCGGTTCCTGCTCGACTGCAGGCGCCAGCGCAAACGCGTCGCCGGATACGGTGCACCGGGCAAGGGCAACACACTGCTCAACTACTGCGGGATCCGACCTGACCTGCTCGAGTACACCGTCGACCGCAACCCCTACAAACAAGGCAGATTCACACCGGGAACGCGAATCCCGATCCACCCGCCGGCCCGGCTCGACGCCGATCGCCCGGACGTGATCGTGGTGCTGCCTTGGAATCTCGAGTCCGAGATCACCGCACAGTTGCGGCATGTCGCCGAGTGGGGCGGTCGGCTCGCCTATCCCTTGCCCGAGCTGCACGTGATCGACCCGGCGTTCCCGGCCCGCACGGTGCAGGCCGGAGCCGAGTCGAAAGGAAACCGGCGCCGATGAAAGTCGTCTTGTTCTGCGGTGGCTACGGCATGCGCATGCGCGGAGGTAGCGATGACATGGTGCCCAAGCCGCTGCAACTCGTCGGCCCGCGCCCCTTGCTCTGGCATGTGATGCGGTACTACGCGCACTACGGCCACACCGAATTCATTTTGTGCCTCGGATACGGCGCCGAACACATCAAGAATTTCTTCCTCACCTACCGGGAGTCGGCGTCCAACGACTTCGTGATCCGCAACGGCCGGGTCGAGTTGCTCGGCAGCGACATCGATGACTGGACGATCACCTTGGTCGATACCGGCGTGGAGTCGGCCATCGGGGAGCGCCTGCGCCGGGTGCGCGAGCATCTCGGCGACGACGAGCACTTCCTGGCCAACTACGCCGACGTCCTCACCGACGCTCCCCTGGACGAGATGATCACCCAGTTCCACGCTTCGGGGGCGGCGGCATCTCTCATGGTGGTGCCGCCGCAATCGTCGTTCCACTGCGTGGACCTCAGCCCTACCGGTGAGGTCAAGGACATCGTTCCCGTGGCGAATATGCCATTGTGGGAGAACGGCGGCTATTTCGTGCTCGGCCGGGAGATCTTCGACCTGCTGCCACCCGGCGGAGATCTGGTGGAGGACGCTTGCGGAGCGCTCGCAGGCCAGGGCCGGTTGTTCGGTTACCGCCACGACGGATTCTGGAAGCCGGCGGATACATTCAAGGAGCGCGCCGAACTCGACGCGGCCTACCGCAGCGGACACCGGCCATGGATGGTGTGGGAGCCGTGATCGCGCTGCTTCCCCCGCGGCCCGCCGAGATCGCCCTGCTCGGCGCGCACTGCGACGACATCCCGATCGGCATGGGCGCCACGCTGTTGTCGCTGACCCGCGACCATCCGGGTATGCGGGTGCGCGCGCTGGTCCTCTCCGGTGCGGGCACCGAGCGCGAAGAGGAGGAACGGGCGGCGCTCACCGCCTTCTGCGCCGGACGGACACCGGAGTTGACGGTGCTCGACGTCCCGGACGGACGAGCACCGGCGCACTGGGATCGGATCAAGACGGCCGTAGCGGAGTTTCGCCGGGCGGGTGAACCGGACCTGGTGTTCGCCCCGCAACCGGGCGACGCGCACCAAGATCACCGCACGCTCGCGGAGCTGGTGCCGACCGAGTTCCGCGACCACCTGATCCTCGGCTACGAGATCCTCAAGGCGGAGGTCGACACACCGGCGCCGACCGTGTTCCACCCGGTCGACGCGGAGCTGGTCCAGCGGAAATCGCAACTGCTGCACCGGCATTACCCGTCCCAGACCGGTCGCGACTGGTTCGACGAAACCGCGTTCCTCGCCTCCGCGCGGATCCGCGGCGTGCAGTGCCGCACCGAGTACGCCGAAGCCTTCGTGGTGGACAAGGCCGTCATTCGATGGGAGAAGCAGTGACAACGATGCGAGTCCTGGTCACCGGGCATCAGGGATACCTGGGCACCGTCATGGTCCCGATACTGCGGGCCGCCGGGCACGAGGTCATCGGGCTCGACACCGGGTGGTTCGCCGACTGCCTGCTCGGCGAGTTCGCCGGTGACCCGGTGGGCCTGCGCCTCGATCTGCGATCGGTGGGGATCGAAGACCTTCGCGGCATCGATGCGGTCGTCCATCTCGCCGCGCTGTCCAATGATCCTTTGGGCGCGCTCGCGCCGGAAGTCACCCACGAGATCAACCATCGCGCCTCGGTGCGTCTGGCTCGGCTCGCGAAAGAAGCCGGTGTGTCACGGTTCCTGTACGCCTCCACCTGCTCGGTGTACGGGGCCGCCGGAGACGAGCTGGTGACCGAGTCGGCGCCGCTGCGGCCGATCACCCCGTACGCCGAGTCGAAGGTGCGGGTCGAAGACGACGTCGCGGCGCTGGCCGACGACCACTTCGTTCCGGTGTTCCTGCGCAACGCCACCGCGTTCGGATTCTCGCCTCGCCCCCGCGCTGACATCGTGCTCAACAATCTCGTCGGTCACGCCGTCCTCACCGGTGTGGTCAAGGTGCTCTCCGACGGCACGCCCTGGCGGCCGCTGGTCCACGCCCGCGACATCGCGGCAGCCTTCGAACGCTGCCTCACCGCACCGGCGTCGGCCGTCGCCGGCCGGGCGTTCAACATCGGGACCGAGCGAAACAACCTCACCGTTGCCGAGATCGCCGAGTCGGTGGTGGCCACCGTGCCGGGGTCGCGGCTGCTGGTCACCGGTGAGACCGGGGCCGACCCACGCTCCTACCGGGTCGACTTCTCCGCCGCTCGCGCGGTGCTCGGGTTCGAGGCGCGGTGGTCGGTGCCCGACGGCGCCGCCGAACTCTACCGTGAGTACACCGAACGCGGCCTCACCCAGGACGCCTTCTTCCAGCGATTCACGCGACTCACGTGGCTCCAGCGGCTGCGCGCGTCCGGCGCGCTGGACCCGCGGCTGTGTGCGGTCACCGCGCCGGCGACAGGGTAGCCCGCAGATGCTCCCATCGTCCCGCGTTCGCGTCGCGATCCGACATCACCGTCACCGGCAGCGGCCAGGCGATCGCCAAGTCCGGATCATCGAAGGCGACGCCGAGATCTTCGGCGGGATCGTGCGGCCGATCGATGCGGTAGCACACGTCGGCGGTGTCGGTGAGTGCTTGGAATCCGTGCAGGAATCCCGGCGGCACGTACAGGTGCCGGAACTCCTCGTCGTCGAGCCGGAACGCCTGCGTCCGGCCGAACGTCGGCGACGACGGCCGGATATCGACCAGCACGTCGTGCACCGCGCCGTGTGCGCAGCGGACCAGCTTGGCCTCGCCGCGCCCGGATCGGCCGTGCATGCCGCGCACCACCCCCCGGCGCGACCGGGACTGCGAGTCCTGCACAAAACTGGCGGAAATTCCTGGAATCCCCAGGTGAGAGTCGAATTCGTCGGCATCGAAGGTCCGGGTGAAAAGGCCCCGGTCGTCCCGGACGGGCGCTGGGATCAGCACCACCACGTCGGCCAGGTCGGTCTGCTCGATACGCACACCGGCATCGTGTCATGACCGGTCGCTGCCGCGCCTGCTCCGGCGCCGTTCTGCACACCGTCCTGGATCTCGGGACGGTGCCCGCGGCCGATGATTTCCCGCCCGCGGCACGACCGGTGACGCCGGCGGAGACCACGCATCAGCTGCGGATGGTGCGGTGTGCGCGATGCGAGCTGGCACAACTCGCCGAAGACGACACCGTGGGGTCCGAACCCCGCGGAGTGGAGCCGCAGGCTCTCCGTGATCAGGCCGCTGACGCGATTGCGCGGGTCGACGCGGCCGGCCTGCTGCGCGGCAACACGGTCATCGAATTCGGCAGCCCGCACGGTGGTTCGTGGCTGCCGTTGCTGGCCGAGCGTGGTTGCGCGGAAGCCGACGCCGCGCAGGCGGAGCTGGTCCTGGACTGTTTCGGCATCATGCACGAACCCGACCAGCGTGCAGCCTTCGCCGCCCGCGCCGCGGCCGTCGCCCCGGGCGGATTGTTGCTGTTGCAGTACCACTCGCTCGCCGCCATCGTGGCACAGCGGCAGTGGAACGCGTTGCGCCACGGGCATTTCGCGTACTACTCCCTGCATGCGCTGAGCCTGGCGCTCACCGGCGCGGGCATGAGCGTGACCACCGCGTGGGAGTTCGACCTCTACGGCGGGACGGTGCTGGTGGCAGCTCGACGCGGGCCCGCAGCGCCCGACCGCACCGTGCGCGAGATCCTGTCCCGCGAACGCGAGATCATCACCCCGGAATCGCTGCGCCTGCTACAGCGGTTCGTGGACGATCACGTGCGCGCGCTGCGGACCTGGCTGATCGATGCGGCCGCGGCCGGGCAGCGAGTCTATGCCTACGGGGCAGCGTCCCGGGCGGTTGCCCTGCTGTCGCTGGCTGGTGCGCACCAGGGGCTTGTCGCAGGCGTCGCCGACGTCGCGCCCGCCAAGCAGGGACGCCGAATGCCCGGCACCGACATCCCGATCATCAGCCCACGGGAGCTGATCGAGGCAGCACCCGACCGGGTGCTGTTGACGCTGCCCGACCTGCTGGGTGAAGTGTCGTCCGGACTTCCGGAACTCGACGGTCGCTGGTTCCTCGACGATCCCCGCGGACCCAGAAAAGGAGGTGTGGACGACCGCCACACCCCCTGGGCCGCCCCCGGCCAGCAGTTCACGAGCGAAGGACAGCCGTACCGATGAACACCACCCCTCGGATGCGCCGACACCGGCTGCACTGGCCGGCTGACTCGGTCGCACCGGCCACTGCGCTGATGATCGTGGCTGACTTGCCGATGTGCGGCGGCACCGCCGCTGTCGACGGCACGAGCTCGACGGTGTGATCGACAGTGGACCCTACCGGACAGAAGCGACCGCGATCGTGCTCAGCGGCCTACCGTGGCCCGCGCTCGCACCCGCAGCCGCGTCCCCAACGCCCGGACCAGACGCAGATCACCGGCCAGCACGTCGGCCGGACGCACGAGATCCGGGTGATCGGCGCCCAGGCGATGATGGAATCGCAGCTGCTCGGTGAGCTTGCTACGGGTCGAGGTGCGACTGCACAGGTTGAACGAGGAGTTCCGCCACGCGGCAACGATGTCGCCGAGCCCGACGAAAGCGCCGCGGCTGCCGACGCGGGCGAACAGGTCCACATCCATCGGAAACACCAGGTCGCCGCGCAGTCCGCCGACGGCGTCGTAGTCGGTACGCCGGAACATGGCGGCCGCGGTCGGGCCGAAGTCGGCCGGTCCGCGACGCACGATCATCCGGGCCAGATGGCGGCTGCCGTGCCTGCCGACCAGCTGCGGCAGCCCAAGCCCCGTCTCGAGCATGTCGCCGGACTCGTCGATCACGTCGAACCTGCCCGCGCACAACGCGATCGCGTCGTCGTCGAACTCCGCCGACTGCGCGGTGAGGGCGCCGGGACGCAGGATGTCGTCGGCGCAGACCACCTTCACGAGGTCCCCGGTGGATTCCCGGATCGCCCGGTCCCAATTGGCGCCGATCGGCAGTACCCGATCGTTGCGCAGCACACGCACGCGCGGATCGCGCCGCGCTCGCGCGATGTCACCGGTGCGGTCGGTGCTCGCGTTGTCGAGGATCACGACTTCGAAATCGAGATCTTGGGCCAGCACCGAGTCCAGGGTCGCGGACAGAGTTCGTTCCGCGTTGTAGGCCGGCACGCACACCGACAGTTTCCGCATCCCAAGCCGCCCCTTTGCCAGAATCGCGATCGGACATTGCCTCGTAATTGCCGAAACTATGCCACATTTCACCGCGAGTTGGCATCTGCATTCGGAATTCCCAGTGCTGGATATCAGTTACCGCACCTCTGCGCGACCAGGATGAATCCGGCGTGCAGCCTTATACTTTCCGGCCGTGAACGAGTTCGGCAGACGACTTCACGGTGCGGCGAACGGGACGAAGGGATCGGGTCATGACGAGTGCGTCCGGCGCGGTGAAGGTGCACATGACCGGATCGGAATGGTTCGGCGCCGCGCCCGGCGGCCTGGGCCGATATTTCACGGACTTGCACGGCGCTTTATCGGAGGTACCAGGGATTTCGATGTCGGCCGCCGCATTCGGCCTGCCTGACCGGACGCATGCCGGGGCCCGATCCTGGGGGCCGGTCGGCGGGTCGACCCTGCGCCGCGCCCGCACCGCGTTCTGCGCTCGCGACGCATTGGACCCCGGCACGATCGTGGATCGCCACTTCTGCCTCTACGGCCCGGCCGCCAGGGACCGGCGTGGTCGCCGGCTACCACTCGTCGTGCATTTTCACGGCCCGTGGGCGGCGGAAAGTCGAATGCACGGACAACATCCCGTCGCGGCCTTCGCCAAATACTTCATCGAACGTATGCGATACGTTTGCGCGGATCGTTTCGTTGTGCTCTCGGAACACTTCCGCAACGTGCTGTGTGACGATTACCGCATCGCGCCCGATCGCATCGAGGTGATCGCGCCCGGGGTCGATCTCACCCGGTTCCGCCCCGCCCCGGTCCCCGCGTCTGCGCCGGTCGTGCTCTGTGTGCGGCGGCTGGAGCGCCGGATGGGGATCGATGTGTTGCTGCGCGCCTGGCCCAGGGTGCTCGCCGAACACCCGGAGGCTCGTCTGGTCATCGTCGGAACCGGCAGCGCCGAGGCGGATCTCCGGCGCGGAGCCACCGAGGGTGGGCTCGACGGCAGCGTCGAGTTCACCGGCCGGATTCCCGACCATGAACTGGCCGCCCGCTACACCTCCGCCGCACTCACGGTGGTGCCGACCGTAGCCCTGGAGGGATTCGGCCTGATCGCCCTCGAGTCGCTCGCCGCGGGCCGGGCGCCGGTGGTCACCCGGTGCGGTGGTTTGCCCGACGCCGTGCAGGGCCTGGATCCGTCGCTGATCGTGCCGCCCGGCGACCCCACCGCGCTCGCGGCTCGGATCAGCGCGGCGATCGCGGGCTGTCGGCCCACACCGGCGCAATGCCGCGCCCACGCGGAGACTTTCAGCTGGCATGTCGCCGCCCGGCGGCACGCGGCGCTGTACCGGGAGCTCGTATGAGCGGACCCGCCGTCTTCCTCGGCCATACCGCCGCGCCCTCCGGAGCCGAATTGGCCACCCTGCGGCTGCTGCGCACCCTGCGGGCACAGGGCACCGAAGTGGCGCTGGTGTGCACCGAGGACGGCCCGGTGATGGCTCGTGCCCGCGACGCGGGGATCGAGACTCGTGTCGTGACAGGCCGATTCGACAGCCGGGCGATGACCACCGCATCCGGCCCGTTGCGGCTGATCACCGGGTTTCTCGCGCTGCTGCGGCTGGGCTGGACGGTCGGTGGCGCGGTCCGCGAGCTGCGCGCTCGGGTATTGGTCGCGGAGAGCAGCAAAGCGCTCGTGCTGGGGGCGGTCGCGGCCCGCCGCGCGCGGGTGCCGCTCGTCTGGCAGGTCCACGACCGGGTGTCCCGGGACTACTTCGGCTTGCTCCCGGCCACCACGATCCGGCTGCTGGCCGCCCTGGTCTGCCGGGGACTGCTCGCCAACAGTCACGGCACCCGTGCCACGCTGCCCGCGCGTATCTCGGCGGCCGTCGCCTATCCGGGCGTCGCCCTGCCTGCAGCGCCGCCGTCGCCGCGCGGACGCGCGGCCGCCGACGCGGTCGTAGTCGTCGTGGGACGGTTGAGCCCCTGGAAAGGCCAGGACGTATTCCTGCGAGCCCTGGCGGCGGTGCCGACCCGGCCTGCTGCGGTGTACCTCGTCGGCGGCACGTTCTTCGATGAACAGCCGTTTCGGCAGTACTTGGAACGACTCGCCGACGAACTCGGTCTGGCCGTGACCTTCACCGGTCACGTCGACGACCCCGACCGGTACCTCGCCGAGGCCGACGTGCTCGTGCACTGCTCGGTGCTGCCCGAGCCGTTCGGGCAGGTGGTCGTGGAGGGTATGGCCGCGGGCTGCGCGGTGATCGCGACGGTGCCCGGCGGCCCGGCCGAGATCATCGACGACGGGCGTACCGGCCGATTGGTTCCTGCCGGTGACGAAGCCGCCCTCACCGCCGCTCTCACCGAACTGCTCGGCGATCCGGCCGCACGCGCCCGGATCGCCGCCGCGGGCGCCGACCGCGCGCGCGACTTCGACATCCGCGCCACGGCACATGTGGTCACCCGCTTCCTCGACGAGGTGGCGCCGCCGTGACCGAACCCGATTACCTGGCCACGCTCACCACCGACGTCTTCCCCCGCGTCGAACTGCCCCCGCGCCCCCGCGGGGTGCACCGGCGCGCCGACGGGGCGCGCGGGCCGGGAGGTGGTGGCGCGCACAGCAAGCCGAGCCGGTTCGAGGTGCTCGGCGATATCGCCCTGGTGAGTTTCGGCAGATACGGTCAGTACATCGTCACGGTCGTGACCGTGCCGTTGATCGCCCGGGTGCTCGGCGCCAACGGCCTCGGCCTGCTCGCCATCGGCATGTCGGCCTACTTCATCGGTTCGCTCGTCGTGGATCTGGGAGTCACGCAGTTCCTGTCCGCCCGCGTGCCGGAAATCAACGCGCGCAAAGACACCCGCTTGCGGGAGATCAACCAGCTGCGCGGCGACTATCTGGCCATCCGGCTCACCACGGCGACGCTGTTCGGTGCCGCGCTCGCCGTAGCCTCGGCGGTGCGCGTGCCGGAAGCAGCGCAGATGGTGCTGCTCGGGCTGTTCGTCGGTGGCTTCTGGTCCCTGTCGGAGGACTGGCTGCTGATCGGTGAGGGACGATTCGGCACCTCCACCGCGTATCAGACCATCGGCCGACTGTGCTATCTCGGGCTGCTGGTCGGCTTGCTTCCCCAGCTGCCGAACTCGCACATCGCCCTGCTGTGCTTACTGCTGTCCTCCGTGCCGACGGTGGCGTTGACATGGTGGGACGCCTGGCGCCGGTACGGGTCGCCTGCTCGTCCTCGCTACTACGGCGTCGTGCTGCGCCGCAGCGTTCCGGTGTTCGTCTCCCGGTTGCTGGTCACCGGCTACGGCCAGGGCGCGGCGACGCTGTATTCGACCGTGCTCGACGCCATCTCGCTGGGGCTGTACTCGGCGGGCGACCGCCTGGTGCGCGCGGTCCAATCCCTGCTCGACGCCATCGGCTTCGCGCTGCTGCCACGGATGGCCCGGCGCGGCGACGACCACGGGTTCTGGCGGCACAGCCTGCAAGCGCTGGCCGTGACCGTCGCCGTCGCCGCACTCGCTTCGGTCGGCATCTGGCTGGCCGCGCCACTGCTCATCCGGCTGGTCTTCGGTACCGAGTTCGCCGCGTCCACCGGCCTGTTGCGGATCGAGGTGCTGATTCTGCCCGCCACGACGGTCACCTCCTTCATCACCACGGCCATCCTGCCGGTGCGCCAGGACACCACCGGCGTCCTGATCGGCGCGCTGCTGGGGACTCTCGTCGCCGCGGGCGCACTGGTGCTGACCGTGCGGACCCGCTCGGTGCACACCCTGGTCTACGGCCTGCTGGTGGCCGAAATCACCGTCGCCACCTGGCATTTGCTGCGGGTGCGCTTCCTGACGCGCCGGGATCGGGCCGAAGCCGACACCGTGCCGCTGCCGATCGTGCCCCGGAAGGAAATCCGACCATGAGAATTCTGTTCGTCGGCGACGACTGGCTCGGCAGCAACGCGCGTTCGCTGGCCGACGGCTTCCGTCAGGCCGGCCACGACGTGCTCGTGGTCGACTCCACACCGGTGACTCTTCCGGCCAGGCTGTCGCCGCCGTGGGTGTACGCGAAGGCGACCGGCCGACGCGACCGGCGCACAGTCGAACGGGTACACGCCGAGATCGAACGAAACGCTGCCACCTTCCGGCCCGAGATGCTGTTCGTGTTCAAGGGAATCCATCTGGACCAGCAGCGACTGCTCGACGTGCCCGCCGCGTTGCATGTGCACTACAGCCCTGACGACGTGTCCAATCCCGAGAACCTGACCGATGCCTACCTGGCCGCCGAACCCGGCTGGGACCTCATCGTCACCACCAAACAGCACAACGTGCCGGAGTTACTGGCGCGTGGCGCCCGTGCCGCGGGCTTCGTGCTCAGCGCCTACGACCCGGCCTGGCATCATCCGGCGGCGCGCCGAGGCACAGGTGATCATCTGGTCGGTTTCATCGGAGTCTGCCGACCCGACCGACGCGCCGAACTGGTGTCGCTGGCACGCCGCTACGGACCGCGCCTGCTGGTCCGCGGCCCCGGCTGGCGCCGGGTTCCTGAGTTGCGCGCCACCCGCGCCGTCGTCGGCGGCGCGGTGTACGGTCCGGAATACTCCGCGGCGGTCGCCGAGGTGACAGCCAATCTGGTGCTGCTCAACTCCGGCAACCGCGACACCCACACCTGCCGTACCTTCGAGGTGCCCGCGGCCGGTGGATTGTTCGTCGGTGAACGCACCGGCGAACACGCCGAGCTGTTGCGCGACACCGTCGAGTGCTTCCTGTTCGACGGCACCGACGAACTGGTCTCGATTCTCGATTGGGTGGCCGCCCACCCGGAGCGCGCGGCCGAGGTCGCGGCGGCCGGGCACCGGCGGATCACCGCCGAGGGGCATCGTTACGTGGATCGCGCCCGGCAGATCATCGGGCTCGCCGCGGAGGTCGGGAACTGAACGCCTACACCGATATAGCCGCCGTCGCGGCTGCACTGGTCACGGTTGCGGCGGCCGCGCTGTGGGTTCCCGGCATCGCCCGCGTGTTCTTCATCGCGCAGGCCCTGTTCTGGTCGCTGTCCTACGTGGCGCGGCCGCTGGTGCTGCTCGCGGTGCTGCCCGATCCGCACTACGGCGACAACATCTCCGACCCCCGGCTGGCCGGACTGGGATACGACCGCGGGATCGGTCTGGTGCTCGACCACGTGGTGTTCGGCTTGTGGTGTTACGCGCTACTGGTGATCGGTTACGCGCTCTGGCGGCGGCGGCACCCCCGGAGCACCGTCCCGGCCGCGGTCGAAGACCCCGACGTGATGCCCACGCTGATCGTGCTCTACGGGCTCGGACTGTTGGGCCGGGCGGCATCGGTGGCCACCGGATCGCTGGGCGCGGCCGGTGAGGTCAGCAGCGGCAACCCCCTGCTCAGCTTCGTCGCCACGTTCGCAGGGATCGCGGCGCTCGGAATGATCGTCTTCCTCCGGCCTGCACGGCCGCAGACCACGGCGCTGGCGCTCGGCGCGCTGTTCGCGGGCGAGCTGTACTGGTCGTCGGCCGTGCAGTCCAAGACACCGATCCTCGCCGCCGCACTCGCGCTGGCCGTGCGGTTTTCGATGCTCGGCTGGAACCGGCGCACCACGATCGGCGTGGTGCTGATCGGCGTGCTCGGCGTCGCCGGATTCGGCTGGCTGCAGTCGTTCAAGAACTCCGGCACGGCCGCGCTCGACGCGGCCCTCGTCGACTCCCGCTACCCGGAGAACGTCCGGCCGTTCCTGAGTATCCTGCGGCGCTTCGACCTGCTCGAAGCCGCCACCGACGCGTACTTCGTCGGTCCAGGGGGCTGGCTGTCGCCCGGCGAGGTTCTCCACCACGCGAGCCTGAGCCTGATCCCGGCGCAGGTACTCGGTATCGAGAAGCTCCAATCCGGTACGGCCTGGGCGATCGACGTGCGTGGCGCGTCGGTGGATATGAGCACCGTGTCGGTGTCCCTCGCGGAGGGCAACGTGAACGAAGGCTATCTGCTCGGCGGTGAGGTCGGCGTGCTCGTCGCCGTCGTGTTCACCTTCGGGCTGTTGCTCGCGTGGGAGCGCTCACTGTATTCGCGGTTCTTCCCGGTCCTGGTGCTGGGGCTCGCGATCACCGGCGCCTCCACCCTGTTCGAACGCGGGATTCTCGGCAGTTTCGAGAATCTCGGCAAGTTCGCCCAGTCGGCCGTGCTCGCCTGGTTCGTCCATCTGATCGTCACGGAATTCCGCCGCCGCCCGACGCCGCTCCCGTCACCGGCGCACGCTTCAGCAGTTACCAAGACATGAGGTCGCAGTTCATGGGTTTGATCGATATCTGGCATATCGTCCGGCGGCGGTGGATGCTGATCGCCGCCATCGCGCTGACCGTCACGGTGGCCGGCGTCTGGTACGCCTCCTCCCGCGCCGTGACGTACGTGGCCAGCAGCACGATGTACGTCTCGATGGCCACCGGCACCTCGGTCAACGACTCCTACCAGGGCGGTCTGGCGGCCCAGCAGCGCGTGCGGTCCTATCTCGAACTGGCCACCAGCGCCGCGGTAGCTGAGCGGGTCGTCCACGACCAAGGGCTGACGGAATCGCCGGACGAGTTCCGCGGCCGGATCACCGCCTCGTCGCCGCCCGCGAGCACGATCCTGGAGATCGCGGTCTCCGCGCCCACCGCGCAGCGGGCCCGTGATCTCACCGACGCCACGGTCGCTCAGTTCCGGGCTCTGGTCGACAGTCTCGAATCGATCGAATCAGGCGCTGCTCCCGCCGCCCGCGTCTCGGTCGTCGACCGTGCCCGGCTACCGGCCGCTCCGGCAGGCCCCGGCACGAGCCGGTTCGTCGCCATGGGCTTGTTCGGTGGACTGCTGCTCGGCTTCGCGGCCGCATTTCTGCGCGAACGCACCGACCGGCGTATTCGCACCAGTAGCAACCTCGCCGAGGTCGCGCCGGTCCCGGTGGTCGCCGCCTTCGACCACGGAGAATCCACCTCCGAGGCGGCCCGGCGACTGCGTAATCACCTGCGGGGCGCCCAGATCATCGAATGCACCAGCCTCACCGACCGATCACTATCAAAGGTGGCGAACACCCTGGCGCTGGCCTTCGCCGATGCCGGTCATCCGGTGATCCTCGTCGACGCCGACACCTCCGGCGACGGAAGCTCCGGCACGGTGCCCGGTCCAGGCCTGACGACGCTGCTGCGCGGCGGTGTACCGCTGGACCGGGCGATCACCGAGGACTGGGGCGGGACCGGGGTCGCGGTGCTGCCGATCGGGCACATCGAGCCGGATACGTCCGACCTGATCGCCTCGGAACACTTCGCCCATCTCATCGCCGATCTGCGCGAGCGCTATTACCGCGTGATCATCGAGACCGCACCGGTCAGTCGTGCCGCCGACGCGGTCGCCGTCGCGCCGTTGTCCGATGCCATTCTCGGCGTCGCCGATCTCGGCAGACTCACCGAACCGCGGCTGCGTACCGCCCTGACCGCGTTCGGCACGTCCGGGCCGACCGGCGTGGTCGGCTACCACGCGCCCGGATCGGCGGCGGACCGACTGGTGGGATGGTTGAGGGTATGAGCGACGACATTCTCCGGCGACGCCGCTTGCTCGCCGCGACTTTGGGTGCGGCGGCGGTACTTCCGATCACCGCCGCCTGCACCACAGCCGAGCCGGACGACCCGCAGTTCCGGTCGCCGACCACCGATGCGCCCGCGGCACGTAACGTCCGGGACTTCGGAGCCGTCGGAGACGGTATCGCCGACGACACCAAGGCTTTGGCCGCAGCCGTGGCCAAGGACCCGGACGAGCCGCTGGTGCTCTACCTGCCCGCCGGGCACTACCGGGTCGAGTCGATGCCCGATCTTCCGGACTACGCCACGATTCTCGGTGACGGCGCCGACGTCACCACGATCGTCTACGCGGGCGAGGGCACTCTGGTGCGGCTGCGCAAGCGCAGCCGGGTGCGTTTCGCCAGGCTGGGCATCTACACGACAGGTTCCGGCTCGACGGCGGTCGACCTGTCGGAATGCTTTCGCTGCTCGTTCGACGCGGTGGTACTGCGCGGCAACCACCTCAGCGACAACCATCCCCGATACCTGACCCAGCGCGGAGTCGTGTTGCGCGACAACACCGGCGGCACCGCCTTCATCAACTGCGACATCAACAACTTCGGGATCGGACTGACCACATCCTGTATCCAGAACTACGTCACCTCCTCGAAGTTCACCAGTAATCACACCGGCGTCCTCGGCACCGGCAACGACCACAACGCCGGGCTGGCGCTCACCAACGTCGAATTCGTCTCCGACCAGCACCCGCTCACCACCCACCGGCACCTGCGGGTCGACGGCGCCGCCAACGACTGGTGGCTGACCAACGTGTGGTTCGAAGGAGCCGACGTCGCCGTGTCGGTCGGCGAGAACGGGCGCGGCGGGCCCGCGCAGTTCGGCATGGTCAACGCGAAGGTCGCGGCCCGTTCGGTCGGGCTGGAACTGAACTACTGCCGACAGCCGTATCTGGCGAACGTGATCTTCGACGCGGAGTCGCAGCCGCCGGGCATCCCGGTGCGCGTGGATCCGGTCGGCTGTCCGGAAGGCACTGCGCTCGGATTGATCTCGGGGATCACCGACGACATTCCCGTCGAGACGTTTCCGGGCGGCTGGAATGTCATCGGCCGCAAGGGCATGCGCACTCCGCGGTTCACCGGCACCGTGGTGTCCCAAGCGGGACCGCACGGCGCGGACGTGTTCCAGGCACAGAGCAGCGACGGGGCCGTCCGCGCCGCGGTGACCGCCGACGGAACCTGGGTTTGCGAGCACGCCGACAACGGTCCAGTGCTCAAGGCGCCCGACGGCGGCTACTGGCGGCTCACGGTCTCCGACGACGGAAAGCTGGGCACGGTCGCGCTCGGCAGGAAGCGCCCCGGCGGATGACCCGACGACAGTACCGCCGTATCGAAGCGCAGCCGACCATCACCGGTCCACCCGGATCGCCGGTGCGGTTGCGGCCGCCGCGCTTCGACGATTTCGCTGAGTGGCGGCGGATCCGGCTCCATGATCGCGCGATCATGGAGCGCTACTGGGTCAGCTCGGAGCAGGACTGGCCCGACCGCCACACTGCCCGCCATTGGGTGCGGGAATGCCTGGACAACTGGGCCGAGGCACGCGCTGGGCGGCGGGTGAGCATGGTCATCGAGGTGGCCGGGCGGTTCGCCGGACAGATCGAACTGGCCTCCATCGATGCGGCGGCGGGCAGCGCCGAACTCGGCATCTGGATCAGCTCCGCCGTCGCGCGCGGCGGTATCGGCGCTCTTGCCTTGACCATGATGACGGACTTCGGTTTCGACAGTCTCGGCCTCATGCGAATCACCGCACCGATCGCACCCGGCAACGTCGCCGCGGCCAAGGTCGCGGCCACGGCGGGCCTGCGGTACGAAGCCCGGATGACCACCTATTTCGATGCCGGTGGCGCACGCCGCGACCACGAGCTGTGGGCGGTGACCCGCCCCGATCGGCCCGACCTCGGGTTCACCGCCGTCTACCTGGCCCGGCAGCGCCTCCACCCGACGACGACGCAACTGCCCGCCGCCCCCGCTGTCCCGCACGGGCCGCCCCGCGTGAGCATCGCAGCCGCGCGTCTGCGGTACCAGCTTTCCCGATTGCGCCGGGTGTTCAGGTGGTTGCGGGGCAGCGCCGCCGTCGCCCTCACCGACTCCGATGACCGCGGCGGGGTGCTGGTGCGGTCACGCCGTGTCTCCGATTTCCGGCAGCGCCGCGCGGCCCGTATCCGCAACCGGGCGACGCTGGCACGCGATCCGCACATGTCACCCGCCGCGTGGCTGCGCCGACAATCCCTGCGCCACTGGCTGGCCGAACTCGCCGAAGCCAGGGCAGGCCTGCGTTCCGGGCCTGGGCTGACGCTGACGATTCTCGACGACGGCCGATTCGTCGGGGAAGCCCGGCTGCACGGGCTGGACATGTTCGATCGCAATGTCCGGCTCAGCGTCTGGACCGACGCGTCGGCTCGCCCGGAAACCCGCGCGAGCGTGCTCCGCCTACTGGTGCGCCATGCGACCGAACGGCTCGAGATTCTCCGCGTCGCCATCGCGATCCCCGTGTCCGACGTCGCCGCAGCGGCTGCGGTCGCCGCGGCCGGGTTCGCCGAGGAGGGGCGGATGCGCGGGCACCTCGATGTCTTCGGACCTCGCGGCGATCACGACCTCTGGGCGTACAGTCATCCGGCCCGCACGGCTGTCCCGGATGACGCGCCGGTCCGTGAGGAGCCGGTCCCGTGAGTTCGGCGACCGGGCGCGCCCCGGCGCACGACCACAACACCTCCGGCCGTCCCGCGACCTCCTCGCCGCCGGAGCGTATCCCCGTCCGGCACTTCACCGGCACCGCTCTGCTGTACCGGCTTCCGCCGGTATCCTGCCCGCACCGCATACGGAGCACCAGATGACTCTGCCCCCCGACCTCCCACCGCACCACGGGTTCGCCCGCAGCAATGCGCTGCAGCGTCGGCTGCACGAGCTGGTGCCGGGCGGCGCGCACACCTACGCCCGCGGAGCCGATCAATACCCCGAGCAGATGGCGCCGATATTGGTGCGCGGCAACGGATGCCGAGTCTGGGATGCCGACGGCAACCAGTACGTCGAATACGGGATGGGACTGCGTTCGGTCACCCTCGGCCATGCTTGTGCACCGGTTCTCGACGCCGTGACGACCACGATCGCCGACGGAGTGAACTTCAGCAGGCCGACCGAACTGGAACTGCTCGCGGCCGAGGACTTCCTGGACCTGGTCCCCGGTGCGGACATGGTCAAGTTCGCCAAGAACGGCTCCGATGCCACCACCGCCGCCGTCCGGCTGGCCAGGGCCGTGTCCGGTCGCCAGCGGCTCGCCGTCTGCGAGCAGCCGTTCTTCTCGGTCGACGACTGGTTCATCGCGACGACACCGATGTCGGCGGGCATCCCCGCTCAGGTCGGCGCCGAAACCGTCCGGTTTCCCTACAACGACGTCGACGCCCTCGCCGCGGTCCTGGCGGGCGACACCGTGGCCGCGGTCGTCATGGAGGCGGCCACCGCGACCGCGGAACCCGAGCCAGGCTATCTCCAAGCCGTGCGCGCCCTGTGCGATCGGCACGGCACCCTGCTGGTGTTCGACGAGATGATCACCGGATTTCGCTGGGCCGCAGGCGGCGCACAGTCCGTCTACGGCGTAACTCCCGACCTGTCCTGCTGGGGCAAGGCCATGGGTAACGGATTCCCCATATCGGCCCTCGCCGGACGGCGCGAGTACCTGGAACGGGGCGGTCTGCGCACCGACGCCGACCGCGTGTTTCTGCTGTCCACCACGCATGGGCCGGAAACCAGCGGGCTGGCGGCCTTCCGCGCGGTCGCCGCGGCCTACCGGACCGGCGATCCGATCGCTCGAATGGAAGCGGCCGGCGCCGCACTGGCGACCGGGTTCACCGCGCTGGCAACCGAACTCGGGATCGGCGACCACCTCCGGGTCCGCGGTCGCTCCTCCTGCCTGATCTTCGAAACCCTCGATTCCCACGGGAACCCATGCCAGGCGTTCCGCACGTTGTTCCTGCAAGAACTGCTGCAACGCGGAGTACTCGGGCAATCCTTCGTCACCTCGGCGGCACACGACCACGACGCGATCGCCGCCACCCTGTCGGCTTGCGCGGCCGCGGCCGAGGTGTACCGGACCGCCCTCGAACGCGGCACCGTCGATGGACTGCTGCGCGGACGATCGGTCGCTCCCGCGATTCGCCGCACCGCCGCGCCGCGGCAGATCGAAACGAGCACATCTCGATGACCACACCCCGCATCGCCATCGTCCACGAACGGTTCACCGAATTCGGCGGATCCGAAGCCGTCGTGGGCGAATTCGCCCGCACCTGGCCCGGTGCGGACATCTACGCCCCGATCGTCACGCCGGACGGAATCCGCCTGCCCGTCCGGCATGTCCACGACACCTGGCTCTCTCGCGCCCACACAGTGACCCGCGGTCGGCACGCCCCTCTGCTGCCGTTCGTCCCCCGTTCCCTGCGTCGTATGCCGTTGCGGGGCTATGACGCCGTGGTCGTCAGCCACCACTCGTTCGCCACTCAGGCCGCGTTGGCCACCGACGCGCCCGTGATCGCCTATGTGCACAGCCCCGCGCGATGGGCCTGGGATCGAGAGTTCCGCATCCGCGAAGCCGGCGGACGGACCGGCCAGTTCGCCCTCGGCGCCCTGGGCGCACTGGCCCGCCGCACCGAACTGCGAGCCGCGCCGCGCCTGACCCAGGTGATCGCCAACTCGACCGCCGTCGCCGACCGGATCCGCGACTGGTGGGGCCTGACCGCCACCGTGATCAATCCCCCCGTCGATGTCGACCGTTTCACCCCCGATCCCACACGTGCCCGGGAGGACTTCTTTCTCTGCGCCGGTCGCCTCGTTCCCTACAAACGCGCTGATCTCGCCATACGAGCCGCGCAACTCGCCGGCGTGCGGCTGGTCGTGCTGGGCGCCGGTCGTTTCCGGCCTCAGCTCGAAGCCCTCGCCGGACCCGAGACAACTTTTCTGGGCGCCACCTCTACCGACGTCCTGCGGGACATGTACCAACGCTGCCGCGCCCTGCTCATGCCCGGCGTGGAAGACTTCGGCATCGTCCCGGTCGAAGCCATGGCCTGCGGTACCCCGGTGATCGCCATCGGCGCGGGCGGCGCGCTCGACACGGTACGACCGGGCACGACCGGCGAACACATCGCTCCGGGCGCCGATCCCGACGTCGTCACCCGCCTGGCCGCGGCGATGGCCGACTTCGACGCCGCCCGCTACGACCCGCGCATCGTCCGCGCCCACGCGGAAACGTTCGCACCAACCGCGTTTCGGGCACGGATGGCCGCGTGCGTCGCTCAGTAAGCGGCCGCCCAGCGAAGTGCCGAACGCTGTTTGCTCGGCGAGCGTGATCTGCCTGGCCGCATGGTCGAGCGCGTCTGCTCACTCGTCGAGCCGGTCGTAGCAACGGCTGCCGTGACGTATCACAGGTTCTCCGGGATGGGAACGGAAGCGCAGGGGGGCAACGTGTTCCGGGTCGATGATGGTCGGTATGGGCGGCATCGTCGACTTCGTTCGGGCCAGGCGCATCAGTGTGCATCCAGCTGTAGAGCGTCGGTGACCCGTGCGGGTGCTGTTGACGGCGAGTGGGTCGCGCGGCGACAGCGAGCCGATGTTGGGGCTCGCGCTGTGGTTGCGGGAATTCGGAGCGCGGGTGCGGGTGTGCGCGCCACCGGATATCGCCCCGCGTTGCGCTGACCTGGGGGTGCCGATAGTGCCGCTGGGGCCGCTGAAGGCCGGTTCCCGAGCCGGGAGACCGTCGCGGGCTGAGCTGTCGCGATTTGTGACGGACTGGCCCAGAATCCAATTCGACACGATCGCCACAGCGGCCGCAGGATGCGACGTTGTGGTCGCGGCCGGCGTGACCCAGGTCGCGGCCCGGTCCGTCGCCGAGAAACTCGGCATCCACTACCAGTATGTGAGCTACCAGCCGACCAGTCTGCCCTCGCCACATCACCCGCCGATGCCGCTGCCGGGCGATCGACCCGCGCCCGAGGCGATCGCGAACCAGTTGCTGTGGGAAATCGACAGCCACGGTTGGAACGCACAGTTCGGCCACGCGCTCGATACCGGCCGGGCGGCGCTCGGGCTAGGGCCGGTCACCGACGTACGCGACCACGTCATCACCGAGAGTCCGTGGCTGGCCGCGGACCCGGTGCTGGGTCCATGGCCGCAATCGCCGCAACTGAACGTGGTGCAGACGGGTGCCTGGATCGTCCCCGACGAACGCGCCTTGCCCACCGACTTGTCGGCGTTCCTGGACGCGGGCACACCCCCGGTGTATGTCGGGTTCGGCAGTATGCCGATGCGCGGCGGGATCGCGCGGGCCGCGATCGAAGCGATCCGCGCCCACGACCGCCGAGTCCTCCTTTCCAGTGGCTGGGCCGAGCTGGCCCTGATCGATGACCTGCCCGACTGCATGGCCATCGACGAGGTCAACCATCAAGCGCTGTTCGGCCGGGTCGCCGCCGTCATCCACCACGGCGGCGCGGGCACGACGACCGCCGCCGCCCGGGCGGGCGTCCCGCAAGTGGTGGTACCCCAGATGATGGACCAGCCGTACTGGGCACGCAGGGTGGTCGACCTCGGCATCGGAGCGGCGTGTGCGGAAGCCGACCCCAGCGCAGCCGCATTGTCCGCCGCTCTCGACATCGCATTGGCGTCTACCACCCGAGCGCGCGCGAACGAAGTGGGCGGCATGATCCGCTCGGACGGGGCGGCGGTGGCTGCGAAACTGCTGATCGACGGGATCAATTGAGTTTCGGCTCGTAGCCAGCGCGATTCCGCGAGTGCTCATTCAGGTCAGCATTCCCCGCACTTCGGCAATCCGCCGATCCAGCCGTGCCGAGTGCGCGGTGGCGGCAGCCTTCTCCGCCTGCCGGATGGTTGCGCGCGCTGCGTCCAGTTCACGCTTCCTCAGGAAAGACTCCGCGAGCCAGGTGCGGTAGAGGGCCACTTCGCGGGTTCGGTCGGCCGAGAGTTGCCCGATCGCGCGGGACAACAGTGGGCTCGCTTTGGCTGGTTCGCCCAGCTCGACGAAGCACCTGCCTGCCATCACGTCTATCTCGGTACGGTCCATCCAATACACCCACTCCGGCTCAGGAATGTCCGATGACCTGCGCTCATACGACTCGTCGACCGCATCGAGCGCTCGTTCGGCTCCTTCGCGATCACGCGACCGTGCGCATGCCCACGCCAAGCGATCGGTCAGCAAGGACCGGACCACCGGAGGTGCATCTATCGCTCCCTTGACGGCGGTACGTGCGAGCAGCGCGGCCTCACTGGGATTGCCGATATTGGCGATCTGATAGCTGAGGCTGGATAAAAGTTGCGCCGTCAATACGCGGTCTCCGGCATCATCGGCGGCCGATGCGCCGCTCAGGTACAGCCGCTGGGCGTCGTCATATCTACCTGCGTCGCCGGCCACCCACCCGGCGAGTTGTGCGAGCTCACCCGCGACTGTCAACAGCCGCTTGCCCACTCGTTCGGAATAGCTGCATTCCGTGATGACTTCCCGTGCGCTTTCGAACTCCTGCAATACCAAGGGGAACAAGTCCTCGCCACCGACACTGTCGTCCAGATGCCGAAGCTGGACCACACGGTGTTCCATTTCGGTCGCCAGCGATTCTCCGACGCGCCGACCAGTCGAGGCACGCGCCTTGGGTACAGGATCCGCCACCAGCCATTCGTGCGCGACTCGGATCGGGTCCGGTGATGGCGTCATGAGGGCACCAATCGGAATATTCAGCGCCCGTGAGTAGCCAATGATGTGCTCTTGCTTCACATCGCGCTGCCCGTTCTCCAACATGCCGAGCAGCGACTTGCTGTAGTTGGTCTTCGCCGCGAGCGCGGCCAGGCTGACCCCCCGGCTCAGCCGCGCAGTGCGGAGCAAAAATCCAGGATTCTCCATGGAGCCGACGCACCCCCGATTCTGTGGACTCTTGTGGACTGTAAATCGATTCCGCGCCCCACCGATCGATCCGAGACTACTACGTACCGCCTGGTAGAGGCGGGTCCGAATCGTATGGGAGTGGGGGTACCGAATGGAAACGCGCGGAGATACACCGTTGTCGCGATGCTTGTTCTATCGGCAGGAGTGCGGTCTGCCCGCTGTGGTCGACCCGCCGGAACTCGGGCGGATCGTGATGCGGGCCGGGTCGGTGTGGGCGATGACGATGCCCACTCGCCTGGGGCAGGCGGTGAAGGCGCACATGCACAACAGAAGCGTCCCGTTGGGACCGATTGTGGGACATCCGCGTTCGGGGCGCTGGACCTTCCTCATCCAGCCCGATCTGCCCGATGACGTGCGGTTGTTCGCCGAACTGTTCCGGCTGGACGTGGCGGTCGCGCGGACGGGAGCGACGATCGCGCTGCCTTCGCCAACCGCTGCGGTAGGCGCGATCCGGCACTGGATAGTGCCGCCGCGCACCGCCTTCCGCCCGTCAGGCAGGTTCGTAGTCGAAGCCGTCCGGGCCTGGGCGGACCAGATGCCGCGTACTCGGCACAGGTCGGGGACAACTCATGTCGGATGACGAATTGCGCACGAGGCGGCTCCTCCGCGTCGATGAGTCGCGGTTCCGGCACGCACATGACAACCCACACTGGCCGGTATCCAGTCCCGCGAATGCCAGAAAGGCGCTGGAACTGCACTACGAATGCGACTACTCATCGTGCGCGACGCTCGTCGCGGCGGTGATAGCCAGCCGCGAGGACTACCGATACTTCCGCCGCACCGAAACGAACGCAGCCGGAGTCGTGAGCGATTGCGCGACGTCCACACCGGGACCAGGTGCGTGATGTGTGGCGATTCATCCATGAACCCATCGAACGACGTTCACGTGAGCGTATTCCTACACGGACTGCGAATGGATTTCGCCGCATGCGCCACGGCGGCGATCACCTTCGCACGGGAATGGCGGCACACCCATTATCCCGACGCGGTGGAGATCCTCCCGGACGGCGCACACGGCTTGCCCCGCCTCCCTTGTGAACGCTTGTATTGCGATCGTTCGTGCCCTGCTAGCGGCAACGAGTGAGCGCGAGCCGGTGAGATCAGCCGACGTAGCGCATCATTTCCACAGCTTCGGTCATGTCGTAGCGTTTCTCGAGAATGTTCAGCAGCTCATCGATCGATTGGGGCGGGTTGCGGTAACGGCGGCTCAGGCTCGTCAATGCGCGAAGTGCTGTCTCGGGAGCAGTCGAGACTGTGTTTGCCGCGAAGAGCGCTGGTTCGATCACCTGGATATGCCTGGGCACCCGCGTATCCGGGAAATCCTTCACATTGCTGGTGACGATCGCGCCCGCTCCACCGACCAGGGCGGCGGCGAGCACGTGCTCGTCGTCGGGATCGGGAAGCCCGAAGGTTCCCTCATGGGGTTCCCAGTTCCGCACCAAGGCATCGTCGAACGCTGCTCGCATCGTTTCGACGAGACGCTGTGCCCGCCGCTCGGCTTCGCCTTGAACCTCGCCCCGCTCAACAAGTTTGGCCGTTTCGGTGTACTCGACCTCTTCGAGGATCCGATCCGACCATAGCGGCCGGTACAAGCTCTCCACGGCGAGCGACAGCAGGAAGTCCCGCTGCAAGCTGGGATAGAGCACACAGGTGTCGAGCACTACCGCGAACACACGGTGATTCTCTCAGCTCTGCGCTCGTCGCCGCGCCGCCACAGCACGGCGTGCCTCCTTCAGCCGCGCTCGCACCGCGTCGGGATCGTCCTCGGCGTCGATATCGACGGTGCTCGCTGCGATCGCCTCGTACTGCCGTACCTTGCGCGCTTCCTGGTACTCCAGTACGTCGTCCAGCCGCAGACGGTGACGGGAACCGATGCGCTCGGCAGGCAGTTCACCGCGCTCGATCAGCTTGATGACCGTCGGCCGGCTGACGCCCAGCAGGTCGGCTGCTTGCTGCGAGGTCAGTGTCATGCTGCGCGGCGCGACAGTTACGGCTTTACCCGCCTGCATCGCCGTGACCACCTGCACCAGTGCCTCGTGTACTTCGGGTGGGAGTTCTATCCGATCGCTTTCGCTCGCACCGACCAGTGCATAGCGCACCGAGGGATCCGGACCCTGCGAGATGGCGTGCGCGATCAGGAAGTCCAGCAGCGAAGGCAATGTTTCAGTGTGTTCCGGCACGAACGTCCGCGCTTCGATCGCCGTAGTCATGTCTGTGCCTCCATTCGCACATCAAGCGAAAATTCCGCAAGATGTTTCGAATCTTTCGAATAAGCATCGCACGGCTTCCGTGCGATGTCGAGAGAGGTGGTGGACACAGTTCGGCAACTGCGCGTGTTGCGCCGTGCTCGGTCGCCTCGGTCAACGCAAGCGTGTGAGTGCGCGGCACGGAGAAGGGGCGGGCACGTCTCCTCGGAGGAACGACGTCGGCGGCACGCCCATCAGGCTGCGGAAATCGGCTGTCATGTGGGACTGGTCGTAGTAGCCGGTGCCTGCCGCGAGGTCGGCCCACGGTGTGTCTTCGGCTCGGGACAAGACGCGCCGGACGCGGTCGATGCGGGCGAAGTGTTTCGGGGAGACGCCGATTCCGGTGGTGAACAGGTTGCGGAGCTGGCGTTCGCTGACGGAGAGGCGTGTGGCGAGTTCCGGGACGGGGAGCGGGTGGGCGGCGGCGATGGTTGCTACGGCGGTGGCGAGCAGTCGGCGGTGGGCGCGCTGGGCCGGATCGTCGGGAATGCGGCGCGGCAGTGCGTTCTCCAGGTACGGCACGACCTCGTCGTGCTCGAGTTCGATCAGCTCGGCGGCGAGGTGCGCGACCGGGCCGGGTAGGTCGTCCAGTCGCGCTACGCGATCGGTGAGGTCCGCCGCAGGGACTCCGAGCAGGGCGGGGACGGCACCGGGCGCGAGTCGTAGGCGCACGCAACCTGCGGGTTTGCTCGCGCGCGAGTAGCTGGCTTTCGTCTGCGGGCCGACGACGAGCGCGGCGCGGGTGGCTCCGGCATCTCCGTGTTCGGCGCGCAGCACGATCGTGGTGGCCGTCTGCGGAATGTGCGCGAACGGCTCGGAGAGGTCGAGCACGGTGGGGATGCGGCCGAGTTCGACCAGCCACGGCCGCAGCGACTCCGGTGCGGGTTCGGACGTCTCGACCAGATCGGCGGTCACGACGCGCGGCAGGGTGATCACCGGATCCACTGTAGGCAGTCGCTGCCGCGCCAGGTGTGCCGGAATTTCCTAGAGACCTGCGCGAACGCCCGGCACGGTGGTCCACATGATCGTGATCACGGGTGCGACCGGCACCATCGGCAGTGAAATCGTCCGGCAGTTGAGCGAGCGAGGGATATCGGTCCGGGCCGTCACCCGAAACCCGGACCGGGCGGAGGTACCCGCCGGGGTAGAAGTGGTGCGCGGCGATTACACCGACCTCGCGTCCATGGCGAAGGCGATGGTCGGTGCGGAGGCCGCGTTCGTCGTCGGCGTGCTGGGCCCGGAATATGTGGATGCCGACCGGGCACTCATCGCCACCGCGCGGGACGCGAAAGTTGCCAGGATCGTCAAACTTTCCGCCATCGGCACCGGAGATGCCGGACTAGGCCGGGTCGGAACCTGGCATTTGCCCGGTGAGCAAGCCGCACGCGAGAGCGGAGTCGACTGGACTATTCTGCGCCCCAGCGCTTTTGCCTCCAACACCCTGAGCTGGGCCGCCGCGATTCGTGCCGGGCAGCCGGTGCCGAATATGACCGGCTCCGCCGCACAGGGTGTGATCGATCCTCGTGACGTCGCCGGTGTCGCCGCCGAAGCGCTGGTTTCCGCCGAGCACGCGGGCCGGATCTACACCCTCACCGGGCCGGAATTGCTCACCACGCACGATTTGGCCGCCACTTTGGCTACCGTGACCGGCCGAACGGTGGAGGTTGCCGACATTCCGGAAACCGAAGCGCGGCAACACATGCTCGCGTCCGGAATGTCCGCCGAATTCGCGGACGGTGCGCTTGCGGGGCAAGCGTATGTGCGTGCGGGACATAACGCGATCGTCACCGACGACGTGCGGCGGATACTCGGGCGTGCGCGAACTTTCGCCGAATGGGCTGCCGACAATGTGCGGGCATTCGATGCCGCGGTGCGCACGTCATAGGGTATATGTGATTGGCCTCACATCGAATTGCCGAACGCTGCCTGCTCGGCAAGGGTGACATGACTGGCCGCGTGGTCAGTGCGTTTACACGAAAAGGGGATTCGGATGCGTCGACGGGTCATGACGGTCTTGGTCGCGCTCGTAGCGGGAGGTTCGGCAGCGGCGTTCGGCGGGGCGAGTGCCTCGGCGGTCGCGGTGAATCCGTTCCCCGGTGGCACGGAGGTCTACTTCGACAACGGTGAATCCGCGGCGATCGCGAACCTGAACCTCGGACCGGTGCTGAGCCAGGTGGCCGTCGCATGGTCGCCCGGAGCAAAAGCGCTTCTCGGCGAAGGGATCACCGAGCACGCCCAATGGGCCGCCGAAACCCCGACCGGTGGGGTGTCGATCGAGGTCTACGGGGCATTCATCCAACCGTCGCTGGTCACGGTCACCACGCTGCGCGGCTGAGCTTTTTTCGTTTCGGAATTCGGTGTGCCAGAGGTATGCTCGCCCATGGCGTTATGCGCATGAGACCTCCTGGCGGATGCCCGGACGGGACGACACTACGTGTGCCGTCCCGTCCGGTGTTTCATCATCGTGCTCGGTTGCCCGCGGTTTCCGGGAACGCGTCCTGAGCGGCCATTTCCTGGGCGATCGCCGTCGCGAAGGCGTCCACGTCGGCCTCGGTGGTGTCGAACGAGCACATCCAACGGACCTCGCCGGTGCGCTCGTCCCAGGTGTGGAAGCGGAAGCGTTTCCGCAGCCGCTCGGTGACCTCCCGAGGCAGTATGGCGAAGACGGCGTTGGCCTGGACCGGCCGTACGATCTCGACGCCGGGGACCCGGGCGACGGCCGTGGCCAGCCGGGCCGCCATCGCGTTGGCGTGCCGCGCGTTGCGTAGCCACAGGTCACCTTCCAGCAGCGCGACGAACTGCGCCGACACGTACCGCATCTTCGAGGCCAGCTGCAACGCGGCCTTGCGCAGGTACTGCACGCCGCGAACCGCGTCCGGGTCGAGCACCACGATCGCCTCACCGAGCATCAGGCCGTTCTTGGTGCCGCCGAACGACAGCACGTCCACCCCGGCGTCAGTGGTGAACGCGCGCGGCGGCAGGTCGAGCGCGGCGGCCGCGTTGGCCAGCCGGGCGCCGTCCACGTGCAGCAGCATGCCGCGCTCACGCGCCAGCGCGCCGATCGCCGCGATCTCACCGGGCGTGTAGAGGGTGCCGAGTTCGGTGCTCTGGGTGATGGAGACGACCTTGGGCTGGGCATGGTGCTGATCGCCGAAGCCCCATGCGTACCGGTCGAGCAACTCCGGCGTCAGCTTGCCGTCCGGAGTGGGCACCGGAATCACTTTCAGCCCGGCCACCTTCTCGGGTGCGCCGCACTCGTCCAGGTGGATGTGCGCGGACTCCGGGCAGATCACGGCGCTCCACCGGTCGCACATCGCCTGCAACCCGACCACATTCGCGCCGCTGCCGTTGAAGACCGGATAGACCTCGGCACGCTCGCCGAAATGCCCTTTGATCAGCTCGCGTAGCCGGGCGGTGTGGACGTCCGCGCCGTAGGCCGGCTGGTGGCCCTCGTTGGCAGCGGCGAGCGCCGCCATGATCTCCGGGTGCACGGAGGCGTTGTTGTCGCTGGCGAATCCGCGGAGCGGCTCGCCCTCGTGGTCGGGCTCGGGAGAGCTGTCGCTCACCGGTCCTCCTCGGTCGACACGGGTAGGCCTGTAGTTCGCTCGAAATGCCGGACGGGACGACACTACGCGTGCCGTCCCGTCCGGTGTTCCGTGTTATCGGGCTGTCGAGCGGAAGCCACGCAACCGCAGGCTGTTGCTGACCACGAAGACCGAGGAGAACGCCATCGCGGCGCCCGCGAGCATCGGGTTCAGCAATCCCGCCATGGCCAGCGGGATCGCGGCCACGTTGTAGGCGAAGGCCCAGAACAGGTTGCCTTTGATCGTCGTGAGGGTGCGGCGGGACAGGCGGATCGCGTCCGCCGCCGCCCGCAGGTCGCCGCGGACCAAGGTCAGATCGCCCGCCTCGATGGCCACGTCGGTGCCGGTGCCCATGGCCAGGCCCAGGTCGGCCTGGGCCAGTGCCGCGGCGTCGTTCACACCGTCGCCGACCATCGCGACCACTTTGCCCTCGGCCTGCAACCGCTTGACGGTGTCGACCTTGTCCTGCGGCAGCACCTCCGCGATCACCTCATCGATGCCGACTTGCGCGGCGATCGCGTCGGCGGCGGCCCGGTTGTCGCCGGTCAGCATGATCGGGGTGAGCCCGAGGGCGCGCAGCTGGGAAATCGCCTCGGCCGAGGTGGGTTTCACCGCGTCGGCCACCACGAGCACGCCGCGCGCCTCGCCGTCCCAGCCGACCGCGACGGCGGTCTTTCCTTCGGCTTCGGCCGCGCGCATCGCCCGGGTCAGGTCGTCGTCGAGATGCTGTGACCAGTCGGCGAGCAGCCGCGCGCGGCCGACGACCACCGCGTGCCCGTCTATCGTGCCCTGCACGCCCAGGCCCTCGACGTTCGCGAAATCCTCGACCGGCTTCAGCTCACCCACCCGCTCGCGGGCGCCCTTGGCGATGGCCTGGGCGATCGGGTGCTCGGAGGAATCCTCCAGCGCCCCGGCCAGTTCCAGAATCCGTTCGACCTGCTCACCCTCGGCCGCGACGACATCGAGCAGCGTCATCTTGCCCGCGGTGACGGTGCCGGTCTTGTCCAGCACGATCGTGTCCACCCGCCGGGTCGACTCCAGCACCTCGGGACCCTTGATCAGGATGCCCAGCTGCGCGCCGCGTCCCGTGCCGACCATCAGCGCGGTCGGCGTGGCCAGTCCGAGCGCGCACGGGCAGGCGATGATCAGCACCGCCACCGCGGCGGTGAACGCCGCGGCCACCGAACCGCCGGTGCCGAGCCAGAATCCGAGCGTCGCGACCGACAGCGCGATGACGATCGGCACGAAGATCCCGGAGATCCGGTCGGCCAGCCGTTGCGCCTGCGCCTTACCGGTCTGCGCGTCCTCGACGAGCTTCGCCATCTGCGCCAGCTGAGTGTCGGAACCGATCCTGGTGGCGCGCACCACGATCCGGCCGCCCACGTTGACGGTCGCGCCGACCACGGCGTCGTCCGTGCCGACCTCCACCGGCACCGACTCACCGGTGAGCATCGAGGCGTCGACGGCCGAGGAACCTTCCACCACGACGCCGTCGGTGGCGATCTTCTCGCCCGGCCGCACCACGAACCGGTCGCCGACCGTCAGCTGCTCCACCGGAATGCGCAGCTCGGTTCCGTTGCGCAGAACCGAGACCTCCTTGGCCCCCAGCTCGAGCAGGGCACGCAGCGCCGCACCCGCCCGCCGTTTGGCGCGCGCCTCGAAGAAGCGTCCGGCCAGGATGAACGTGGTGACACCCGCCGCGGCCTCCAGGTAGATGCTGCCGGTGCCGTCCATCCGGGAGATCGTGAACTCGAACGGGTGCGTCATGCCCGGCCTGCCCGCGGTGCCCCAGAACAAGGCGTACAGCGACCAGCCCAGTGCGGCCAGCGTTCCCATCGAGATCAGGGTGTCCATGGTCGCGGCGCCGTGGCGCAGATTGGTCCACGCCGCGCGGTGGAACGGCAGCGCGCCCCACACCACGACCGGCGCGGCCAAGGTCAGTGACAGCCACTGCCAGTTGGTGAACTGCAAGGCCGGGATCATCGCCATGGCGATCACCGGCACCGACAGCGCCACGGAGATCAGCAGTCGGGTGCGCAGGCTCGCCGCGGGATCTTCCTCGGCGGCGATTTCTTGTGGCTTCGGGGGCGCGGGCAGGGCGGCGGTGTAGCCCGCTTGTTCGACGGTGGCGATCAGGTCGTCGGGCGAGACGTCACCGGTGACGTCCACCCGGGCCTTCTCTGTGGCGTAGTTCACGGTCGCGGTGACGCCGTCGAGCTTGTTGAGCTTCTTCTCGATCCGGGCGGCGCAGGACGCGCAGGTCATTCCACCGATCACGAGTTCGACCTGCCCGGAGGGCTGCGGTTGTGTCGCGGTGGTCATCGTGGGTGCTCCGTTCTGTGCGGCGGTCGGCGGGTCAGTGCACGTGGCCGTCCGGCGCCTGCTGCTGACCAGTGTGTTCGTTGTGGCTCGAGGCGTCTACGGCGGGGGTACCCGGCGCGACGGCCAAGGTGAATTCGGCGGTGCGGACCACGCCCTCGTGCTGGAAGTCGAGGAACAGGCGGTAGTCGCCCGCGCTCGGCGCCGTGACGGCGAAGGTGATGCCGGGTCCGGCCGCGGTCACGCCGTCGCCGGGGTGGCCTTCCGGATGGACGTGCAGATAGCCCAGGTCGGCGGCGCGCAGGGCCACCAGATGCCCGTAAGCGCCGAGGTAGGGCTGTAGGTCGGTCACCGGCTTGCCCGCGCGGCTCACCGACAGCGTCACCTTGGAAGCCCGGCCGGGAACTACGGTGCCGTCCAGCGTGACGGTGTAGTCGCCGACGTTGGTGGTGGAGATCGCAGCGGGCAGCTGCTGTGGGTCGTAGATGCCCGCCACCAGCAGGTCCGCGCCGAGTGTCAGGTTCTCGCCGCCCTGCGGAGTGAAGTCGGCGAACACGCGATAGTCACCGGCGCGGCTGAGGTCGAGTGGGACGCTCCAGGTCCCGTCGGCGCCGAGCACCGGGTGGACGTGCTGGAAGGCGGCCATATCGCGGCGCACGACGATCAGGTGCAGATCCTTCTCGTGGCTGCGCACGTAGCGGGTGACGGGCTTTCCGGCCCGGTCGAGGATGGTGAAGCGCAGCGGTACGTTCGCCGCGGCGGTGGCTCGGGTGGTGTCCAGCCGCAAGGTGTAGCCGCGGTCGGTCGCCATCATTCCTCCAGGTAGTGCGTGGTCCTCGCCTTGGGCGGCGCCGTGTGCGTTCGAGTCGTGGGCGGCGGGTTCGGTGGGCTCCGGCCCGATGGTCGCACCGGCCGCGAGTGCGATCCCGAAGACCGCGGCGAGGCCGAGGGTGAAACCGCCGAATTTGATGGTCGCGTTCATCGGAGTGCTCCGTCCGTCAGCCTGCGACCGCGTAGCCGGCGCGAACCACCGCCGCGGCGAGTTCGGCGCGTTCGATCGGGGTCGCGCTATCGACGGTCACCAGCCCGTCGGCGAGGTCGACGGCCACCGACTCGACGCCGGAGATGCGGCCGATCTCGGTGCGGACCGATGCGGCGCAGCCGCCGCAGGTCATGCCGGTGACGGTCACGGTGGTGGTGCTCATGGTCGGTGTCCTCCTGCTGGTTCGTCTGCTTCTCGAGTTCTACCCTACCCCCCTAGGGTATCTACATGTCAAGTCCGGAGCAGACGAAAGCCCGGCCCGCGACGAGTCGCGGACCGGGCTGTGTGGGTCGGGATCAGCGGTAGGTCACCAGCGCGACGGCGGGTGCCGAGACCACTTGCACATCGGCCGAGTCCGACACCTTGACGTGCAGGAATCCGCCCTCGATCGCGATGTGGACGTCATCGACGGTGCGTGCGGCCCGGCCCTCACGGTCCACCAGGGAGTAACCCTCGACCAGGACAACCTTGCTCGCGGGCCGCCATTTCGCTTCCATTGCCGTGCCTTTCGTCGGTGCCGCGGGCGGGAAGTCGAGTTCCGGCTCGGCGACATGGTTGAAGTAGTTGGACAAGACGTTCAGTGCGACATGGCCGACGATCTCGCTCAGTTCGGCGTCGCTGACGCCACGGGCGCGCGCCGAGGCGAGCGCGGCGTCGTCGAGCCGGCCGCGGGAGCGGAGGACGTCACGGGCGACGCGCAGGATCGCGTCGGCGTGCGGGTCGTCGGCGCGCGCCGCGCGGGTGTCGACGATCGCCTGCTCGGTGAAACCCATCCGGTCGGCGCGCATGGTGTGCGCGGCGGTGCAGTAGTCGCAGCCGTTCTCGCTGGCGACCAGAAGGGCGAGTTGCTCGCGCACCCGGGCGGAGAGCTTTCCCTTGGTCAGCGCGTCGCGCAGGTTCAGGTATCCGCGCAGGGTGGCGGGGCTGTTCGCCATGGCGGCGTAGAGATTCGGGACCCGGCCCAACTGGCGCTGTACCTCGGCGAGCAGATCGGCCTGCTCGGCGTCGGCGGAGTCGGTGGACACAAGGGGCAGGCGGGACATCGAAGCCTCCAGCTCGTACAAGATGGTACCGATCGGTGCCGAATCGAGACGGTACCGGTTGTTTCCGTATTGGTCAAGTCGGATGGTACTGATCAGTTCCGTTCTGCTACCGTGGCGTTATGCCAACCCAGGCCAAGCAACGTTTGCTCACCACGGCGGAAGAACTGTTCTATGCCGAAGGCATTCGTGCCGTAGGCATCGATCGCCTGCTCCAGGAGTCCGGCGTCGGCCGGGCTTCCTTCTATCGCCACTTCGCGAGCAAGGACGACTTGGTCGTCGCTGTGCTGGAGGATCGCGACCGCCGGTGGCTGGACTGGCTGCGCGAATCGGTCGAACAGACCGTCGACCCCGACGCCCGCCCGCTCGCGGTCTTCGACGCTCTGGCCGAACGGTTCGCCCGCAACGACTTTCGCGGCTGCGCGTTCATCAACACCATGGTCGAGGTGGCCGATCGCGAGAGTGCTGCCCATCAGGTCGCCGATCGGCACAAGCGCCGCGTGATCGAGTACCTGAACGAACTGCTCACCGAAGCGGGGCGATCCGACGCTGAGGTGCTGGCCGCCGAACTCGCGCTGCTGGTCGACGGAGCGATCGTCACCGCGGTCCGTGAGGGAACTCCGGAGGCGGCCCATCGTGCGCGCACGATCGCGGAGCGTTTGCTCGCGACGCGGTGAGAGTTAACGTACTACCGCCGATTTGCATGCGGGGTCTACTCGCTCGCGGTGATCGGGCCCGTGGCGTGTAGCCGCTTCTTGGCTACGGACCTGTTTGCTTCATGAACTCGTCGCGAGACGGTCGGCGTTGTGACGAAGCGCCACCCGGATCGCTGAGCGGCGCCCGGGGTAGTCATCGCGGACCCGTCGCTGTCGGCGTCGTGGCGACTGCGGCCGTTGGGCGAGCTCACCGGCGTGCCACCCGGTGGAGTCGTCGCCGGACCGCCTTGGTCGCAGCGGTCCGAATGCCCGGTGCGGGTAGTGCGGTCGTGGGTATGCGCGCCGGGTGCCGCCCCGGCTGACTTATCGCGGGGCGGCACCTGCTTGGATCAGGCGGAGTGCAGATTACGTGCCGTGGGTGAGGTCTCGGTCGTGGCCGGGTCGGGGTAGGTGCCGAAGAGGCGGTCGGCGGTACCGGAACTGGTGACCGTGAACCAGTAGTGCTCGTTCTTGTAGTGGTGGTGGCGATGGTTGCGCCAAACCGCCCGGTAGAGCGAACCTTTCGGCTTGTAATCGGTGTGGATCAGGTAGTGCGTCCACTCGTAGCCCAGGCCGAGCAGGGTGATGGTGATCAGAAAGGTCAGGCCGAGGCCCCAACCGGGGAAGGCGAAGGCCGCCAGCGCGATCAACACCACGACCAGCACCGCCAGCGTTTTCGTCGGGATGAAGATCAGCGGGATGTCGCGCGGATCCACGTGATGCTCCCGGTGCTTGCGGGCCAGTTCGCTATCGAGTGCGATCGGGCCGAGCCGCCGTGGCCGCCAATGCAACACCGTGACGTGCACAATCCACTCGAACACCGGGAACACCGCCAGCATCACGGCGGGGACCAGCAGATCGGTGAGCTGCCAATCGCCGACGACGACGCGAGCGATCAGCGCGCCCACCAGCGTGGTCCCGATCATCCACGGCGAGGGGTGCCGGAGGAATTCTTCGAATGCCTGGCCGAGGGTGAGTCCGCGCCGCAGCGCCCGCTCATCCCTGCGTACCCGCGCCCGTGCGTCCGTGTCGATCGAAGCGTGTTCGGATGCTTTCGGTTCGGTCATGATCGTTCCTAGCTGTGCGTGACCGGCGGTCCGCCGAGGACCTCGATCAGGGCGGTGGTCGCCGGCTCGAGCAGCGCCCGAGCAGTGCCGGCGGCCTTCTGCGGCCGGCCCGCGGCGATGGCGGCGGCCAGTTCGCGGTATGCCTCGACGTTGCCCACCTCGGCGGACATGATCGGGGCCAGCGCCGCGAGCGCCGGTTCATATGCGGCGCGCAACATGTTGAACATCAGCCGGAACACGATCGAGTCGGCCGCGTCCACGACGTGATCCCAGAACTCCATCGCATGCCGTTGCTGTGCGATCGGATCCTGTTCGGCGGCAAGCGCTTCGAGGGAAGACTCCAGCAGGGGACGAACCTCGCCCGCGCCGATCGCGCCGACCCGGCGCGCGGCCAGCTCCGCCACCTTCGGCCCGTTGTGCAGGCGGACCTCCAGAATGCTGCGTGCGACCGCGGGGTCCAGTTCCCCGGCCTGCACCAGCAGCCTGGGCAGAACCTCGAGCCCCGCGCCGCGCCGATAGTCCAGCACGGTCGTCGCGTCTCCCTGGCGCACCGACACCAGCCCGGCCGCGGCCAGCCGCTGCAAGGCTTCCCGCACCGCGGGCCGGGACACCCCGAGCGCCTCCGCCAACTGCCGCTCACTGGGCAAGGTCGCCCCGGGCGCCAGCTCACCGCTGAGCACGTCCGCGGCGATCTGCTCGAACACGTCCGCCGACACCGATCGCTTGACCACAGGTTGCAACGCCATGCGTCTACTGTGCGCCTAAGTGGTCAGGAGGTCAAGTGGTCAGACCAATTTCGCCTGGAGGGGCTGGCGTTGGCCGATGAATGGGCGGTGCGCAAGTGTTGGACGGCGGTCGGTTCGCCGTCTGATCCGTGGCCGCGTGACCATGACAGTGCGAAACCCCTGACCTCTTGTGGGCTCAGGGGTTTCGCACGAGCGTGGTCGCGGGAGTCTGTTGTCACCGATGGGTCGGCGGGGCGGTGAGGGTGGGGCGGACCTTGGTGAGCATCAGGTCGAGGAACTGGTCGGGGTGGCGGAAGGAGGCGAAGTGGCTGGCGCCTTCGATCAGCGCGAAGTGCTTGACCGGCGCGGTGACATCGTCGAAGAACCGCTTGGCCGGTTCGGGCGGGGTGAGGGCGTCTTGGTCGCCCTGGAAGATGAACAGTGGGATATCGAATGCGGTGCCCTCGGTCCATTCGTCGATCGTCACGGCCTCGGGTGCAAATCGCTCGGAGAAGGTCATGCCTTTGAAGTAGGTGCGCAGTTCGCCGAGCGTGTGCAGCGGTGAGAACCACAGCGAGCGGATCACCACGGTCTTTATGGTGTCGTAGGTGAGCGGATCGGTGGTGACGACGAGCCTGTTGTACTCCGCCAACTGCTCGGCGGACCACGCTGACTTGTCGGCACCCATGTCGGTGACCGTGGCCAGCTCTTTACGTTTTCCGGCCTGCTGCAGCCGGCTCACCAATGCGTTGTATGCCGAATGGTTGTGCCCGCCGGCGTTGATGTTCTGGTCGGCGCCGACGTAACCGCTGTACAGCTGAGGGTGGTTGCGGGCCAGGCGCAGCCCGACAACGGTGCCGAAGGAGTTTGCGACCAGCAGGACCTTCTCGACGCCGAGCCGGGCCCGGACATGCTCGGTGACCTCGAGGGCGTCGCGGTACCACCGCTCCAGGCTCATCTCACCCTGTCCGTCCGGGGCGGTGCGGCCGAAAGTCTTGCCTGCGCCGCGCATATCCCACCGCACGATGGTGAAGTGTTTCTCCCAGCCGCGGGTGCGTGGGGCGAAGACGAGGTTGGAAGCGCCGGGGCCGCCGTGGACTTCGACGATAACCGGATTGCGCAGGTCGTCGCCGCGGATCGAGATCCACTGGTCGATACCGCCGATGCGGATGAAGCCGGACTCGTCGATGCCGTTCGTCGTGGTGATGCGCAGCCGCTTGGCGTTGGCCGCACGCCTGAGCTGCCGGTGGCCGAGCAGCCCGGCAACGGGCGCGGCAGCGGCAGCGACGATGGCGGCGAGGACGATGGTCGTAAGCATTGTTATCTCCCTAAACTGTTTATGCCGTCAGCAGCTGGGTTTAAGGTATATACAATTGGACGTGGGTGTCAACCCATCCGCCGGTAACCACCAGAAAGGACTGTCATGGCCAGGACAGACGCTGCCCGAGAAGGTAAGGAAAAGGCACGTGACCTGCGGGCGAGCGTGGCATTGCTGTGGGGGGAGCAGGAGCGGCGCACCCGTGGGCCCAAGCCCAAGCTCTCGCCCCGCGGCATCGCGGAGGTCGCGGTGGCACTCGCCGATGCCGAGGGCTTGGACGCCGTGTCGATGAATAAGGTCGCCGCCGAGTTCGGCGTCTCGGCGATGGCGCTCTACCGCTATGTGCCCGGTAAAACCGAACTCGTTGAGCTGATGGTCGAAGCTGTACTGACCGATTGTCCCGATCTGTCGGTCGCCGGCAGCGGATGGCGGCTCCGGCTCTCGCAGTGGGCCCGCCGGTCATCGGAGGTGTACCAGAACCATCCCTGGTTACTCGCCGCGACCGCGATGCGTCGTCAGCGCATGGGGCCGGCCCAACTCGCTTGGCTGGACGCCGCACTGGCGGTTCTGGAGCCGACCGGCCTGACCGCCGCCCAGCGGCATCAGGTCTTTCTCCTGATCGTCGCTCTGGTACGCAACCACGCCCAGCAGATGGCCGACTTCGATGAGAGCCACGACGAGGAATGGAACCGCCTCACCGGCGAACTACTCGACCGCCACGCCGACCGTTTCCCCGCCCTGACCAAAGCCATCGCCGAGGGCGCGTTCGCGCCGGAGGCTGTTGCCGACCCGCTCGGATTCGGCCTCGAGCGCATACTCGACGGCGTCCAGATGCTCATCGACCACGGCGGGAAGTGACATCGCTCCTGCCGCCGCCCCGTCCGAGACAACGGTGTCGTGAATGGCCTCGCCGTCGGCGAGTCGGCCGATGTGGCGGTGTTCGAGTCCGACCCCGGTCTGTGCCGGGCCGAGATCCCTCAATTCGCAAGGTAGATCCGAACACTCCGGGCCGCAGGTCAGCCGCTGCGCAATCCGAAAAGTTCACGCGGAACGGACACTGATGGACGTCGATGCGCGCCTGGCGCATGGGCACTTTCGCGAGGTGGCGTGTGGTTTCACGGAGCGGACGGCCGCGCGCGAGTGCTCGGCGCTGCGGTGCTCTTGGCCGACGATTCAGGTGGGGTCGGAGCCCTGCACGGCGGAGAGCCAGATCGTGCAGGCGGCGGCAATGGTGGTGGCGGCCAGGAAGACCGAGAAGCCGCCACCGTCGAGGTAGACCCACAGGAGGGCGGCGATGGGGGCGGCGACGGTGGATTGGGAGTCGAGCAGGAGGCGGCGCCGCAGGCGGGTGGCCTTCGCGATGTGGGCGGGTGCGCCGGGGTCGGGGCGGCTGGGGTTATCGATGAGACGGCCGGGCGGTTCGACGTCGCGCATGCGGCCGGACGGGTAGAGGCGTCGTCCCGCGACGTGAATCGTGCGGTCGGTGAACTCCCCTTCGGTTTCGGTGAGAGTGACCAGCGCGGGATCGAAGTACACCGGAACCCACCGCGGGCGACCTGTGCCGCCCACCTCCAACCACGAGCGGCCGACCAAGCGATGCTGCTGACGGATGCGGGCAACCCGAACGGTCGGCGCGGTGGAGGGAGGACGGAATCGGAGTATGCCGAAGGCGAGGGCGAGCCGATATCCGGTGTACCCGCAGACGCCGAGCGCGACGGCCGCGATCGCCGCCACCTGATCCAGAGTGCCGAACGGCGCCCAAGCGGCACAGACCGCGAGGGCGCCGATCGTCACGGTGATCGGATAGGCCAGCGGATGGCCCCGTCCGGAACTCACTTCAGGAAACCGACCTTGGTGTAGTCGCGCGAGGCGAGGCCGAACGCACCGTAGTTCGCCAGGTCGGTCCGGGCGGCATAGGTGCCCGCCGCCTGGTGCAGCGGGACGGAGTAACCCTCTTCGAAGATCATCCGATCGCATTGGTTGGCCAGCTGAATGGCCTTGTCGGGGTCCAGTTCGGCGACGGTCTGGTCGATCAGCGCGTTGAGTTCAGGAGTGCCGATGCGCGCCTTGTTGCTCTGCAGGTTGGCGGGATCGTAGTAGTAGATCTGCCGCAAACCGCTGAGCGGCAGAACGCTACCGCCCCAGCTGAACTGGGCCAAGTCGAAATTGCCCGGGTCGATGACATTGGTGAACAGGCCGGTGCCCGGCACCGTCTGGATGATCAGCTTCACCCCGACTCTCGCGAGATTCTGCTGCACGATCTGCGCGGTCTGCACCCACTGGTCCTGCTGGTACATCACGTCGCGGAGTTCGAGCTTACGGCCGTCCTTCTCGCGGACATCGCCGTTGAGCTTCCAGCCGAGCGCGTCCAGCATCCGGGCGGCCTCGTCCGGGTCGTAGGTGATCGGCGCGGCATTGTCCTGGTAGCCCTTCTGCCCCGCCACGAAGACGTGATTGTTCAGTGGCTTGGGATCATCCACGACGCCGTGCTGGGAGGCGGTGACCACTCCCTGCCGATCGATCGCCTTCGAGATGGCGATCCGCAACTGTGGGTCCGCGAGCAGGGAACCGGGTGCCCCATTGAATGTGATGTGGGACCAGGTCGATTCCGGCGTGCGGCGGATGACCACGTTCGCGGCATTGCGCGCCGCGCTGACGTTCTCGATGCCGGACATGTAGGCGATGTCGAGTTCGTTGTTCTGGATCGCGGGCAGCCAGGCCGAGTGGTCCAGCACGCTGAAGGTGACGGAATCCAGCTTCGGCGTCTCGCCCCACCATCGGGGATTGCGCCCCAGCACGATGCGATTCTGGCTGCGATCGACGGAGGTGATCACGAAGGGCCCGGCGCTGAGCGGCAGCTCGTTCTTGGCCGCGTTGGTGAAGGTGTCGGGCGTCGCCGTGACCGACTTCGGGTACAGCGGGTTGAACAGCCCTTGCCATTCGCCGTACGGCTGGTCGAAGGTCACCACGGCCTGCCGGTCATCGGCGCCGCGCTCGACCTTGCCCACCCGTTCGAAACCGCCGGTGGCCGAGACGAGGAACGCGTTGTCCTTGCCGCTCAGTGCATTCGCCTGAGACCGGAGATCTTCCCAGGTGATCGGCGAGCCGTCGGACCACACGGCCTTCGGATTGATGGTGTACTCCACCTGCTGCGGATCGGTGCCGATCAACTTGATGTCGGTGAAGAAGTCGTGCGCGATGCTCAACTGTCCTGCCGCATCGCTGACGAAAGTGGTGGGCATCGTCGCTTCGACCAGGTAGAAGACGGTCTCCGTTCCGCCGTCCACATGCAAGTAGTTGAAGTTCTCCGGGAGGTTGGTGAGTGCCAGCCGCAGGTTCCCGCCGTCGCGCAGTTCGCTCGGGTCCCTCGGATTGATGTCGTTGGTGGTGCCGATCGTGCTGCTGCCCGCGGTGACACCATTGTCGCCGCCGCATCCCGTGAGCGTCAGCCCTACGACGACCAGCGACAAAGCCAGCCGGGCACACGCAGAGGTAATCCGCATGGTGATCCTTCCTGCTCGTTGCGTCCTACGGACCGGCTCACTTCACGAAGCCCACCCGGAGGTAATCCGTGGAAGCCAGCCCGAAAGCTCCGTAGTTGGCCAGGCCCTCCCGGACGGCCACGTTGCCGGGCGATTGCGCGATGGGCACCGAGTGGCCGAGGTCGAAGATCATCCGGTCGGCCTTGTTCGCCAGCTCGATCGCCCGCTCGGGGTCGAGTTCGGAGATGGTCTGCTCGATCAAATCGTTCAGTTCGGGCGACCCGATCCGGCCCTTGTTGCTGAGCGTGTTCGCCGGATCGTAGGCGTAGATCTGGGGCAGCGCGCCGAGCGGGAAAATGCTTCGTGACCAGCTGAACTGAGCGATGTCGAAGTTGCCGGGGTCGATGACATCGGTGAACAGGCCGTTGCCGGGGTAGGTCTGGATCAGCAGTTTCACCCCGATCCGCGCGAGATTCTGCTGCATGATCTGAGCCAATTGCACCGAGGTGTCCTGCTGGAACATCACGTCGCGGATCACCAGCTGGCGTCCGTCCTTCTCGCGGACGTCACCGTTGAGTTTCCAGCCCAGTTCGTCCAGCATCCGGGCCGCCTCGTCCGGGTTGTAGGCGATCGCCGCGGAGTTGTCCTGGTAGCCCTTTTGTCCGTCCAGGTAGATGTGGTTGTTCAGCGGCTTGGGGTTCTCCACGATCCCGTTCTGCAGCGCGGTGACGATGCCTTGACGATCGATGCCCTTCGCGATCGCCACGCGCAACTTCGGATCCGCGAGGATCGACCCAGGGGCGCCGTTGAACGTGATGTGCGAGTTGTACGGACGCGAGGCACGCCGCACGATGATGCCCGGTGAGTTGGTCGCGGACTTGACCTCCTCGATGCCCGAGACATCGATGGCGTCGAGTTCGTTGTTCTGCAAGGCGTTGAGGCGGGCCGAATAGTCGAGCACGCTGTAGGTGACAGTGTCGAGCTTCGGCGTCTCGCCCCACCATTTCGGATTGCGGCTGAGCACTATTCGTTGTCGTGCCCGGTCGACGGTGGTGATCACGAACGGTCCCGCCGACTTGGCGAGCCCGTTGCGGTCGCGCTCGTTGAACGCCTGCGGCGTAGCGGTCGATTCCTTCGGCATCAGCTGACTGAACAAGCCCCGCCACTCCGCGTAGTGCTGCGCGAAGGTGACGATTGCCTGACGGTCGTCGACGCCGCGCTCGACCTTGGCCAGCCGGCTGTAGCCCTGGGTCGCGGAGACCCGGTACTCCGTGTTGCGGCCGCTCAGCGCCTCTGCCTGGGACCGCAAATCTTCCCAGGTGATCGGGCTGCCGTCGGACCAGACCGCCTTGGGGTTGATGGTGTAGACCACCCGCTGCGGGTTGGTCTCGGTCAGCGTGATGTCGGTGAAGAAGTTGTGGTCGATCGACAACTCTCCGGCGGCATCGGACGTGATCGGCCCGGGCAACGTCCAGTCGACCACCTCGGCGACGTCACCGTCGGCGTCGACATGGTGCGAATTGAACGTCGGGGGGAAATTGGTGATGGCGAGACGCAGGTTGCCGCCGTCGCGCAATTCGCTCGGCTCGCGGGGATTGATGTCGTTGGTCGATCCGATCGCGTTGGAACCCGACTTCACTTCGCTGCCGCCCGCGCCACAGCCGACCAGCAGTGCGAGCGCCGTGCCGACAGTGAGCGCCCGAACCATCACGTTGCGTGCCTGCCTTCGGCGATTGCGGGTGGGCTGTGCTGGTCTCATTTCACAAATCCGATCTTGGTGTAGTCGTACGACGCCAGGCCCGGGGAGCCGATATTGGCGAGGTCCGCGCGGGCTCCGAAACTGCCGTCGGACTGGGTCAGCGGCAGGGAATGTCCTTCCTCGAATACCTTCCGGTCGACCTCGTTGGCCAGTTCGATCGCCTTCTTCGGGTCCAGTTCGGTCAGCGTGCGCTCGATCAGGGCATTGAGTTCGGGAGAACCGATGCGGCCGTAGTTGCCCTGCAGGTCGTTCGGGTCGTAGTAGTAGATCTGCCGGATCGAGCTCATCGCGAAGGCGTCACCGGAGAAGATGAACTGTGCGGCGTCGAAATCACCGGGAATGATGACGTCGGTGAAATAACCTGCCCCGGGCTTGGTGTCGATGGTGAGCCGCACGCCGATCCGGGCCAGATTTTGCTGGATGATCTGCGCGATCTGCACCCACAGTGGGTCGTTGTACATCACGTCGCGGATTTCCAGCTTGCGGCCGTCCTTTTCGCGGACGTCACCGTTGAGCTTCCAGCCGGCCGCGTCGAGTTCCCGTGCCGCCTGGTCGGGGTCGTAGGCCACCGGGGCCGAATTGTCCTGGTATCCGTCCTGTCCCTGCAGGAAGATATGGTTGTTCAAGGGCTTCGGACTCTCGACCAGACCGTTCTGGGTCGCCGTCGCGATGCCCTGCCGGTCGATGGCCTTCGCGATCGCCGCGCGCACGCGCGCGTCCGCGAGAATGGAGCCGGGCGCGCCGTTGAACGTGATGTGCCGCCAGCGATTACCGGGCGCACGGCGAATCACCAGCCCATTGGTATTGCGGACCGTCTTGACCTCGTCGATCGAGGTCAGCCGGACGAGATCCAGTTCGTTGTTCTGCAAGGCGGCCGCCCAGGCCGCCTGATCCAGCACGCTGTAGGTGATGGTGTCCAGCTTCGGTGCCTCGCCCCACCATTTCGGATTACGGCTGAGCACGATCCGGCCCTGGACGCGGTCGGTGGATCGGACGACGAACGGACCCGCGCTGAGGCCGAGCCGGTCCACGAGTCCCTTGTTGAACGATTCGGGATTCGCCGTCACCGACTTCGGGAAAAGCGAGGAGTTGCCCGCGAACTGTCCGCGCCATTCGCCGTAGGGATGGTTGAAGGTGAGGACCGCCTGCCGGTCGTCCACTCCGCGCTCGACCTTCTCGACGAACTCGAAGCCGTTGGTGATCGCGATCAAGAAGCGCTTGTCGCGGCCGCTGAGCGCGTGCGCTTCCGCGGCGATGTCCTCCCAGGTGATCGGCGTCCCGTCGGACCAGACCGCTGCGGGATTGATGGTGTAGGTGACCTGTTGTGGATTGGTGCCCGTCAGCGCGACATCGGTGAAGAAGTCCTTGTTCACGGTGAGGTTGCCCGCCGCGTCGACGTCGAAAGCGCGCGGCATGAGCGGGCGCTCGATATCGGCGATCTCGCCGTCGTTCCCGTCATTGGACAGGGTGTTCCAGTTCGCCGGGAAGCTGGTGACCGCCAGCCGTAGGTTGCCGCCTTCGCGCACTTCGTCGCGGTTCTTCGGGTTGATGTCGCTGGTGGTGCCGAGCGCGTCGGACAGGCCCGCGGCCGATTCGTCGGCGCCGGCCGCGCAGCCCGCGGCGATCAGTGCGATCGCCGCCAAGCCCGCGGTCCACCGCATTCGGTCGAAACGGATCCGCATCGCGCCCTCCTACCTATCTGCTGACTGCCGGCACCGGCACCGCGTCGATCAGCGCCCGCGTGTACTCGTGTTGCGGGGCGGCGAAAATCTGCTCCGCCGGGCCGTACTCCACGATCTTCCCGCGATACATGACCGCGATGTCGTGGGCCAGGTTTCGCACCACGGACAGATCGTGTGAGACGAACAGATAGGAGAGGCCGCGCTCGGTCTGCAGGTCGCGTAGCAGGTTCAGCACACCCGCTTGGATCGAGACGTCCAGCGAGGAGACCGGTTCGTCCAGCACCAGCAGCTCCGGGTCCAGCGCGAGTGCGCGGGCGATGCTGATGCGCTGTTTCTGGCCGCCGGAGAAGTCGCCGGGGTAACGGTCGGAGTGTTCCGGGCGCAGACCCACCTTTTCGAGCAGTTCCGGTACCCGGCGGGCGATCTCGGCGCGCGGCCGCCCGTCGATGCGCAACGGCTCGGCGAGGGCGTCGAAGATCGGCAGGCGGGGGTCGAGGGAGGCGGTGGGGTCCTGGAAGACGATCTGCATCTTGCGGCGGATCTCCCGTTTGCGCGCCTTGCTCAGGGATCCGACGTCGTTGCCCATGATCTCGATTGCGCCCGATTGCGGCGGGACCAGATCGAGGATCTGGGTGAGCGTGGTCGATTTGCCGGAGCCGGACTCACCGACCAGCGCCAAGGTGCGCCCGCCGCGGACCTCGAAGCTGATGCCGTCGACCGCCCTGATCTCCCCCTTGCGGCGGCGCAGCACCACACCGGAGGTGATCGGGAAGACCTTCACCAGGTCCGAAACCCGCAAAACGACGTCCGACTCCACCTGCGCTTCGGCCTCCGGCTCGGCGATCTCGCGCCGATAGGCGTCGAACAGCTCGTCGGTGCCGACCTCGGCGGTGCGGATGCAGGCGGCGGTATGACCCGGTTCGACTGCCTCCAGCGGCGGTTCCGCCGCCCGGCATTCGCCGATCGACACCGGGCAGCGCGGTGCGAACGAGCAGCCCGGCGGCAGCGCGTGCATGGCGGGCGGGGCGCCGACGATCGGGATCAGCGGTCGCCGCGGCGGACCGTCCATGCGCGGGATCGAGCCGAGCAGGCCAACGGTGTACGGCATCCGCGGCGCGTTGAACAGGGCGCTCGCGGTGGCGGTTTCGACGATCTTGCCCGCGTACATGACGGCGACCCGATCGGCCAGGGTCGCGGCGATGCCCATGTCGTGGGTGATCATGATGACGCCCGCGCCGGTGATGTCGCGCGCTTTGCGCAGCAGATTGAGGATCTGCTTCTGCACCGTCACGTCCAGCGCGGTGGTCGGCTCGTCGCAGATGATCAGCGCCGGATCGTTCGCGATCGCCATCGCGATGACGACGCGCTGGCGCTGGCCACCGGAGAACTCGTGCGGAAACGCCTTGGCCCGCACTTCCGGGTCCGGGATACCGACCAGGTCGAGCAGCTCCAAGGCGCGCTTCGCGGCATCGCCTCTGCTCGCCTTGCCGTGCGCCAGCAGGGCTTCGGCGATCTGATCGCCCACCCGGTAGACCGGCGTGAGCGCCGAGAGCGGGTCCTGGAACACCATGCTGATGGAACTGCCGCGCAGCTTGGACAGTTCGCGATCGCCCAGCCCGAGCAATTCGCGTCCGCGGAACCGGATGGAACCGGTGATCCGCGCCTGCTCCGGCAGCAACCCCATCACCGCCAGCGAGGACACCGACTTGCCCGAACCGGATTCACCGACGATGGCGAGCACTTCGCCGTCGGAGACCGTGTAGTCGACGCCGCGCACCGCGTCGATGCGGCCCTCCTCGCTGGGGAAGGACACCCGCAGATCGGTGATCTCCAGCAGTGGCGCGGTGGAGGTCGTCGTCGTCATGCCTTCGCCTTCTTCTTCGACCGAGCCCGCTTCGCGCCGGGATCGAACGCGTCGCGCAGTCCGTCACCGACGAGGTTGGCGCACAGCACGGTGATGATCAGCAGACCACCTGCGAACAGGAACAGCCAGGGATAAGTCAACGCTGATTTGGTCCCCGCGGCGATCAGCGAGCCGAGCGACACGTCCGGCGGCTGCACGCCGAAACCGAGGAAGCTCAGCCCCGTTTCGGCCATGATCGCCGAGCCGACGGTGAGGGTGGTGTCGATGATCAGGATCGAGGCGATGTTCGGGATGACGTGGCTGAGGATCACCGTGCGGGTGGGCGCGCCCATGTACCGCGCGGCCCGGACGAATTCGCGATCACGCAGGCTCAGCGTCAGGCCGCGCACGATCCGCGCCGAGATCATCCAGCCGAAGCAGGACAGCAGGAGGATCAGCAGCAGGATGGAACCGCTGCCCTTGGTGCGCGGCGCGAACAGCGCGATGATGATGAAGCTCGGGACCACCAGCAGCAGGTCGACCAGCCACATGATCGCCCGGTCGGTCCAGCCGCCGAGCAGTCCGGCCAGTGAACCGGCGGTGGCGGCGATCGTGGTGGACAACAGCGCCACGCACAGGCCGATGACCAGGGACTTCTGCAGTCCGCGCAGGGTCTGCGCGAGGACGTCCTGACCGATCTGGGTGGTGCCGAACGGATGTTCCGGGCTCGGCGGTTTGAGCAGGGCGGTGTAGTCCAGCTGCTGGTAGTCGTAGGGCAGGAAGGGCGGCAGCGCGAAACTGACGACGAACAGCGTGATGAGGACGATGCCGCCCGCGACGGCGGGTTTGTTGCGCAGGAAGCGCCGCAGGACCAGCTTGCGCCGCCCGGTCGCGGCGACCTCGGGCGCGCCTTGGACGATGATCTCGGCTTCGGTCATCCCACACGCACCCTTGGATCGAGAATCGCGTACACGATGTCGGACAGCAGACCCGACACCAGCACGACCAGGCCGGCGAACGCGGTGACCGTCACCACGACGTACAGATCCTGGGCGTTGATCGAGTCGACCAGCCACTCGCCGACGCCGTGCCAGCCGAAGATCTTCTCGGTGAACGTCGCGCCGGTGATCAGGGCGCCGAGACTGTAGGCGAACAGCGTGGCCATCGGGATCAGCGCCGTGCGCAGGCCGTGCTTGTACAGCGCCTTGCTTCGAGTGAGCCCCTTGGCGCGGGCGGTGCGGATGAAATCGCTCTGCAGCACGTCGAGCATCGCGTTGCGCTGGTAGCGGCTGTAGCCCGCCATCGCACCGAGGGCCAGCGCGGTGGTGGGAAGGATCAGGTGCTGGATGCGGTCGAGCAGTTGCGGCCCGAATCCTTCGATCTTGTTCGCCGACGTCTCGCCGGTGTAGAGGAAGATCTGCGATCCGGTGAGCGAGTTTACTTCCAGCGCACCGTATTTCAGCAGCGTCGCGAGCAGGAATACCGGCGTGCTCAAGATCAGTAGCGACACCACGGTGGTGAAGTAGTCGCTGAACTTGTATTGCCGGATCGCCCCCGCCGCGCCGATCAGCACGCCGAGCACCGTGCCGACCAGGGAGCCGACGATCAGCAGCCGCAGACTCACCGCGACCCGCCGCGGCAGCTCCTCGCTGACCGGTTGACCGGCCAGCGTCGTGCCGAAGTCACCGTGCGGAATGCCCTTCAGCCAGGTGATGTAGCGCTCCGGGATCGGGTCGTTGAGGTGCAGCTCCTCGGCCTTGGCGTCGATCACTGCCTGTGGCGGGCGCGGATTGCGTTGTTCGAGACTGTCCAGCGGCCGGAACGTCAGGGACGCCAAACTGAACGTCAGGAACGAAGCCAGCAGCAACAGCACGACATAGTTGAGCGCGCGTCGTAGCAGGAAGCCGGTCATCAGTCCTCTGGTCTTTCGGCTGGACGGGCCAGCGTCGGTATTAGCCCCCGATCATAAGGACGTGGTTCGCGGCGCGCGTGCCACACGACATCCGGGCATGTCCGGGGCACAGCCGAGCACGGTGGCCGGGCGCGGGCCGGAGGTTGTCCGGCAGGATGGAATGGGTGACGCCCCTGCACCTCCCCAAACCGAAGATGGTCGCCACCGATGTGGACGGCACGCTCATCGATCACGACGAGCGGGTGACCGCGCGGACGAAGGCGGCGGTGGGCGCCCTGATCGCCGACGGTGTGCCGTTCGTGCTGGCCACGGGCCGTCCACCACGCTGGATCGACCCGGTGGTGCAGGGGCTCGGGTACGCGCCGCTGTGCGTGTGCGGCAACGGCGCGGTGATCTACGACAGCGCCGCCGACCGGGTGCTGGTCAGCATGACGTTGGACGTGCCGACGCTCGCCTGGCTCGCCGACGTCGCCGAACGTGCCTTGCCGGGCTGCGGCCTCGCGGCCGAACGCGTCGGCGAGAGCGCGCACGACGCGGTGACGCCCCAGTTCGTCAGCTCGCCCCAGTACGAGCACGCCTGGCTCAATCCTGACGACACCTCGGTCGCCCGGGAGGAGGTCATCGACGCGCCCGCCATCAAGATGCTGATCCGGCTGCCGGGTGCGCGCAGCTCGGACATGCGCACGGTGCTCGCGCCGCTGATCGGCGAACGCGCCGACATCACCTACTCGACCGAGCACGGGCTCATCGAACTGTCCGCGCCCGGCATCACCAAGGCCGCGGGGCTGGCGGTGGTCGCCCAGCGGCTCGGCGTGGACGAATCGACCATCGTCGCGTTCGGCGACATGCCCAACGATGTCCCCATGCTGACCATGGCCGGCCACGGTGTCGCGATGCGCAACGCCCACCCCGAAGCCCTCGCCGCGGCCGACGAAATCGCCGAATCGAACACCGACGACGGAGTCGCGCGCGTCCTCGAGCGCTGGTGGGTGTGAGCTGTGTTTGTTTTTCCAGCGCCTGCGGCGCTGGGTGTTCGCGGCCCCTTATGGCTCGCGTCCGAACGACCGCCGCTTGCTCCTTCGTCGCCTACGCGGCGGCCGCTCGGACGCGAGCCGGGCCGCGAACGGCGGATGCTCGGTCTCGCTTCGCTCGGAAGACGTGGTTGAGGTTGGCTGGGCGCGCTGGTCTCCGACCTGGGGAAACGGTGCGCGCAGGGAACGCGGGGAAACGGTGCGCGCGGTTCGGGTCCGAGGGGGCCGACGGGGTGTTCGGGGCCATCTGGTGGCCGATTGGTTTGCCGGGGTCGAGTGACCGCGGCTTCGGCATGTCCGACCCACACGGCCATGGGTATGTGCCTGAAACGACTCGGAGCCCGCGCGGGGCGCGAGCTCCGAGAGGGGCAACTTGTCCGGGATCAATCCTCGGTGGTGGCGTCAGCCCTAAGGTGATTGCGGTGGAGCGGGGAACGCGGCTTCGGCTGGGGCCGGGCCGTGTGGCGGGTGTACGGCGGGGTGCTGTGGGGGTAGCTGTGGCGGACTGGTCGATGCCGGTGCGTCTGCCGGGGCCTGGGCGAGTGAGGTTCGTGCCGCGGGTGCCGGGCCGATCGACGGTGTGGGTGTAGCCAGGGCGGGGGTGCCGTTCTGGATCGGAGCGCTACCCGGAGCTGTGATGGCCGGAGCTCCGTTGGCCGGTGTGGGTGTAGCCGGGGCGGGGGTGCCGTTCTGGATCGGAGCGCTACCCGGAGCTGTGACGGCCGGAGCTCCGTTGGCCGGTGTGGGTGTAGCCGGGGCGGGGGTGCCGTTCTGGATCGGAGCGCTACCCGGAGCCGTGGTGGCCGGAGCTCCATTCGCCGGTGCGGCCGGAGCCGGGGGTTGGTGCGGGAGCGGGGCGCTCACCTGCGCCGCGACCGGGTTCCGGCTTACTTCCTCCTGGTAGGTGTCGTTGTAGGTCTTCCATATCGTCGTGACGATGCCGGTGAGCTGGTTGAGGATCAGCGAGCCGTGCTCGAAGTCGGCGCGCAGGCCGTCGGAGACCGGGTGAGCGTTGCGCAGGGGGAGTCCGAGCGCGCCCGTGTCGGCGCCGAGTTGCAGGAAGCGGTCCAGGATGGTGCCGAGCACCTCGACGACCTGTCCGTCCGCGGCGGTGTAGACGTAGCCGTTGGCGAACTTCGCGTACTGCCTGCCCTGCGCGGCGGGCAGCACGTCCGACCGCGCGGCGCCGAGCGGGCCGTTAGGTCCACCGGACTGCGACCAGTGCCTGGCGATGATGTTGTCCTGCACCATGTTCAGCAGCTTGGTGGTCAGCGCGGCGAGGCCCGCGACCTCGGATTCGCCGGGCGGAGCGCCCTGGCTGTCGTGCGTGCCGGAGGCGCCTGGCGTGCCTGCGGCGATGTCGCGGATCCGGTCCATCAGCGCGTACGCGGCGTCGCCGGGGCAGGTGGTGTTGCCGACGTCGCGATGTGCGAAGACGACCGGCAACCGCACCGCCTCACCCTCGGCGTACGAGGTGAAGGAGGTGCCCTCGGAGTACATCGTGGTGGAGCCTTTGGGATCGAGTCCGGCGATCTTGGTGCGCCAGCCGACGAAAGCGCCGATCGCCTGGATCGCCTCCTGTGTCGGTTGCTCGGACTCGTAGTTGCCCATCAGCGCGACGCCCGAGGTGTTCTCGTTGAACCCGCCCGCGTGCGCGCCCTGCACCGGGCGGTCGAGGCCGCCGAAGCGTCCCTCGAAGACCTGCCCGTACTTGTCGACGAGCGCGTTGTAGCCGATGTCGCACCAGCCCAACGTCTTCGCGTGATAGGTGTAGATCGCGCGGACGATGCCCGCCGACTCGGACTTGCTGTAGTCGTTGCGGCCCGCGGTGTGGTGCACCGTGACGCCGCCGAGGTGGTCGTCGTAGGTCGGCTGGTCGCAGCGGATGGATTCGTCGGCGCCCCATTGGGCGCGGGTGATCACGCTCGGTCCGCCGCCGGGCAGCGCGGCGGCGACGCTGTGCAGGTCGCCGTCGGCGGTGGCCCGACCGGGATCGATCAGCACGGCGGTCAGGTCCGCGGACTGCTGGGCCGGGTCGTCGGAACGCGCGGCGGGGTGCGGAGCCGGGTCGCCCGGTCGCGACTGGTCGTCCGCGATGGGTCCGGGCTGCGCCACCGGCTGGATCGTCGGAGCTGCTTGCTTACGGGTGACCAGGACCTGCACGGCGTTCGTGTTGCCGACGTAGATCGGTTCCGTGCCGTCGGTCGGGCCGGGACCGGAGTGATCGGTGCGGTAGGTGTCCACCGCCTCGGTGTCGTACCAGGGCCCCCAGGTGCCGTCGGGCTGGCGGGCACGGATCGTGGCCGTGGTGTCCGCCAGTCGGCGCGCGGTGAGTGCGACCATGCTGAACGGGGTGTCGCTGGAGAGTTCCTTCACCTGCGCCCCCACCTGGCTCATCAGTTCGGGGGTCACCGCACCGGGAGACAACGCGGGGGTGTCGGGAGTGGTGCCGGGCTGGAGCCGGGCGGGATCGGCGATGAAGCGCACACTGCTCGTTGGCGCCCCGGAAATCGGCTGACCAGGGGAATTCGCGCTTTCGGACGTTTGACTCGGAGTGAATTCCGAACCGGAGGTTTGAACGGAATTCGAGCTGGGTAGTCGCATTCCTTCCGGCGGCTGCGCGCCCGGTGGCAGCGGCCCGTCCGGAATCGGAATGCCCGCGGCGCTCGGCAGCATGCGCAGGTCGGAAAGATGCAGATCAGGCAGGCTCAATCCGGTGAGTTCGCGCAGCGGCAACACGATATCGGGCGCGCGCGTGAGTGCGACCTCGGCGAGTCCGGCCGCGACGGCGGGCGGCTCGCTGTTGGTGGCGGTGCGGTAGTCGTTCGAATCGCTGAGCATGAGCGTGCCGAGCGGGGCAGCTACCGCGAGGGTGGTGACAACCGGTAGCACGTAGGAGCGTTTCGGTTTGCGGTACCGCACGAGCGTCTCCAATCAGGTCGTACCAGTGATCATGTGTGATTAAGGGTCACTTCCTGATGTATCAATGGTCACAATAGCCACATTTGTCACATGGCTAAACCTCTGGTTGAGGATTATGTGATTGCCTGAATGTAGCTCGATGATTGCTGGCGCGTCTGGAAAACGTGCGGAAAAGGTGGGGATCTACCGGATCTGTTAACCGTGGGAGTGAGCGGATGCATCGTAATACGCGTATGCGGAGATCAGAAAAATGCAGGTAAAGGCGATATCGACGAGCCAGGAGCTGGCCAGGCGGCCGCATCGGCGCGTGATCGGCCTCCTGGTGCGCACTTCCCTGTTGCTCATCGGATCCGGAGTGATCGCTGGAGCCCTCGCCGCGCTTCCGGCCCGGCCGGTCGACGCGCTGTATCGCCCGCTGGCCGGACCCGGGCACGGCCGCGGCTTGAGCCAGGTCGGCGCGTTCGAAAGCGCCCGAGCGGGGTGGGGGGCCGACCGCATTCTCGCGCACTACTATCCCGGCGCGACGCTCGGCGCCGTCGCGCCTACCCCGGTCCGGGTCCGCCTCACGGCACAGGACGGCTCCTCGCTCGACGCCTTCGCCGCCACCGGCCTGCGAGTGGCGGGCCGAGAGTTGCCGCCAGGCCAGGCCGCGCACCTCACGCCGCTGCCCGATGGCGGCGCGAATGTGGTGGTGACGGTCGGCTGCGACGGTGAGGTGCTGTGGCGGGCGCCGACCGACGACCCCTGGATTCATCCCATCGACGCACGTCCGAATCGCCCTGTAGCGGAACATCTCACGGTGTGCGGTGGTCTGTCGTACCGCGGCGCCCTCGGCGTCGCCCTCGAGGATGGCGCGGCCCGCACCATCAACCAGGTGGATGTCGAGGACTATCTACTCGGCGTGGTCCCGGCCGAGGTGCCACCCGACTGGGCGGACAAGGGAGCGGCCGAGGCGCTGCGTGCCCAGGCGATCGCGGCCCGCTCGTATGCCCTTGCCGAGCAGCGTTATCCGTACGCGCAGACGTGCGACACGACGGCCTGCCAGGAGTATCCCGGTACCGCGCGGGAGGACCCGCGGACGGCGGCCGCCGTCGCGGCCACGGCGGGCGCGGTACTGGTGCGCGAAGGCCGGATCCTGCGGACGGAGTACTCCGCCGCACCGGGCGGTGGGGAACCGGCGGATATCAACACCATGGACGTCGGGCCTGCGCCCGGGGAACTGCTCACCACCGCTCCGGCCGGCGATCCACGGACGCAGGCGGCGGTCACCGAGTCGGCGGCGGAGGTCACCGAGTCGGCGATCGATGCCGAGTACCGCCGTATCGGCGGTGCGAACAGTTCCCTCGGTGCGCCGGTCGGACCGCAGATGATCCTGCCGCAGCGTGCGGGGATCTACCGGATGTACACCAACGGCATGATCATCGTGACGCCCACGCTGGGCGCGCAGGTGGTGGACTATTCGCGCATGTTGCAGGTGGTGCCGGAAGTCGCTGGGGCGCAGCAGGTCCCGCCCAGCGCGCCTGGTGCCGCGCTTCGGTCCGAAGCGGGCGGTATGGCTCAGCCCGGCGCCGTCACGCCTGACGGTGGGGCACCAGCCATCGGTTCTCCGCCATCGGCCGGTGTGATGCCCCTCGGTCCGCCTGCGGAGACCGTGGGCATGCCTCCGGTCACTGGATCTCGGCCCGCTTGACCGCTGGCCTCTGCCGCGCCCTCTCGATGACGGGGTGCCGGTCCGGACGTCGTCGTGGTGTCCGGGCGGCTGCTCACTCCGGCGGCGTATCGCCGAGCGACTCGGCCAGTGTGCGCAGAAATCCGGCCAATTGCTCGCGGGAGGCGGCGTCGAGCGCCGCCAGCAGCCGCTGTTCGTTCGCCATGTGCTTGGGCAGCAGGTCGTCGATGAGGGTGCGGCCCTGCTCGGTGAGGTGGATCCGGACGGCCCTGCGATCCTCCGCGCACGGTTTGCGCACGACCAGTCCTTTGGTCTCCAGTCGGTCGATCCGGTTGGTGATGGCGCCGGAGGTCACCATGGCGACTTGGAGCAACGCGCCCGCGGTGAGTCCGTCTTCGGCGCCGGAGCGGCGCAGCGTCGCCAGCACGTCGAATTCCCAGAACTCCATGCCGAACTCGCCGAAGAACCGCTTCAGGTCCTGGTCGACCAGTCGCGCCAGGCGTTGGATCCGGCCCACGACGTGCATCGGCGAGACGTCGACGTCCGGGCGCTCGCGCTGCCACTGACGCCCGAACAGGTCCACCGCGTCGGACATGAGTCTCCTCTCTACAGGAATAATCTCAACGTTCATCTACTTGACGCTGAGGCAACTCGACGGGTAAGTATTTCAACGTTGAGATTATCAATGAGGAGTCAAGTATGACGACACGCACCGCGGGGCCCGCCGAGGCTTCGGTCGCGGCCACCCTGGCGCTCACCTCGCTCACCCCGATCGTCTGGGGTTCCACCTACGCCGTCACCACCGAGTTCCTGCCGCCGGACCGCCCGTTGTTCACCGCGCTCATGCGCGCCCTACCCGCTGGACTCGCGCTGCTCGCGATCACGCGAGTTCTCCCCCGCGGCCGGTGGATCGGCCGGGTGGCGGTGCTCGGCGCGCTCAATATCGGTGCGTTCTTCCCGCTGCTGTTCCTGGCCGCCTACCGGCTGCCAGGGGGCGTCGCGGGCGTGCTCGGCGCGGTCGCACCGGTGTTCGCGCTCGCCTTCGCGACCGTGGCTCTGAGCGAGAATCCCGGTGCGCGCAAGTTGTTCGCAGGGGTGGTCGGCGTCTTCGGCGTGGCGCTGGTCGTGCTGCGGGCCGACGCGCAACTCGACGTCGTCGGGGTGGTCGCGGGGTTGGCGGGCGCGGCGTCGATGGCGATGGGCACCGTTCTGACCAAGAAGTGGGGTCGACCGGACGGCGTCGGCCCGCTGACGCTCACCGGCTGGCAGCTGACCGCCGGTGGTCTCTTCATCGCTCCGCTCGCGCTGCTGGTGGAAGGCGCCCCGCCCGCGCTGGACGCGGAAGCGGTCGGCGGCTATCTGTACCTCGGCGTGATCGGGACCGCGGTGGCGTACTGGCTCTGGTTCCGCGGCATAGCGCGAGTGCCCGCCACCTCGGTGGCCTTCCTCGGATTGCTCAGCCCGGTGTCGGCCGCGGTGATCGGATGGGTCGTGCTCGGGCAAGCGCTCACCACGCTCCAGATGGCCGGCATGGCGATCGCGCTGGGCAGCACGCTGCTCGGCCAAGCGGTCGGCGCGCCGAAGGAACCGGTTCAGCCCGCGCCCGTTCCGGCTGGCGACTCCAGCGTTGCGCTGGGCACCGAAACCTCGCCGGAGAAGGTCTTGACTTTGACGTAACGTCAACTTGCAAGCTGGTTGCACCGACGAGAGCACGAGGGAAGACGGGTCGTGGGCGGCAAGGAGTGGTCCATCCAGGATCTGGCGAAGGCGGCCGGTACCACCAGTCGTACGCTGCGCCATTACGGGCAGTTGGGGCTGTTGCCGCCCAGCCGGATCGGAGCCAACGGCTACCGGTACTACGACCAGCACTCCCTCGTGCGGTTGCAACGCATCCTGCTGCTGCGTGACCTCGGCCTCGGCCTTCCGGTCATCGCCGAAGTCCTTGCCGGAGAGCAGGAAACCGCCGCCGCGTTGCGTACGCACCTGGAACTGCTCCGGCAGGAACAGGATCGGATCCGGCGGCAGATCGAGTCGGTGCGAACCACGCTGCACAAGACGGAAAGAGGTGAACAACTCGTGGCAGCAGAAGTTTTCGACGGCTTCGACCACACGAAGTACAAGGACGAGGTGATCGAACGCTGGGGCAAGGACGCCTACGAGAGCGGTGACCGCTGGTGGCGCTCGATGTCCGACGCGGACAAGAAGAACTTCCAGCAAACCCATCTCGACATCGCCGCCGACTACGGCCGAGCGCACGCCGACGGACTCGCGCCCGACGCCGACGAGGTGCAGGCCATCGTCCAGCGCCACTACGACTGGATCGGCATCGGCTGGCAGGGTCGCCCGGTGGTGCGAGAGGCGTTCGTCAACCTCGGCGAGATGTACGTCGCCGACCCGCGTTTCGCGGCGAACTACGACGTGCACGGCGCGGGCACCGCCGAGTTCGTGCGCGACGCGATGAAGGTCTACGCCGAGCAGCGGCTGTAGAGCACAACTCTCCGGCGGCCGGTACGCATGTGCGCGTACCGGCCGCCGGATCAACTTTCGTCGTCGCGGCCGAGCGCGTGCATCAATTGGTGCTCCGTGATCGGAGGCACCGGAAGCGGGTGGGCGGCCTCCGCGCGCAGGCCGTCGAGTATCAGACCGAGGTGGCGCCGCCAGGCTTCGGGGGCGATGTGACTGGTCGCCTCGACGATTCTGGTGTGTGACCAGGTGATGAAGGCGATGTCCTCGAGTACCCAGTCGGCGCGCAGCGCGCCGGCCTCCTGCGCGCGGGTGATGATCCGGCGCATCAGGCCGTGGCCGTATTCCTGGGCCTGCGCGATGGCAGGACTGGGCGCGGCCCGCACGGCGAGTTCGCTGAGCAGCCGGTCGGCGGCCTGCAAAGCGCACACCTGCTCCACCAGGTAGACGAACGACTCCCACGGGTCATCGATGGCGAGCGCGTTCTCGGCGATACGGCTGCCCGCTTCGATCCGGTCCTCGACCGCGGCCGCGATGAGGTCGTCGCGGGTCGGGAAGCGGTTGTAGAGCGTGCCGATGGCCACCCCGGCGCGGGCGGCGATCTCTTTCAGCGGCGCGTCGAGACCGCGTTCCTCGAAGACGGCGCGGGCGGCGGTCACGAGCGCGTCCCGATTGCGCTGGGCATCGCTGCGTAACGGCTTGTCCACGGGCCGATCCTACAAATCGGGCAACACGCATATGTTGAGCATTGGTTCAACTTAATGCTAGCGTCACCGCATAACTTGAACCATGTCTCAACTTAACAGGAGTGGCAATGTCCAAGACCATCGCGATCTTCGGATACGGACCCGGCCTCGGCGTCGGCACAGCACGCCGATTCGGGCGCGAAGGCTTCCGGGTGGCCGTCATCGGCCGGGATCCCGAAAAGGCGCGGCGGCACGCGGAGGAGTTGACGGCCGAAGGCATCGAGGCCGCGGCCTTTCCCGCGGATGTCACCGTTGGCGCGCAGGTCACGGGGGTGATCGAGAAGATCGAGGCGACGTTCGGGCCGATCGACGCGGCCATGCACGGCGCGGCGGGCAACATGAGCGATCGCATCCCTGACACCCTGTCGGTGGACATCCCGTCCCTCGATGCGCCCATCGCGCTGAAGCTGCACTCGCCGATCATGGTGACGCGCGCGCTCGCGCCGAAGATGGTGGAGCGAGGCGAAGGCGCGCTGCTGTTCTCCTCGGGTTCGTCCGAGCACTACGTGGCGCCCTATCTGGCCAACTTCGGCATCGCCCTGGCCGCGCAGCGCGGTTACCTGCGCCAGCTCGAGGTGGAATTGCGGGGTACCGGCGTCTACGTCGGCTTGCTCAACATCGGCGTGCTGATCGACGGCAGCAAAGCCGCGCAGATCATCGATGAGAATCCGGAAGTGATCCCGGCGGGCCTGGAGATCGTCCGTATGAGCGGCGACGAACTCGGCGATCACTATTGGCGGCTGTACACCGAGCGGGACAAGGTGGAGCTCGACGTAGGTTTCCCGGTCTGAGACCCGTCCCGAGAAGATCACTCGAGCGCACACCGGCTCCGGCGGCCGGGAGCACCCGGAGCCGTGCGCGCTCATTGGGCCGCGGCAGTAAACAACCGGTCAGTTGCCAAAGAAGTCCATTTGGGCAAACATCCGGCGAAATACCGAGGTCAGGGAGGTGAAACCGGGTGCGGCGAGTGGTGTCGCTGAGCGCAGTTCCGACTCCACCCGGACGCGGCGGGGACTTCCGATACTCTGGGCTCCCGTGACCGTCGCATCGTCCCCGGGTACCTCCGTCCATTCCGCCTCACAGTTCGATCTGATCGTCGTCGGCTCCGGATTCTTCGGGCTGACCGTTGCCGAACGCGCCGCCTCCGTGCTGGGTAAACGGGTTCTGGTGATCGAACGGCGCCACCACATCGGTGGCAACGCCTACTCCGAGCCGGATCCGGAAACCGGGATCGAGATCCACAAGTACGGCGCGCACCTGTTCCACACGTCGAACAAGCGGGTGTGGGACTACGTCACCCAGTTCACCGAGTTCACCGGCTACCAGCACCGCGTCTTCGCGATGCACAAGGGACAGGCCTACCAGTTCCCGATGGGCCTCGGCCTGGTCTCCCAGTTCTTCGGCCGCTACTTCTCGCCGGAAGAGGCGCGCGCGCTGATCGCGGAGCAGGCCTCGGAGATCGAGACCAAGGACGCGCAGAACCTCGAGGAGAAGGCCATCTCGCTGATCGGCCGCCCGCTCTACGAGGCGTTCGTCCGCGACTACACCGCCAAACAGTGGCAGACCGACCCGAAGGAACTGCCCGCGGGCAACATCACCCGCCTCCCGGTCCGCTACACCTTCGACAACCGCTACTTCAACGACACCTACGAGGGCCTGCCCCGCGAGGGCTACACGAAGTGGCTGGAGAACATGGCCGCCTCCGACCTGATCGAGGTGCGCTTGAACACCGACTGGTTCGAAGTGCGCGAGCAGTTGCGCGCCGAAAGCCCGGACGCGCCGGTCGTCTACACCGGCCCGCTGGACCGCTACTTCGACTACAGCGAAGGCGAGCTGGGCTGGCGCACCATCGATTTCGAGACCGAGGTGCTGCCGCTCGGCGACTTCCAGGGCACCTCGGTGATGAACTACAACGACGCGGACGTTCCCTACACCCGCATCATCGAGCCGCGCCACTTCCACCCCGAGCGCGAGTACCCCACCGACAAGACGGTGATCATGCGGGAGTACTCCCGATTCGCGCAGACCGGCGACGAGCCGTACTACCCGATCAACACACCGGAGGACCGGGCGAAACTGCTGGCCTACCGGGAGCTGGCCAAGCAGGAGACCGCCACGGCGAAGGTCGTCTTCGGCGGCCGTCTCGGCACCTACCAGTACCTGGACATGCACATGGCGATCGGCAGCGCGCTGAGCACGTTCGACAACGTGCTGCACCCGCATCTGGCGGATGGTGCGCCGCTCGTGGACCAGGAGGCTTAGGAGCGGAATGACCTCCCAATCCATTTTGGAAGACATGACCACCGAGACCCGCGCCAAGTCGCTGTTGCAGCGCATCATCCTGCCGCGGCCGGGCGAGCCGCTGGACGTGCGCACGCTCTACGTCGAGGAGTCGCAGACCAACGCCAGGCGCGCGCACGCGACCACCCGCACGTCGCTGTCGATCGGCGCGGAGTCCGAGGTCTCCTTCTGCACGTACTTCAACGCCCTGCCCGCGAGCTACTGGCGGCGCTGGAGCATCCTGTCTTCGGTGGTGCTGCGGCTGGAACTGGCCGGTCACGGCCGGGTGGACGTGTACCGATCCAAGGCCGACGGCTCGCGAATCCACGTGCAGGGCAAGGAATTCGCGGTCGCGACCGGCGCCGACTCGGTGGTCGTCGAATTCGAGACCGACCTGGGCCCGTTCGAGGACGGCGGCTGGATCTGGTTCGACATCACCACCGACACGGCGGTCACGCTGCTGTCGGGCGGCTGGTACGCGCCGATCGAGGCGCCCGGAGAGGGCAGCATCGCGGTCGGCATGCCCACCTTCAACCGGCCCACCGACGCGGTGAAGACGCTCGCCGCACTCGGCTCCGACCCGCTGGTGCTGGAGAAGATCGCGGCCGTCATCATCCCGGACCAGGGCACGAAGAAGGTCGTCGACGAGCCCGGCTTCACGGAATCGGCGGCCGCGCTCGGGGATCGCCTTTCCATCCACGACCAGCCCAACCTCGGCGGGTCCGGCGGCTACAGCCGGGTCATGTACGAGGCACTGAAGACCACCGACGCCGAGTACATCGTCTACATGGACGACGACATCGAGATCGAGCCGGATTCCATCCTGCGCGCGCTGGCCTTCGCCCGCTTCGCGAAGTCGCCGGTGCTGGTCGGCGGCCAGATGCTCAACCTGCAGGAGCGCTCGCACCTGCACGTCATGGGCGAAGTGGTCGATCGCGGCATCTTCATGTGGACCGCGGCGCCGAACGTCGAGTACGACCACGATTTCTCGAAGTACCCGCTCAAGGACCGGGACAACTCGAAGCTGTTGCACCGGCGCATCGACGTCGACTTCAACGGTTGGTGGACCTGTGTCATCCCGCGGCGCGTCGCCGAGGAGCTCGGCCAGCCGCTTCCGCTGTTCCTGAAGTGGGACGACGCGGAGTACGGCTTGCGTGCTCGCGCGGCCGGGTACCCGACCGTCACGCTGCCCGGCGCGGCGGTGTGGCACATGGCCTGGAGCGACAAGGACGACGCCATCGACTGGCAGGCGTACTTCCACTTGCGCAATCGCCTGGTCGTCGCCTCGCTGCACCTGCCGGGCAACGGGCGCGGCATGGTCGTCAACACGATCAAGGCGACGCTGAAGCATTTGCTGTGCCTGGAGTACTCGACGGTCGCGATCCAGAACCTCGCCATCCGCGATTTCCTCGCAGGCCCGGAACGACTGTTCCAGCTACTGCCCAGCGCTCTGGGGGCGGTGCACGAGCTGCGCAAGCAGTATCCGGACGCGGTGATCCTGCCCTCGTCCACCGAACTGCCGCTGGCCAGCCACATCGGCGTCGGGGCGGTCGGTGAGCCGGCCAATCCGATCGCCAAGGTGGCTCGGCTGGCCAAGGGCGTGGTGCACAACTTCCGCTCCGCGCGCACCGAACACCACGAGACCCCGCAGCTGAACGTGCCGACGCTGGACGCGCGCTGGTTCCTGCTCTCGCAGGTCGACGGCGTCACCGTCACCACGGCCGACGGCCGCGGCGTCGTCTACCGCAAGCGCGACCCCCGCCAGGCGCTCGGCCTGTTCAAGGAAGCCATGCGCCTGCGCAAGGAGCTGGCCGCCCGTTTCCCGGAGATGCAGCAGCGCTACCGCGCCGCCCACCCGCAGCTGACCAGCACCGCGGCGTGGGAGAAGGTCTTCGGCATCGACACGAAGGATGAGCAGCAGTGAGTCTCGGAGCGAGCGCCGCCGACGACGCGGCGGTGCAGCCGCCGCTGCACAGCGCCAACGGTCACGGTGGCCCGGTGTCCGCGCACCCCGCGCCTGCCGGGCAGGCGCCGCCGGAGGTCGCGATCATCAACGCGGTGCAGGCCACCCTCGGTAGCAAGCCCGCCGTGGTGTCCGCCGCGCGTGGCCTGTCGCACTTCGGCGAGCACGCGCTCGGCTGGGTCGGCATCGCCGCCGCAGGCTGGCTGGTGGACAAGCCGCGGCGCAGACAATGGGCCGGGGTCGCGGTCGGCGCGGTCGGCGCGCACGCGGCCTCGATCGTCATCAAGCGCGTCGTTCGCCGTCCGCGCCCGAACGATCCGTCGGTGCAGGTCAACGTGGGGACGCCGAGCAAACTCAGTTTCCCGTCCTCGCATGCGACCTCGACGACGGCAGCGGCCGTGTTGCTCGGCAGATTGACCGGGCTACCCTTGCCTGCGGTGCTCGTCCCCCCGATGCTGCTTTCGCGGGTGGTCCTCGGGGTGCACTACCCCACCGACGTGCTCGCCGGTTCCGCGCTCGGCGCCGCGTCCGCCGCCGCCCTGCTCGCCGCCGAAAAGAGACTCGACAATGACCGCACAAGAAAGAGCCTTCGTTGACATGAGTGAAGAGCCGACCGGCGCCGACCTGGCCGAGGCGGTAGTCAAGGGCCCGCCCAAGACGCTGGCCGGCGGTCTGTTCAAGGCAGTCCGTCCGCGGCAGTGGGTCAAGAATGTATTGGTGCTCGCCGCTCCGCTGGCCGCGGGCACGGCGACCAACGTGGACGTGCTCGCGCACGTCGGCATCGCCTTCGTGGTGTTCTGCATGGCGGCATCGGGCATCTACCTGGTGAACGACGCGCTCGACGTGGAGGCCGACCGGGCGCATCCGACCAAGCGGTTCCGGCCGATCGCCGCGGGCGTCGTCCCGGTGAACCTGGCCTACCTGCTGTCGGCATTGCTGCTGGCCGGGTCGATCGCGGGCTCGTTCCTCGCCTCGTGGCATCTCGCCGTGGTGATGACGGTCTACATCGGCATCCAGCTGGCCTACTGCTTCGGACTCAAGCATCAAGCCGTGCTGGACATCTGCATCGTGTCCTCCGGCTTCCTGCTGCGCGCGGTCGCCGGTGGCGCGGCGGCCGACATCGAGCTGTCGCAGTGGTTCCTGTTGATCATGGCCTTCGGCTCGCTGTTCATGGCGGCGGGCAAGCGCTACGCGGAGCTGCAGATCGCGCTGGGCACCGGCGCCAAGATCCGCAAGTCGCTGGAGTACTACACGCCCACCTACCTGCGCTTCATCTGGACGCTGGCCGCGACGGCGGTGGTGGTTTTCTACGGGCTGTGGGCGTTCCAGCAGGACGGCATCAAGGACACCAACTGGTTCGCGATCTCGATGGTCCCGTTTACCATCGCAATCCTGCGTTACGCGGTCGACGTCGATGGGGGCGAGGCCGGGGAGCCGGAAGAGATCGCGCTGGGGGACCGCGTCCTGCAGTTCCTCGCAATCGCCTGGATCGGAGCGGTAGGTGTCGCTGTCTATCTCACCTGACGAGATGCTGGTGGCGGAGCGAACGGAATACGCGGCGGAGCGGTCGGCCGATGAGTCGTCCGGCTCCGCGTCGCGGTTCGCGCGTCTGTCCAAAGCCACGTTCGTCGGTGGGATCACGCTCACCGTTGTTCTTTTCGCGGTCGGGGGCTGGCAGCGGCGGTGGATCGCCGACGACGGTCTCATCGTGTTGCGCACGGTGCGCAACCTGCTGGCGGGCAACGGCCCCGTCTTCAACGAGGGCGAGCGCGTCGAAACCAACACCAGCACCGCGTGGACCTACCTGGTCTGGTTCTTCAGCTGGCTGACCCAGGCGCGGCTCGAGTACGTGGTGCTCGGCGTCGCGCTCACCGTCTCGCTGGCCGCGGTCGTGTTCGCCATGCTCGGCTCGGCGCGCCTGTGGGGCGGGACCCGCACCGGGCTGTTGCTGCCCGCGGGCGTGCTGGTCTACATCGCACTGCCCCCGGCCCGCGACTACGCCACCTCGGGTCTGGAAAGCGGCTTGGTGATCTGCTGGATCGGCCTGCTGTGGTGGCAGTTGATGCGCTGGAGCCAGGCCAAGTCGGTGCGCCTGCCCGGCCTGCTCGGCCTGGTCTTCCTCGCCGGGCTGGCCCCCCTGATCCGGCCCGAGATGACCTTGGTCGGCGCGCTCGCGCTGCTGATGATCTTCTGCGCGCCCATGCCCGAGAGCAGGCTGCGGCCGATCGTGCTGCGCGCGGTGATCGTCGCGGTGGCCGGACTGGTGCCGCTGGGCTACCAGATCTGGCGGATGGGCTACTACGGCCTGCCCTACCCGAACACCGCCGTCGCGAAGGACGCGGGCGGCGCCAAGTGGGGGCAGGGCTTCACCTACCTCTGGGACCTCGTCGGTCCGTACTTCCTGTGGGCGCCGCTGCTGGTATTGCTGATCGCCGGTGTGCTCGCCGCTCGCACGGGTGCGACTCGGAACGCGCGTGCCGAAAACGAAGACGCGCGTGGCTGGTCGATCGGCCGGATCCGGGAGTGGTTGCGCTCGCCGGGCGCTGTGGTCGCTTCGGTTCTGGCCAGCGGGTTCCTCCTGACCATCTACGCGCTTCGGGTCGGCGGCGACTTCATGCACGGCCGAATGCTGTTGCCCCAGCTGTTCCTGTTCCTGCTCCCGGTCGCGGTCATTCCGATCCGGGCGCCGCAGGGCGGTGTGCGCGCGGCCACCGCCGCCGACTGGTCCTACGCGGCGCTGGCGGTGGCATTCGTCGGCGTCGCGGGGTGGGCGCTGTTCGCGGCGAACACCACCGCGATCAAGACCGGCACCAAGATCACTTCGACCGGAATCGTCGACGAGCGCGTCTACTACGTGCTCAACACCGGGCACGACCACCCGATCCTGGCCGAGGACTACTTGGACTACCCGCGCATCCGCGCGATGGTCAACGACATCACCGGCACTCCGGACGGCGGTCTGCTGCTCAACTCGCCGTCGTTCATGTTCTGGTACATCGCTCCGCCGCCCCAGCCGATTCCGGACGGCGGCGCCGGGCACACGGTCTACTTCCTGAATCTCGGCATGACCAGCATGAACGTTCCGCTGGACGTGCCCGTGATCGATCCGATGGGTCTGGCCTACCCGTTGGCCGCGCACACCGACCGGCTCACCGACGGCCGGATCGGCCACGACAAGAGCCTGTACCCGGACTGGGTCGTCGTCGATACCGGCATGGTGGACAAGAAACCGTGGATGCCCTGGTACCTGGACGAGAAGTGGGTCGCCCAGGCGCGCACCGCGATGTCCTGCCCGGACACCCAGGCGTTGTTGATCTCCTACCGCGATCCGCTCACCTTCGAGCGTTTCCGGCACAACCTGCGCAACGCGTTGCGGTTCGCGAAGTACCGCATCGATCGCGTCCCGAAGTACGAGATCCAGCGGTGCGGACTGGTCGATCCCTTCCCGCAACCGGTCGCGCAGCGCTGATCCCGTGAATCACATTGGGCCCATCGGGCACGGTGGGCCCAATGGCCCCATTGTGCGAGGTAGATAAAGTGGCGTACGCCGCTTTATCTCTTTTTGGTAACGCCACCGTGTCGATACCGATATACGCTACGACCGTATGCCCGGCCTGGCGTCCACCGGTCGTGGGCATCGACGGGTTACCGTGTGGACGGCTTGCCGCTGTCGCTGTGCAAACGAAAGGTTCAAACTGATGCGAGGCGTGATCGGGCGTCGTCTTAATTCTCGAAGAGCGGGTTCCTGGCTCAAGCGGTCCATGCTGGTTTCGCTGGCAGTTCTGCTACCGCTCGGGGTGTCGGTGGCAGGCCCTGCCGCCCCGGCGTCCGCCGCGTTCAATCCGGATGGCATGGATTTCTGGGTCGACTCCGAAATGGGGCCGATCAAGTCGCGTATCTTCCGCGCCGCCGATGGCAACACCGGCCGCGTGGTGTACGCGCTGGACGGCATGCGGGCGCGCAACGACCTCAGTGGCTGGGAGATCGATACCGAGGTCGCGCGCGAGCTGACCAAGTGGAACATCAACGTGGTCATGCCGGTCGGCGGCCAGTCCAGCTTCTATGCCGACTGGAACGGCCCGAGCGACTTCTTCGGCCTCGGCAGCGCGGGCTCGTCCTCCACCGGTTCGGCGAACTCCGGCTCCGGCCTGCTGACCGGTTCCGCTGGCGGACCGGGCAAGACCAGCACTTACAAGTGGGAAACCTTCCTCACCAACAACCTTCGCTGGGCGCTGCGCGACCGCCTCGGGTTCAACCCGAACGGCAACGGCATCTTCGGTCTCTCCATGGGCGGCAGCGCCGCCCTCACTCTGGCGGCCTACCACCCCGACCAGTTCCGTTACGCCGGTTCGTACTCCGGGTACCTGAACATCTCCGCGCCGGGTATGCGTGAGGCGCTGCGCGTGGCGATGCTGGACGCAGGCGGCTACAACATCGACGCGATGGCGCCGCCGTGGGGCCCGCAGTGGCTGCGGATGGACCCGTTCGTGTTCGCGCCGCGACTGAAGGCGAACAACACTCGCCTGTGGGTCTCCGCCGGTAGTGGTCTGCCCAGCGGGGCGGACGGCATCAGCTTCAACACGCTCAACGCGATGGGTCTGGAAACGCTGGCCCTGGCCAACACCCGCGCCTTCCAGGTTCGCATGCTCACCCTGGGCGCGAACAATGTCACCTACGACTTCCCGGCCGTGGGTGTGCACAACTGGAACTACTGGGCCGATGAGGTCTATCGGATGATCCCGGATCTGTCCGCGAACATCGGGTAGTAGCCCGGCCATAGCGAGGAAAGGCCGTTTCGCGCCATCGGCGCGGAGCGGCCTTTTCGGCGTTTACCCGGTCGTCCGCGGGTACTTCGGCAACGAATACGAAGAGAAAACGGCTTCGGTAGTTGTGGTCTGGATCACCATCCAGCAACATGAAGGCATTCGTTTCCAATTGATACCCGAACAGCATGCACCAAGGTCGATTCGTCCGGTTTCTTGGTGGGCGTCTCGTCTTGGTGTCCGACGAGGGGCCGGTTGGGATTGCTAATAGTTTGCCAGACCGGGCCGCCTGAGGGAAAGGTCGATGTGATGCGTAGTGCGCGCGGGAAGCGCTGGCCCCAGAGGCCCCGAGTAGCCGGTTCGTGGTTGCGGCGGTCCGCCCTCGGCATCGCCGCGGCGATGCTGCTGCCGCTCGGGGCGACCGTCGCGGGCGTGGGCGCCACGGCGTCGGCGGCGTTCGACCCCGCGGCCTTCGATTTCTGGGTCGATTCCGGCATGGGTCCGATCAAGACCCGGATCCTGCGTGCCGCCGACGGCAACACCAATCGCGTCGCCTATGTGCTGGACGGCATGCGGGCGCCGGAGACGCTGAACGGCTGGGAGATCGAGACCAACATCCCGCAAGTCCTGGCGAGCCAGAACATCAACGTGGTCATGCCGGTCGGTGGCATGTCGAGCTTCTATGCCGACTGGATCGCGCCGAGCGAGTTCTTCGGCGTCCCGGCGGGCGCGGGCTCCAGCACCGGTTCCGGCGGGCTGGACGGGTTCGCGGGCGGGCCCGGCAAGAGCTACCGGTATCAGTGGGAGACCTTCCTGACCAACAACCTGCGCTGGGCGCTGCGCGATCGGCTGGGGTTCAACCCCAACCGCAACGGCGCCTTCGGCTTGTCGATGGGCGGTAGCGCGGCGCTCACCCTGGCGGCCTACCACCCGGACCAGTTCAGCTTCGCGGGGTCGTTCTCCGGCTATTTGAACAACTCGGCGCCGGGTATGCGGGAGGCCATCCGCGCCGCCATGCTGGACGCGGGCGGCTACAACGTCGACGCGATGGCGCCGCCGTGGAGCCCGCAGTGGCTGCGGATGGACCCCTTCGTGTTCGCGCCCAACCTGATCCGCAACGGCACCCGCCTGTGGATCGCCGCGGCCAGCGGACTGCCCTCGGCCGGCGACCCGCCGAGCTTCGGCACCCTCAACGGCATGGGGCTGGAAAGCCTGGCGCTGGCGAACACTCGCGCGTTCCAGGTCCGGATGGCGACCTTGGGTGGCGGCAACGCCGTCTACTCCTTCCCGCCGTTCGGTATTCACGCCTGGAACAACTGGGCTGACGAGGCCATGCGAATGATCCCGGATATGTCGGCGAACATCGGCTGAATCTTTTGGCGGCGCCTGCGGCGCCGCGTGTTCGCGGCCCCCTATGGCTCGCGTCAGAGCGGACGAGACTCGCGCCTGCGGCGCATGCGCTTCGTCCACTCTGGCGCGAGCCGGGCCGCGAACGGCGCTCGTAAGACTCGCACCCGGGGGGTCAGTGTGTGGGAAACTTGCGCTTTCTGGTGTGCGGGGGGATTGGCGGGGGCATTTGTTCGCGGTTTGTGCAGTTGTCTTCCTGGCCGTTGGGGGCTGCGTAGTGGCCGTTTTGAACAGGGAGGCGTTCTCGGGGCCGCCAGCTTGGGGGAGTGGGGGTAGGTAGTAGGGGGTTATGCGGGGGCGGCGCGGGGGAAGTCCGGGCATCCGACCCAATGTTTGCTGCATGATCGCTGTAGTGTGGTCAACGGTGCTCGGGGCTGTTTGCCCGAAGTTGCATCTGTGGCTATCACGGCAGATCTCGGTTCCGATCACGGTTCGGTCACTGGTCTGGGTGGCCTCTGCCTCGTTGCTCGGAGGCGCCGAGGGCCTGCGGGGAGGCCGCTGGAGGTGTCGGGATTGCGAAGATCTCGGGTCGGTGACAGTTCCCGCCAGGAGCGCGAATATCTTGCGTTCCAACACGACATCACCGCGAGAACGCGATAAGGTCACCGCACCATTACCTTGCGTGAACGGATGGATTTCGGCCAGTGGAAAGCCCCGGATCTTGCTAAAGCGGGGGGCGTCGAATATCGTCCAGCGAGCGCAAGTGTGACCAGATCGTTGTAGCGCCGTCATGGGTATCGGATTGTCGGGACCATGTCCGTGACGCGCGTCTCGTTGGCAACACGGGTGCCGCTTCGCCCCTCGGGCGGCGAGTGGCACCACAACAGCAGAAAGAGAGCAGGATTCATGCGTTTCGGCAGGGCGGCCGCGCCGAAGAGAACACAGTCGGGACGGCGAGGCGCGGCTCGCGGTTGGCGTAATCGAATTCTGGCTGTCGGTGCCGCCGCGCTGGCGCTACCGATCGCCGCAGGCCTGGCAACCCCGACTCTCGCCGCAGCGGCGCCGTCGGTGCACACGCCGGTGTTGCGGGCGCCCGCGGGCGGCTTCGAGGACCTGATGGTCCCGTCCAGCATGGGCCCGATCAAGGTGCAGGTGCAGTGGGCCGCACGCGGCGGCAACGCGGCGCTGTACCTGCTCGACGGTCTGCGCGCCCGCGACGACCGCAACGCCTGGACGTTCGAGACCAACGCGCTGCAGCAGTTCGGCAACGACAACATCACTCTGGTGATGCCGGTCGGTGGCCAGTCCAGCTTCTACACCGACTGGTACGCGCCGTCGAACACCAACGGCCAGAAGACCACCTACAAGTGGGAGACCTTCCTCACCAAGGAGCTGCCCGCCTTCCTGGAGGGCTACGGCGTCTCGCGCACCAACAACGCGGTCGTCGGCCTGTCCATGGGCGGTAGCGCGGCGCTGGCTCTCGCGGCCTACCACCGCGACCAGTTCAAGTTCGCCGCCTCCTACTCGGGCTACCTGAACATCTCCGCGCCGGGTATGCGTGAGGCGATCCGCATCGCGATGTTGGACGCGGGCCGCTACAACGTCGACGCGATGGCCGCGCCGTGGAGCTCGCAGTGGCTGCGGATGGACCCGTTCGTCTTCGCGCCGCAGCTGCGCGGCCTGCCGATGTACATCTCGGCCGCCAGCGGCCTGCCGGGTCAGTACGACCAGCCGAACTCGGCGGTCGGCGTGTTCAACACCGGCAACGGGATGGCGCTGGAGGCCCTGTCGCTGGTGAACACCCGCGCGTTCCAGGCCCGCCTGAACTCGCTGGGTATCCCGGCCCGCTTCGACTTCCCGGCCGCGGGCACCCACTCCTGGAAGTACTGGGAGGGCGAGCTGTTCGCCTCGCGCAACATGATCCTGGACGCCACCGGCGCCTGGTGATCTGATCCACCTCGTCGCATTCAGGCCGCACCGATTCGGTGCGGCCTGAATTGCGTTCGGGGGCAGCTATGATCGCGTGACAGCGAACATTGTTTGCTGTGCAGCGCGTGTCTCCCGTAAACGTCGCTATAACGGGAGTACAAAGCTTTTGTGGCAGGGATTACACGCGGTAGCTGTGGCATACGCGGGCGTCTCGTCGCGCGTTCGGCACGCGAGCGGCTCATGCTGGTCGCCGCCACGATGGTGATCCCGCTAGCCGCGAGCGTGTCCGTCGAGGCTCCCGCCGTCGCGGAGCCAGCGGCGGCCGTGGCCGCGCCCGCGCTGGAGAAGGTGCAGTGGCTCAGCGACCGTCGCGTCGCGCTGTGGGTGACCTCGCCGTCCATGGGAGTGCCGATCCAGGTCCAGTTGCTGCTGGCCAGAGACTGGAACGCCCACCCGGAGGCCAGATTCCCCGTCCTGTTCCTGCTCGACGGTCTGCGCGCGACCGACGACGAGAGCGGCTGGACGAAGGAGGCGGGGGCGGTCGATTTCTTCGCCGACAAGAACGTCACCGTGGTGCTGCCGGTGGGTGGGCAGGCCAGCTTCTACGCCGACTGGCTCCAGCCGGACAACGGCCGTACCTACAAGTGGGAGACTTTTCTCACCAAGGAGCTTCCGCCGCTGCTGGAGAGTCATTGGCGTGCGACACCCGTGCGGGGCGTGGAAGGCCTCTCGATGGGTGGCACGGCCGCGATGTTCCTCGCCGCCCGCAATCCGGGCTTCGTACGGCACGCCGCGTCGTATTCGGGCTTCCTGACCACGACGACGCTGGGCATGCCGCAGGCCATCGAGTTCGCCATGCGGGATGCGGGCGGCTTCGACTCCGCCGCCATGTGGGGCAGGCAGACGGACCCGGAGTGGGAGGCGCACGACCCGTACGTGCTGGCCGACAAGCTGCGAGGAGTCAGTCTCTACGTCTCCAGCGGCAGCGGCGCGATCGGTCCCTATGACCACGCCCTCGGCATTCCTGGGGTGAGCACCAACATCGCGGGCATGGGATTGGAGATCCTCTCCCGGCTCACTTCGCAGAACTTCGTGACCAAGCTGTCCAAGCTGGCCATTCCCGCGCAGGTGAACTATCGCCCGTCCGGCACCCATTCCTGGCCGTACTGGGACTTCGAGATGCGTCAGTCCTGGACCCAGGCCGCGTCCGCGCTCGGTGTCGATCAGGGCAAGCCCGCCTGTCAGCCGGGCGGCGCGATCGGCCCGGTAGCAGCCGCGGCGGGCTGGCTCGGTGACTGCCTCACCGGGGAGTACGCCGTGGCAGGAGGCACCGCGCAGGACTTCAAGGGCGGCCGGGTGTTCTTCACGCCGGACAGTGGCGCTTACCCGGTCGGCGGCGTATTCGGGCCCGGTTACCAGGCGGCGGGAGGACCTACCGGACCGCTCGGGCTGCCGACGGGCGAGGAACGCGCGCTGGAGGACGGCCGCGGCCGGTTCCAGGCCTTCCAGCACGGCGCGCTGTACTGGACGCCGCAGACCGGAGCTCAAATGGTGCGTGGCGCAATTTACGACGAGTGGGGCAAGCAGGGGTTCGAACGCGGTCCCGCCGGTTACCCGACAGCGCCGGAGGCCAAGACACCGAGTCGCGACGGCGCCGTGCAAGCCTTCGAGAACGGTCCGTTCTACTACAGCCAGGCCACCGGCGTGCACCGCGTCCAAGGCCTGATCCTCGGCAAGTACGCCCAGCTGGGCTTCGAGAACAGTCCGCTCGGCTTCCCGGTCGCCGAAGAGCAGACGGTGAAGGACGCGGGCCGCTTCAGCCGATTCGAAGGCGGGACCATCTACTGGAGCCCGATGTCCGGCGCTTGGGCGGTCCGCAACGGCCCGATACTGGATGCTTGGCGCGACGCCGGCTACGAGAACGGCAAACTCGGCTTCCCCACCGGCGACGAGTTCCCCATCTCGGACGGCGTGCAGCAGAACTTCCAGGGAGGTTTCATCACGCTGCGCGACGGCAAACCGGAACTGCACGCGCTTTGAGTGCGACCGGTGCACGGCAGCCCGCGCGCTCTCACCCGACCTGCCCGACCCGCGCCACGTGTTAGCGGATGCGCCTGCGGTCAGGTCGTGCGCGGCTTCCGGATCGACCGCACGAATGGGTTGCCGGTCCCGGCTCGGTCAGCGCAGCGCACACAGTGTTCGCTCCGCTGTCGTCGGCGGGTGGACCATCACCCGCCTTGCGACCTGTGTCGGCCGCATCGGCAGCTGCCGCGAGTGCGCCACCTGGTTCGGTTCGGCCAGTTCGGCGGCTACGGCGTCGCCCGCCCGGCCAGATGGAAGTTGTGCGTCGGGCCTTGGCCAAGTGCCGGGAAGCATGCATCGGTTGGTGAGCTGACATGTATACGAGCACGTCGGCGCAGCTCCCGGTTTCGAGCGAAGCGAGACCGAGCATGCGCCGTTCGCGGCCCGGCTCGCGTCCGAGCGGCCGCCGCGTCCGCGACGAAGTCGCCAGCGGCGGTCGCTCGGACGCGAGCCATAAAGGGGCCGCGAACACGCAGCGCCGCAGGCGCTGCAAATCGGACCCAGCTAGCCTGGTGGGCGACCCGACCCCGCTCAGTGACAGATCGAGGACAAGAATTCATGCATCGGACCCGTGGAAAGGTATTCGGCGTGGTTGTGGCGATTGCCGCAACCGGCCTGCTCGCCGCGTGCGGCGACAATGATTCGACCGCGACGAGCACGCCATCGCCTACCCGCACCACGACGGCAGCGGCGGCGACCACGTCGCCGGTCGCTTCGACACCCGCCGAAACCGGCCAGCCCGCTCCCGCGCCGGAGCAGCCCACCACGACGGTGGCGCCCGAGCGTCCGCAGCCGGTGCCGACCGAAGCCGTCCCGCCCGCGGACACCTCGAAGCTCACCGACAAGGACAAGAAGTTCCTGGATGAGCTGGCCAAGCAGGGTGTCACCCCGTCAAGCCCGGACATCGCGCTGAGCATCGGCGCGTACGTCTGCCAGGGCACCGCCGCGGGCGCGTCCGATCAGGATCTGATGACCTTCGTCAACGCCATGGCAGGTTCGGATCCGTCCTTCGACCCGGCGAAGATGCCGGTGGAGAAGGCCGGGCAGATCTACATCTCCACCGCTCGCGCCACGTACTGCCAGTGAGTTCGCGCGTCCGTTCGACCTCCCGCCGGTCCAAGCCGGCGGGATGCCTGCTCGTGATCGGCGGCATCCTGCTGATCATCCTGGTGGTCCTGCTGCTGTGGTACCTGCTAGCAGGGCGTTTGCGCCCGCCCGGCCCCGGGCCGAAACCGCCGGAACGCCCGACGTCGCAGCCCGCGAGCTGTCCGGATGTGCAGATGATCTCGGTGCCCGGCACGTGGGAGTCGAACAGCGCCGACGATCCGCACAATCCGACCGCCAACCCGGTGTCGCTGATGCTCAACGTCTCCGGCCCGATCACCCAGCGGTTCCCGAGCGAGCGGGTGGACGTGTACACCGTTCCGTACGTCGCGCAGTTCTCCAATCCGATCGCGATCCCGCCGGACGGCCAGCAGTCGTACAACAACAGCCGATCCGAGGGCACCCAGCGGATGGTCGACGCCATGGCCGCGCGGCACCAGGAGTGCCCGCTGACCACCTACGTGCTCGCGGGGTTCTCCCAGGGCGCGGTGATCGCGGGTGACGTCGCCGCGCAGATCGGTGCGGGCGCGGGCCCGGTGCCCGCCGATCTGGTGCTGGGCGTGACGTTGATCGCCGACGGACGCCGTACCGGCGACAACGGCCCGGGCCAGGCGATCCAGATCGGCACCCCGCCGCCGGGTGTGGGTGCCGAAGTCGCGCTGAAGGGGTTGAACGTGCCCGGCATCACGATGACCGGTCCGCGTCAAGGGGGCTTCGGCACGCTGGCCGGTCGCACCTACACCATGTGCGCGCCCGGCGATCTGATCTGCGACGCACCCCGGGAGGCGCTGAGTCCGTGGAACATCCTGGGCAGCGTGAACACGCTGGTCCGGGCCGCGGGAAACCCGGTGCACACCCTCTACAACAGTTTCGTCGTCGACGGCGACGGCAACACCGCGACGCAGTGGACGGCGAACTGGGCGGCCGGACTCATCGAGACAGCGCCGCATCCGGCTCATTCGTGAAAATTCACAGGCCGTGAGATACCCCGCACCCGATTGGCGTGACAAGCGCAACTCGAGTTGGGTAGCACGCTGTAAAGTGCGCTGGTGATCGCGACGCCGGGCACCACCCCAGCGCGGACCCGAAGCGGGCGTCGCGCCCGTATTTTCCTTACAGCCAGGAGCATGAGTTCATGACAGAAGCCGCCGCACCGGCCACCACGGCGAGCCGTGACGCGGATGCTGCGTTGTCCGCGCTGGGCACTCCGTTGCGCCCGTTCCGCTTCGCGGCGGCCGGGGAAGGAAACAAGCAGGAGGGCGGCGCGCGGAAGTTCGTGCAGACCGCTCAGCAGGCCGAGGAGTACGGCTTCGACACCTTCGTGGTGCCCGACCACCTCGGTGAGCAGATCGGGCCGATCGCCGCGCTCGGCGCGCTGACCCAGGCCACCGAGAAGATCCGGCTCGGCACGTCGGTGCTGGCGAACGGTTTCCGCCACCCCGTCGTGCTGGCCAAGGATCTGGCGACCATCGACGTGCTGTCCAAGGGCAGGCTCGAGGTCGGCGTCGGCGCGGGCTGGATCAAGGAGGAGTTCGAGAACGCGGGCATCCCGTACGAGTCGCCCGGTGTCCGACTGGAGAAGTTGGACGAGTCGTTGACCATTCTCGACGTGCTGCTGCGCGGCCAGGAGTGCACCTTCGAGGGCAAGCACTACCAGGTCCGCGGCGTCAAGGGGACCCCACGGCCGCGGCAGGGCCCACGCCCCCCGATCTGCACCGGCGGCGGCGGTCCGAAGATGCTGCGGCTGGCCGCCAAGCACGCCGACATCGTCTCCGTCGTTCCCGTGACCACCAAGAACGGCAAGGGCCTGCTCTCCGGTATCACCATCGAGAAGGCCGTGGAAAAGGTGAATCTGATCAAGGAGGCCGCCGGTGACCGGTTCGCCGACATCGAGCTGAACTGGGCCATCACCGCCATCGTGATCACCGACGATCGCGAGAAGACCGCGGAGATGGCGCTGTCGGCGTTGGACCGGGGACTGCACCCGAACCTGGAGGTCGATGTGCAGCTGTCCGTCGAGGACATCCTCAACTCGCCCTACGTGGCGATCGGAACATTCGAGGAGATCGCCGAGCAGATCCGCCGTGTGCGGCAGCTCACCTCGATGTCCTATGTCGGTGTATTCCCCACCCAGATGGACGCGTTCGCCCCCGTTATTCCCCTGCTGCGGGACGAGTGAGCCGGTCTTCTCTGTAACATGACTCTGGTTTGAGTACATCTAGCCGATAAGCGGTCACCGCGCAGACCGCACAAAATCTGCAGGCTGGCTCTGCACTTGGAGCACCCGCGGGCGAAAGCGAGTCGGGGCCTCACAGGTAAAAGCGGCGATCTCGCCGTCTTGCTGCGTGTGCCTCGGAGGAGAAGAAGGAATGGAAGAGACTTTCGACGACTACCTGGACGAAACCGGGAACATCCGCATTCCCGAGGATCACACCCTGGTTGATCACGTCGAGAAGCACACCCGGAACGACGCGAACACCCTGGCGTATCGCTACATCGACTACTCGCGCGAGCGCGACGGTGAGGCGCAGGAGTTGACGTGGCGTGAGTTCGGTATTCGGCTGCGCGCGGTGGCCGCTCGACTGCAGCAGGTGACCAACCCGGGTGACCGGGTCGCGATCCTCGCGCCGCAGGGCTTGGATTACGTGATCTCCTTCTTCGCCGCGATCTACGCGGGCACCATCTCGGTCCCGCTGTTCGACCCGGACGAGCCGGGCCACACCGATCGCCTGCACGCGGTGCTCGGCGACTGTGAGCCCTCGGCCATCCTGACCGCGAGCTCCTCCGCGGCCGGGGTCCGGCAGTTCTTCCGCTCGCTGCCCGCCGCCCAGCGCCCGCGCATCATCGCGGTGGACGCGATTCCCGACAGCGTCGGCGAGAGCTGGGTGCGCCCGGACATCGCGATCGACGACATCGCCTACCTGCAGTACACCTCGGGGTCCACCCGGGTGCCCGCGGGTGTGGAGATCACGCACCGCGCGGTGGGCACCAACCTGCTGCAGATGGTCGACGCGATCAACCTGGACTGGAACTCACGCGGCGTCACCTGGCTGCCGCTGTTCCACGACATGGGCCTGCTGACGGTGATCCTGCCCGCGGTGGGCGGCAAGTACATCACCATCATGTCGCCGAGCGCGTTCGTGCGCCGCCCCTACCGGTGGATCAAGGAGCTGGCCGCGGTTTCCGACGGCGCCGGAACCTTCGCCGCCGCACCGAACTTCGCCTTCGAGCACGCCGCGGCGCGCGGTCTGCCGAAGAACGGCGAGTCGCTGGATCTGTCGAACGTCATCGGCCTGATCAACGGCAGTGAGCCGGTGACCACCTCGTCGATGAAGAAGTTCAACGAGGCGTTCGCCCCCTACGGGCTGCCCAAGACCGCCATCAAGCCCTGCTACGGCATGGCCGAGGCCACGCTGTTCGTCTCCGCCACCAAGGCCGAGGACGAGGCCAAGGTCACCTACGTCGACCGCAGGGAACTCAACGCGGGCCGCATGGTGAAGGTCGACCCCGGTCACGAGAACGCGATCGCGCAGGTGTCCTGCGGCTACATCGCGCTCTCGCAGTGGGCGACGATCATCGATCCGGAGTCGGTGGAGTCGGGCGGCGGTCGCGAGGTGCCCGACGGGCACGTCGGCGAGATCTGGCTGCACGGCAACAACATGGGCATCGGCTACTGGGGCCGTCCCGACGAGACGGCGGCGACGTTCCAGAACAAGGTCACCGAGCGCCTGTCCGAAGGCAGCCACGCCGAGGGCACCGAGCCGGACGCGAACTGGATGCGCACCGGCGACTACGGCGTGTACTTCGAGGGCGAGCTCTACATCACCGGCCGGGTCAAGGACCTGGTGATCGTGGACGGTCGCAACCACTACCCGCAGGATCTCGAGTTCTCCGCGCAGGAGGCCAGCACCGCGCTGCGTCCCGGCTTCGTGGCGGCGTTCTCGGTGCCCGCCAACCAGCTCCCGGCCGAGGTGTTCGAGCAGGGCAGCCACTCCGGCCTGCAGTTCGACGCAGACGACGCGTCCGAGCAGCTGGTCATCGTGGGTGAGCGCGGTCCCGGTGCGGGCAAGGCCGATCCGCTGCCGATCGCCGACGCGGTGCGCGCGGCGATCTCCCAGCGCCACGGCGTGACCGTTCGAGACGTGCTGCTGGTGCCAGCGGGATCGATCCCGCGCACCTCCAGCGGCAAGATCGCCCGCCGCGCCTGCCGGGCGGCCTATCTGGAGGGAACGCTGCGGGGTGGTTACACCCAGCAGGCTTTCCCCGATGCACCGGAAGAGTAATTGCCAGGGGCGGCCTCGGACCGACCATCGACGCTCGGCGCCGAGCTTCTCGAGCGCCGAGCATCAAACACGGTACGCCCGGTACGCAGACAGGTAGCTTGAGGAATTGATGGCTGACAACGAGGGCACGCCCACCCAGACGACCGACGCCCCACCCGTGGAGACCGTCGCCGACGCGGCGGCCCCGGCCGAGTCCGCGAAGGGCGGCGCGCAGACCGACATGTCGGTGGCGGAGCTGCGTGAGTGGCTGCGGCGCTGGGTCTCCGAGGCGACCGGGCAACCGATCGAGCAGATCACCGTGGACCGGCCGATGGAGGAGTTCGGGCTCGCCTCGCGGGACGCCATCGCCCTCGGCGGGGACATCGAGGAACTGACCGGCGTGATGCTGAACGCGACGATCGTGTACCAGCATCCGACCATCGCCTCGCTGGCCGAGCGGATCATCAACGGCGAGCCGGAGCTGCCCGCGGAGTCGTCCGACGACGCCTTCTACACGGCGGGCTACGCGCCGGGTGAGGCACACGACATCGCGATCGTGGGTCTGTCGACGCGGCTGCCCGGTGCGGGCGACACTCCGGAGTCGACGTGGGAATTTCTCATCGGACGCGGTGACGGCATCCGGGAGCGGCCCGAAGGGCGCTGGTCGGAGTTCCTGGCCGAGCCGCAGTTGGCGGAAGCGGTCGAGAACGCCAACACCAGGGGTGGCTATCTCGATCAGGACGTCGTCAAGGGTTTCGACGCCGAGTTCTTCGCCATGTCGCCGGTCGAGGTCGAGCGGGTCGATCCGCAGCAGCGCCTGATGATGGAGCTGACCTGGGAGGCGTTGGAGCACGCCAGGATTCCGGCCAGCGAACTCAAGGGCGAGCCGGTCGGCGTGTTCATCGGCTCGTCGGGCAACGACTTCATGCTGCTCGCGGCGCTCGGCCTCGGCAGCGAGCGCGATCCGAACGTGCCGGTATCGGCCGAGGCCTACGCGATCATGGGCAGCGTCACGTCCATCATCCCCAACCGGGTTTCCTACTTCTTCGACTTCCGCGGTCCGTCGGTGGCCGTCGACACCGCCTGCTCCTCGACCCTGGTCGCGGTGCACGAGGCGGTGCAGGCGCTGCGCAGCGGTGACGCCGACCTGGCGCTCGCCGGTGGCGTGAACATGTTGCTCGCGCCGATGGCCACGCTCGGTTTCGACGCCAATGGCGGCGTCGCCAAGGACGGGCACATCAAGGCATTCTCCAGCGACGCCGACGGCATGGTCCGCTCCGAGGGCGGCGGTCTGGTGGTGCTGAAGCGGCTCGCCGACGCGGAACGCGACGGCGACACGATCTACGCCGTGATCAAGGGCTCCGCGGTCAACAACGACGGGCGGTCCAACGGTCTGCTCGCCCCGAATCCCGACGCGCAGGCAGAAGTGCTGCGTCGCGCCTACCGGGACGCGGGCATCGCGCCGTCGGCGGTGGATTACATCGAGGCGCACGGAACCGGCACCCTGATCGGCGACCCGATCGAGGCCGACGCGCTCGGCCGGGTGGTCGGCCGGGGACGTGCGGCCGACAAGCCCGCGTTGCTCGGTTCGGCCAAGACCAACTTCGGTCACCTGGAATCCGGCGCCGGTGCGGCGAGCCTGGCGAAGGTGATCATGTCGTTGCACCACAACGTCATTCCGCCGAACATCAACTACGCCGGACCGAACCCGTACATCCCGTGGGATCAGGCGCACCTGAAGATCGTCGACGAGCCCACCGAGTTCCCCCGCTACAGCGGCAAGGCGACCATCGGCATCTCCGGTTTCGGATTCGGCGGCACCAACGCGCACGTCGTCGTCCAGGAGTACGTACCGACCGCGACCGAGACCGAGGCTCCGTTCTCCGAACTCGAGGCCCGGCTGGACGAGGACGCGGTGGCGGAGAGCGCCGACGCGGAGACGGAATCCGCGGCAGGCGACGCCGTGGCCGAGGCGGCCGAAGCCGACGCGGAATGGACCGCCGAGCGCACCGAGCCGCTGCCCCAGATCCTGCCCGTGTCGGGTTATCTGCCTTCGCGGCGTCGTCGTGCCGCCGCCGAGCTGGCCGACTGGCTGGAATCCGAGGCGGGCGCGCAGACTCCGCTCGCCGATGTGGCGCGGTCGCTGGCCAAGCGCAGCCACTGGCGTTCGCGCGGCGTGGTGCTGGCGAAGACGCACGAAGAGGCGATCGCCGGACTGCGCGCCATCGCGGCGGGCAAGCCGGGGACCGGCGTCTTCACCGCCGACGCGCCCGCGGCCATGGGCCCGATGTGGGTGCTGGCCGGTTTCGGCGCGCAGCACCGCAAGATGGGCAAGCAGCTCTACCTGGAGAACTCGATCTTCGCGAAGGCCGTCGACGAGGTCGACGAGCTGGTGCAGGACGAGGCCGGATATTCGGTGCGCGAACTGTTCCTCGACGACAGCCAGGACTACAACGTCGGCACCTCGCAGGTCGGCATCTTCACCATCCAGGTCGGCCTGGCGGCGCTGCTGCGCGCGCACGGCGCGGAACCCGATGCGGTGGTGGGTCATTCCATGGGCGAGGTCGCCGGCGCGTACATCGCCGGTGGTCTCTCGCTCGAGGACGCGGTGCGCGTGATCTGCGCTCGCTCCCGCCTTATGGGCGAGGGCGAGCAGATGATCAGCGACGACGATGTGCGCAACATGGCGCTCATCGAGTACAGCGCCGAGGACGTCGCGAACCTGCTGCCGGAATACCCGGACGTCGAGGTCGCGGTGTACGCCGCGCCGACGAACACGGTGATCGGCGGTCCGCAGGACCAGGTCGCGGCGATCGTCGCCCGGGTGGAGGCGGCGGGCAAGTTCGCCCGGGTGCTGCAGACCCGCGGTGCGGGCCACACCTCGCAGATGGATCCGCTGCTCGGCGAGCTGGCCGCGGAGCTGGCCGGTATCGAGCCGACCAAGCTGAAGACCGGCCTGTACTCGACGGTGCACAAGGAAGAGTTCTTCCGCTCCGGTCACGACCCGATCCACGACGAGGACTACTGGGTCAAGAACATGCGCCACAGCGTGTACTTCACCAACGCGGTGAAGCTCGCCGTGGACGCGGGGCACACGACCTTCCTGGAGCTGGCGCCGAATTCCGTCGCGCTGATGCAGGTGCTGGGCACCACCTTCGCCGCGGGCGTGCACGACGCGCAGCTCATCCCCACGCTCAAGCGCAAAGAAGACGAGTCCGCCGGTGTGATCGCCGCGCTCGCCCAGCTCTATGTCCACGGGCACAAGGTGGATCTGTTCTCGCTGCTCGGTGCAGGCGAGTACGCCGACGTTCCGCGTACCACGTTCGTGCGCAAGGAGTACTGGCCGAAGGTCCAGCTGTCCTCGGGCGGCAACGGCCGGGTTCCCGGTGCGCACGTGGCGCTGCCGGACGGCAGGCACGTCTGGGAGGTCCAGGCCTCCTCGGTGACCGATCTCGCCGGACTCGTGCGCGCCGCGGCGGCGCAGGTGCTCAGCGACGTGTCGCTGGGCGCGTCCATCCCGCACGCGCCGATCCCGGCCGCGGGCACGCTCACCACCACGCTCACCCCGCATCCCGGCGGCGCCTCGGTGCAGGTGCATGCCAAGGAGGGCAGCGCCTTCCGCCTGGTGTTCGACGCCGTGGTCACCTCCGGTGCTCCGCTGCCGGAACCTGTTGCGATCGAAACGGTCCCGGTGCCCGCCGCGCAGCCCCAGGGCGACGCCGACATCGAGGTCGTGGAAACCTTCGGCGACCGGTGGGATCCGAACGGCACGCAGACCGTCGAGGAGCGGCTCGCGCTGATCGTCGCGGAGTCCATGGGTTACGCGGTCGAGGATCTTCCAATGGAGATCCCGCTGATGGAACTCGGTCTGGACTCGCTGATGGCGATGCGCATCAAGAACCGGGTCGAGTACGAGTTCGACATCCCGCAGTTGCAGGTACAGGCTGTGCGGGACGCGAGCCTGCACGAGGTCGGCAAGGTGCTGCGGTACGCGATCGAGCACCGCGACGAGGTGCAGGCGATGGCGGATCAGCAGGCCGCAGACAAGGCCGCGGGCGGTACCGGCGAGCTGGCCGTCGACTCCGATTTCATCGCCACGGCCCGCGCGGCGCTGGCCACCGGGGCCGACCCGGTCGCGGCGGCCACCGGCAAGACGACCGACGCGCCCGAGGCAGCACCGGCTGACGCGCCGACGGATTCCGTTACGCCGGAAAGCGCTGTGCCCGAAGCCGTGGCGCCCGCCCCCCAGCCTGCTGCCGCGCCCGCAGCCGTGTTCGGCGGCGCTGCCAAGCAGCCCGCCGACGAGGACGACGTCCCGCCGCGCGACGCCGCCGAGCGCCTGACCTTCGCCACCTGGGCGGTGGTCACCGGTAAGTCGGCCGGAGGTATCTTCAACACGCTGCCGATCCTCGACGAGGACACCGCGGAGAAGCTGGCCGCGCGCCTGACCGAGCGGGTCAAGGCCGAGGTCACCGTGGACGACGTGCTCGATTGCGAGACCATCGAGCAGCTCTCCGACATCGTTCGCAACCTGCAGGACAGCGGCGCGGATGTGGACGGTTTCGTGCGTCCGCTTCGGGCTCGCGCGGAGGGCTCGAACGCGGTTCCGGTATTCGTGTTCCATCCGTCCGGTGGAAACACGCTGGTGTACGAGCCTCTGCTGAAGCGTCTGCCCGCCGACACGCCGATGTACGGCTTGGAACGGGTCGACGGTTCCATCGAGGAACGAGCCCGCCAATACCTGCCCGAGCTGCGCAAGCTCCAGGGTGACGGGCCGTTCGTGCTGTACGGCTGGTCGCTGGGCGCGGTGCTGGCAATGCAGACCGCGCAACTGCTGCGGGCCGAGGGCGCGGACGTGCGCGTGGTCGGCCTGATCGATCTGGCCATTCCGACGCAGGGCGAGGACAACAGCCCCGAGGAGCGGGTGCGGCGGATCGAGCGCTACCAAACCTTCGCCAAGAAGACTTACGGCGTCGACGGCGAATTGGACCGCGAGCAGTTGGAGACACTGGCCGCGGCATCCGACGAAGAGCAGTTCAAGATGATCAGCGACCTGATCAAGATCAGCGGCACGAAGATTCCCGGCGGTGTGCTCGAACACCAGCGCACCTCATGGATCGAGAGCCGCGAGCTCGCCAAAACCCAACCGTCCCACTACGAAGGCAATGTGGTGCTGTACCTCGCCGATCGCTACCACGACGGGATGATCGAGCTGGAGCCGCGCTTCGCCGACCGGCTGCCCAATGGCGGCTGGAACGAATACATCCCGAATTTGGAGGTCGTCCACATCGCGGGCGACCACCTGCAGATCATCGACGAACCGCGGATCGGCAAGATCGGAGCCGACCTGACCGCGAAGCTCGCCGCGATCGAGGCGAAAGGGGCCAAGTGAGCACTACTGCCGAGAAACTCGCCGACCTGCGCAAGCGCCTGGATTTAGCGCAGGAGCCGGCGGGTGAAGCGGGCGTGGCCAAGCGGGCGAAGAAGGGTATTCCCAGCGCCCGCGACCGGATCAACATGCTGCTCGATCCGGGAACCTTCGTGGAAATCGGCGCGCTGGTCCGCAAACCGGGCGACTCCGCCGCGCTCTACGGCGACGGCGTCGTCACCGGGCACGGTTTGGTCGAAGGCAGGCCCGTGGCGGTGTTCTCGCACGACCAGACCGTCTACGGCGGTTCGGTCGGCGAGATGTTCGGCCGCAAGGTGGCCGGGATCCTGGAGTACGCCGCCAAGGTGGGGTGCCCGGTGGTCGGCATCAACGACTCCGGCGGCGCGCGCGTGCAGGAGGCGGTGACCTCACTGGCCTGGTACGCCGAGCTGGGGCGGCGGCAGGAGCCGCTGTCCGGGCTGGTCCCGCAGATCTCGATGATCCTCGGCAAATGCGCCGGTGGCGCCGTCTACGCCCCGATCAACACCGACGTGGTGGTGGCGACCGAAGAGGCGTACATGTTCGTCACCGGGCCGAAGGTGATCCGTGAGGTCACCGGCGAGGACGTGAGTCTCGAGGAACTCGGCGGCGCGCGCAGCCAGGCGGAGTACGGCAACATCCACCACGTGGCCAAGGACGAATCGGCCGCGTTCGAGTGGGTGCGCGACTACCTGAGCTACCTGCCGACCAGCTGCCAGGAGCTGGCGCCGATCGTGAATCCCGGCTTGGAGCCGGAGATCACCGACACCGACCTGGAGCTGAACTCGATCGTCCCGGACTCCGACAACTCCGGGTACGACATGCACGAGATCCTGCTGCGCATCTTCGACGACGGCGCGTTCCACGAATTCGGCGCTTCGGCGGGGCGCAACGTCATCACCGGCTTCGCCCGCGTGGACGGTCGCAGCGTCGGCGTGGTGGCCAACCAGCCGATGGTGTACGCGGGCGCGCTGGACGCCCGCGCCTCGGACAAGGCGGCGCATTTCGTGCGTCTGTGCGACGCGTTCGAGATCCCGCTGGTGTTCGTCGTGGACACGCCCGGGTTCCTGCCCGGTGTGGAACAGGAGAAGATCGGCGTCATCAAGCGCGGTGGACGGTTCCTGTTCTCCTACGTGGAGGCGTCGGTGCCGAAGGTCACCGTGGTGATCCGCAAGTCCTATGGCGGCGGTTACGCCGTGATGGGCTCCAAGCAGCTGGGCGCCGACGTGAACCTGGCCTGGCCGACGGCGCGGATCGCGGTCATGGGCGCCGAGAGCGCGGTCAGCTTGATCGGAGCCAAGCAGATCGACGCCGCGCCCGAGGACCAGCGGGCGGCGATTCGCCAGCAGATGATCGATTTCTACAACGCCACCGTGGCGACGCCGTGGGTGGCCGCCGAACGCGGATACGTCGACGCGGTCATCGAGCCTTCGACGACCCGACTGGAAATCCGTCGTGCGCTACAGCTGTTGCGGGACAAGTCCGTTGCCCGCAATCCGCGCAAGCATCACCTGCTGCCGCTGTAGCAACCGGTACACGATCGGGCCGCACCCCTTGGGGCGCGGCCCGATTCGCGTCTGGCGTCTCGAATGATCAGCTGACGGTGACGGATTCGATGACGACGTCGTCGACCGGCACGTCCTGATGCATGCCCGCCGAGGAGGTGCGGACACCCGCGATCTTGTCGACCACGTCGGCGCCCTCGGTCACCTCGCCGAAGACGGCGTAGCCCCAACCCGCCGCGGTGGGAGCGGAGTGGTTGAGGAAGTCGTTGTCGGAGACATTGATGAAGAACTGCGCGGTGGCCGAGTGCGGGTCGTTGGTGCGCGCCATCGCGACGGTGTACTTGTTGTTCTTCAGGCCGTTGTTCGCTTCGTTCTGGATCGGGGCTTTGGTGCCCTTCTGACGCAACCCGGGCTCGAACCCGCCGCCCTGGATCATGAAGCCGGGGATGACGCGGTGGAAGATGGTGCCGTTGTAGTGGCCCGCGTTCGCGTAGTCCACGAAATTGCGCACCGTGTTCGGCGCTTTCTGATCGTCCAGCTCGAGCACGATCGATCCGTAGTTCGTCGAGATATTCACCTTGGTCATACACCCACCTTTCCATCCTTTCGTAGACCGTTGCGTGATACGGGTACTTTTCCGGTAGCGTCCGATACCGACGAACTGGTTTCGTGAGCACATGGGTAACTCGCCGGGTACGCCCAGAACCTGAGTCGCACCTGACGTAGGACCTGAACGCAAATGGCGCGACGCCCCACTAGCACGGCCTAAAGACCCGGAGAGGCGGGGGAGCCAGCTAGCATTGCCAACCGTGCCCGACGCCGCAACCGCTGTACTCACGAAACCTCCCGCCGCCCCGGTGGTGACCCCGAACGATTTCCGGACCGCCCGGCTCATCGCGCTGGTGGCCGGAGTGCTCGGCGCGTTGTTCGCGCTGGCGACGCCGTTCCTGCCGGTCACGCAGACGACCGCGGTGCTGAACTGGCCGCAGGGCGGGACGCTCGGCAACGTGCAGGCGCCGCTGATGTCGCAGGTCCCGATCGACCTGAAGGCGACGATCCCGTGCGAGACGATCGCCCAGCTACCCGAGCGCGGTGGCATGCTGCTGGCCACCGCGCCGCCGCAGGGCGACCGGGCCGCGTTGGAGGCGCTGTTCGTGCGGGTGTCGGAGACCTCGGTGGACGTGGTCGACCGCAACGCGGTGGTGGTGTCGGCCGACCGCAGCCGCATGGGCGAGTGCACGTCGTTGAGTATCGCCTCGGACAGCGACAGCACCTACGGCGTGTTCAACGGGCTCACCAGGCAGGTGGAGCGTCCGATCGAGGGCGGGGCGGCCGGGGCGAACGAGTCGGTCACCGTGCCGGTGGAGGGGCAGCTCGGCGGCGATCTGCGGCCCCAGGTGGTCGGGGTGTTCTCCGATCTGAAGGGCGCGGCGCCGACCGGTTTGTCGTTCACCATGACGGTGGACACCCGCTTCTCCTCCAGCCCGACCGCGATCAAGCTGGTCGCGATGATCGCGGCGGTGCTGTGCACGCTGATCGCCCTGGCGGCGCTGGCCCGGCTCGACAGCAGTGACGGGCGTGGGCACCGCCGGTTCCTGCCCGCGAACTGGCTGAAGCCGACCTGGGCGGACGGCGCGGTGGTCGGCACGCTGCTGCTGTGGCATTTCGCGGGCGCGAACACCTCCGACGACGGCTACATCCTCAGCATGGTGCGGGTGGCCCCGCACGCGGGGTACATGGCCAACTACTTCCGCTGGTACGGCGTGCCGGAGGCGCCGTTCGGCTGGTACTACTACGTGATCCAGGTCTTCTCGGAGATCTCCACCGCCAGTGCCTGGGTGCGGTTGCCCGCGCTGGCCTGCGCGATCCTGTGCTGGCTGGTGATCAGCCGCGAGGTGGTGCCCCGGCTGGGTCGCGGGGTGCGCACCAGCAAGGTGGCGCTGTGGACCGGCGGGCTGGTGTTCCTGGCGTTCTGGCTGCCGTTCGACAACGGCCTGCGCTCCGAGCCGATCGTCGCGCTCGGTGCGCTGCTGACCTGGGTGTCGATCGAGCGGGCCATCGCGACCGGGCGGCTGCTGCCCGCCGCGGTGGCCGTCCTGGTGGCGGCGTTCACTCTCGCCGCCGCGCCGACGGGCCTGATGTGCGTCGCCGCGCTGCTGGCCGGTATCCGTCCGATGCTGCGCATCGTCGTGCGCAAGCACCGGCAGTTCGCCGCGCTCGGCGCCGGTCGGTGGGGCTCGACGCTGCCGCTGCTCGCACCGATCGCCGCGGCGGGCGTGCTCGTGCTGACGGCCGTCTACACCGACCAGACCTTCGCGGGCATCCAGGAGGCCAACCGGGTGCGTCAGGTGACCGGGCCGAACCTGGCCTGGTACGAGGACTACCTGCGCTACTACTACCTGTTCGTGGAGACCGTCGACGGCTCATTGTCGCGGCGCTTCGCCTTCCTGGTGATGCTGCTGTGCCTGTTCACCACCATGCTGGTGCTGCTGCGCCGCAGGCGGGTGCCGGGTATCTCCAGCGGTCCGACCTGGCGGTTGATGGGCGTGGTCTTCGGGACGATCTTCTTCATGATGTTCAACCCGACCAAGTGGACCCACCACTTCGGCGCGTACGCGGGCATCGCGGGTTCGCTGGCGGCGGTCACCGCGGTCGCGGTCTCGGCGAGCGCCCTGCGAGCCCGCAAGAACCGGGCCATCTTCCTGGCCGGGTTGCTGTTCGTGCTCGCGATCGCGTTCTCCGGCATCAACGGCTACTGGTACGTGTCCAGCTTCGGTGTGCCGTGGTTCGACAAGCGCGTCTCGCTGCACGGCTACCAGTCGAACACCCTCATGCTCGTGCTGTTCGGCGTGGCGCTGGCATTGGTCGGTTGGTACGCGCTGCGGGAGGACTACACCGCGCCGCAGCCGTCGGCCAAGACGGCACGTGGCAGGCGGATCCGCCGGTTCGCGGCGATCCCGCTGACCGTGGTCGCCGCGCTGATGGTCGCGCTCGAGGTGCTCTCGCTGGTGAAGGGCGCGGTCTCGCAGTATCCGGCGTACTCGCTGGCCCGGTCGAACATCGACGCGCTCAGCGGCAGCACCTGCGGCCTGGCCAATGACGTGCTGGTCGAGCCGGACCCGAACGCGGGCAAGTTGCAGCCGATCATGGATCCGGCGCACCCGCCGACGAATCCGTCCGATCCGCTCGCCGGTGTCGATCCGGTCGGTTTCGACCCCAACGGCGTGCCCAATGATCTGTCCGCCGACAGCGTCGAGGTGAAGCCGGGCACTGGGAACACTTCCACGCAGTCGGTCGGCGCGGCGTTCGCGGAGGGGCAGAGCGCGGGCACGGGCGGCGGTCAGGGCGCGCGCGGCGTCAACGGCTCCACCGTCGCCCTCCCGTTCGGCCTGGATCCGGCGACCACACCGATCCTCGGCAGCTACCAGAACGGCGTGCAGCAGCCCGCGAACGTCACCTCGAGCTGGTACCAGTTGCCCGCGCGTTCGGCGGACAAGCCGCTGGTGGTGATCTCGGCCGCCGGTCGCATCCTCTCCTTCGACGACACCGGCGCGATGAAGTACGGCCAGTCGCTGACCGTCGACTACGGCAAGCGGCAGCCCGACGGCAGCGTGCAGAAGCTCGGCACCTACCTGCCGCGTGACATCGGCCCGTTCCCGTCCTGGCGCAACCTGCGGGTGCCGCTGGACGAGATCGCGCCCGACGCCGACGCGGTGCGCATCGTCGCCAACGACCCGATCCTGATCGGGGATCAGTGGCTGGCCTTCACGCCGCCGCGGATGCCGAAGTTGCAGACGCTCAACAGCCTGCTGGGTTCCCAGCAGCCGATCCTGCTGGACTGGGCGGTGGGCTTGCAGTTCCCGTGCCAGCGTCCGTTCGACCACCGCAACGGCGTGGCCGAGGCGCCCGGCTACCGCATCCTGCCGGACCGCCCGCTGGCCATCAGCTCGACGAATACCTGGCAGGCCGAGGAGTTCGGCGGCGTGCTCGGCTTCACGCAGATGCTGGCCAGGTCCATCTCCGTGCCCACCTACCTGAAGGACGACTGGGCACGGGACTGGGGCTCCCTGGAGCGCTACGAGCAGTACGACCGCAGCGCCGTCCCGGCGAAGCTGGACACCGGCACCGCGACGCGCTCGGGCCTCTGGTCGCCGGGCAGTATGCGGGTGTTCTGATCCGTTTCGGGCAAACACCAGGCCGTCGCATCGGTACAGGGACCGGATGCGACGGCCTTTGCCTTATCCAGGACATCGTCGCACGGGCTGAGCAGTGCGAATCCGTACCGTGAAATGCGCGAGCCGGCCGGTAGTCTCAGGGCATGACGAGCAGCGCACCCAGCGACTGGTACCGCTGGATCCCGGACCAGATCACGGCGCGGGACTACGAACAGCTGCCCCCTGATTTCTGCCGGACCATCGAGGTCATCGACGGCCATATCGTCAAGTGCGAAAGCCCCTCACGGCTGCATAATCGGGTGGCGCGGCGCATGGCCGCGCATATGGAAGCAGCGCGCAAGCCGGAACCGTGCTTGATGGTCGAGACCGACGTGGACGTCCGGCTCAGCGACGTTCCGCTCAGCCTCCGCCGACCGGACGTCGTCGTGTATCGCTGTCTGGACGACGATGCGCGACTGTATGCCGATGACACCGTGCTCGTGGTCGAGATCGTCTCTCCCGACAGTTCACACCACACCGATACGGTGGAGAAAAAGGCCGCATACGCGGCGGTCGGTATCCCGGTCTACCTCATCGTCTTCCTCACCGAGCCCGGCGATGGAATCGAGCAGATCGAGGAGTACCGGCTCTCCGAAGGTCGCTACCACCTGGTCTGTCTGCATACTCGCCGTCTGGCTGTGGACGTGCCGATACCCATCGACGTCGCGTTCAGCGAGCTGGCCACGGGGTAGGTGCCCAGAACACAGGGCCGCCGCGCAGGTGAATCCTGCGCGGCGGCCCTGCCGTATGTCGCCGGTGCGTTACCGGGCGCTCAGACCTTCAGCCGAAGGCCGAGTTCGCGCCGGAGCACCTCTTGCGAAGGGAGGCGGCCGAGCACGCGCAGCACCGCAGGCCGCAGCTCCCGTTGTTCCTCTTCGTTGAGCAGTCCGACAAGATCGCGCAGATCCATTTCATCGAATGCCGTTGTCATGGATTCAGATTAAGGCCAGCGGCCCGATTCGTCCTGCGATGCATAGCCACAGGTGGGAGCATATTTTTCAGACCGGACAACCGGTTTATTGGACGGTGCGGTCGTAGCGCGCCCGCGCGGCGATCACGTCGTCCATGCGTGTCTCCGCCCATGCTTTGACCGCGCTCATGACCGGCTGAAGACTGTGGCCGAGCGGGGTGAGTTCGTAGTCGACGCGGACCGGGACTTCCGCGGTGATCCGTCGCTCCACCAGGCCGTCGCGTTCCAGTCCGCGCAGCGTTTGCGTGAGCATCTTGGGACTCACGCCCGCGATGATCCGGTTCAGTTCGCCGTAGCGCAACGGCCCGTCGGCGAGGGCGGCCAACACGAGGCTCACCCATTTGTCGCTGATCCGGTCCAGGAGTTGCCGGGTCGGGCACTCGGCGATGTACGCGTCGTACCGCTGTTTTGCCAGCTCACGGCGCTGCGCCGCGGTCTTCGTCGCCATCGGGAGCACCTCGCTGCCTCTAACGCACTTTCGGGTAACTACTACCCATTGGATAGTAACCGTTCCTAGATTGGTCGGCAGCAGACAGGAAGGAACATCATGCGTGCAGTGGTAGTCCGCCGGCCGGGACCGGAAGCCGTGGTGGAGATCGTGGAAGTGCCGACTCCGCAGCCCGGCCCGGGTGCGGTTCGCATCGCGGTCGCGGCGGCGACGGTGAACCCCGTGGATCTGATGGTGCGGGCGGGCGTGGGCGGCACGCCGTTCGCCGCGCAGCGCGATCAGTGGGGCGTCGGCTGGGATGTCGCGGGCACGGTCGACGCGCTCGGCGCGGGCGTCACGGAGTTCACGGTGGGGCAAGCGGTGATCGGCATCAGCGACCGGCTCGACGTCTCGCTCGGTGCGCAGGCCGACTACGTGGTGCTGGAGGTCGGGAACGTCGCGCCCGCTCCGGTTTCCGTGTCGCCGGTGCAAGCGGCGACCCTCCCGCTCAACGGTCTCACCGCGCTCCAGGCGCTCGACGCGCTGGATCTCGCGTCCACCGACACGCTCCTGGTCACCGGCGCGGCGGGGGCTGTCGGCGGCTTCGCGGTCGAACTCGCGGCGGCGCAGGGTATCCGAGTGATCGCCGCGGCCGCACCCGCCGACGAGGACGCGGTGCGCGCCTTGGGCGCCACCGATTTCGTTCCGCGCCAGGCATCCTTGCCGGATGCCGTCCGCGCCATCGTCCCCGGCGGCGTCGACGCCGCCCTGGACGCGGCCGCCCTCGGCCCGGCGACGCTCGCCGCGGTGCGCGGCGGCGGGCGATTCGCGTCGATCAGCGTTCCCGACACCCCGATCCCGTTGCGCGGCACCAAGGTCCACACAGTCCTGGTCCGCGCCGACCGCATCCGACTCGACCACCTCGTAACCCAAGTAGACGCGGGCAAACTAACCCTCCGCGTAGCGGCGACCCACCCCCTCACCGCCGTCCGAGAAGCCCAATCCCGCCTATCCCTCGGTGGCCTCCGCGGCCGCCTCGTCCTCACCCCCTGACACCCTCCACGAGTGGCACACGGCTGCGGCGGATCGCGAGAAGCCCGCTCCACCGTGTGCCACTCGCGGAGTCAGCGGATGCGGATGGGGTCGTCGGTGGAGAGGCCGGTGCGGGTTCGGGTCGTGGTGGTGATGGGGGCAGGAATGGCGGTGGGGTCGTAGGGGGTGAAGCGTTCGAGGGAGCCCCAGTCGCGAGCCCAGTCGCGGTCGAGGTATGCGGGGACGGTTTGGGATTTCAGCAGCAGGCCGGTCCAGCCGAGTGGGCCGCCGCCGATGTCGTCTTGCCAGGCGTTCGAGGCGTCGGAGCCGACCCGGTCGGGCAGAATGCGCCACTGCGGAATCTCGCCCACGCCGTCCTTGTGGTCGAACGGCCGCTGGCACGGGAAGGCGAGGCCGACGTGCCAGTCGAGTAGCACGGGAGCCTGCGATCCGACCACGGAATTCAGCGTGGCCAGCTTGGGCAGCCGGGGCGGGGTGACGGCCAGCCACTGCTTGGGCGTGATGTCGTTGTCGATCGCGACCAGCCGCACCGCGTTCACTTCCGCCGGCAGCCGGTCCAGCGGCACCCGCAGGTTGCGCCAGGACGGCGCTGGGCCGATGTCCAGCGGATCGATCGAGCCGAGCGTGCGCACCTCGCCGTCCGCGCCACGGACGCCGTACTCCAGGTGCAGTTCCTGTCCGTAGGTGAGCACACCGTCGGCGTCCACCGAGCGGATCCGGCCCGCCGCCGTGATCGCGAGCACCTGGTAGGCGGGGTCGTTGCGCATGCTGTCGGTCAGGTCGAGCCGGTACCACTGGGTGGTCAGCTTCGCCTGCTGTTGCTCGCCCTCCTGGTAGCTGCCCAGCACCGGGGTTCTCGCCGGGTCGAGACCGAACGGCAGCGCGACGGTGCTGCCGTTGATGCCCGCCTGCTCGGTGGTGCCGCCGCCGGTGCCCGCGCCGGTGGTGTTGGTGGTCTTGTTCTCCGAATCCTTGTCCACGGAGTTCGCGCCGCCGCTGACCGTCTCCTCCGCGTCCGCGGTGAGGTCACGCGCGACCCCGTTCGGGGTGAATCCTTTGTTCTGCGCGGCCAAGCCGTCCGCAGGCGATCCGGTGAAGGGCTGCAGCAGCGAATCGGCGGTGTCGGTCTCGACGAGCACTTCGTTGGCCAGCGCGCACGAATCCCCGCCGACCGATTGCACATTCGACTTGGTGATCGAGTACGCGGGGTACTGCGTGGCAGCGGCCTTGGCGAGCGAGGCGACCTCGAAGATCACCAGCAGCGCGGCGGCCACGGTCAGCGGCGCGGAGGCCCACCGGTCGAATCGCCGTGGCGCTCCGGGCCGCTCACGCCGGTACGGCTCGCGATAGTGCTGCCATATCGCGACCAGCAGCGCGAGGACACTCAGCCCGAGGAACAACGTGGACAGCCCCTTGCCCGCGACCAACGGCGCCTTGTCCCACCACGGGACACCATAGCTGGACACGTACCACCACCCGTTCGAGCCGGTGAACGTCACGGCGAGCAGGAAGAGCACGGCGGCGGCGAACAACGCGCGGTTGCGCGGCGAGCGAATACCGGTGGTGCCCACCGCGACCGCCGCGAGCGCGGCCAGCGATCCGGCCAGTCCGGCGTACACGCCGAAGTGGTGCGTCCATTTGGTGGGGGTGAACATCATCAGGAACAGCGATGCGAACACGATGCCGAGAATGCGCACCGAGGGGCCGCGCGAGGTGCCCGGAATCCGGCCCTTGCGCAGAACTTGCAGCACGCACACGAGCAGGCACAGCAGCATCACCAGCACGCCGAACCGCCGCGCCAGCGAACCGTCCGGCGAGAGCATGAGCAACGAGTCCCAGCGGGTGCGCTCGTCGAACCACGCGACGTTCGGGCCGACGATCGTGCGCACCCGGGTGGCTTCCAGCACCGTCGCCAAGGTCTGGTCGGCGAAGATCACCACCAGCACCAGCGTGCCCGCGGCGAGGCCGGGGGCGACCAGCGCGGCGAACCGGAACACCGCGCCCGCCCGGGACGGCTCGCGCACCTTCGCGGGGGCGTTCACCGCGGCCGCGGCTTCGGCGGAACCGGCGGCGGCCGCGTCGGCGTCGGGCCCGGTCCGGGCCGGGACGGCGCCGCGAGCGCGCTTGATGATGATCAGCAGCACCGGCCGGGAACCGGCGATCAGCGCCGCGATGCAGATCAGGCCGGTGGGACCCGCCGCGAGGGAGAACGCGGCGATCAGGACGGCCACCGCGGCGGGCAGCAGCCGTCCGGTCGCGATGGCGCGCTCGATCGAGCACCAAGTGAGCAGCGCGCCCGCCGCGATCAGCGGTTCGGGGCGCAGGCCGTTGTCGTAGGGCAGCCAGAACGCGAGGAAGACCAGGCCCGCCGTCCACAGCGCCACTTTGTTGCGGCGCACCCGCGCGCCGAGGCGGGGCAGCACCTCGCGGCTGATCACCAGCCAGCAGATCACGCCCGCCAGCAGCGTGGGCAGTCGCATCCAGAGACTGGCGTCGGAGATCCGCGACATCCACGCCAGCACCTCGTACGACCACCCGAACGGGGCCTCGGGGACCGCGAACCACCGGTAGTAGTTCGCCATGTAGCCCGCGTGCCCGGAGACGCGCGCCATGTTCAAGATGTAGCCGTCGTCGGACGTGTTCGCCCCGATGACGTGCCACAGCGCCAGCGTGCCCAGCACGACGCCGTCCGCGGGGGTGACCCGCCACCAGTGCGCGGGCAGGAACCGGCGCGGTCGGCGCCCGTCGGCGGTGTCCAGCAGATGCAGTGCGACGAGTGCGATCAGCGTGAACACGGCGGCGGCGATCATGGCGGCCAGCTTCAACGGCGTCGGCGTGGAGGAGAAACGCGAGTCGATGTCCGCGTGCACCTGCGCTCCGGCGAGCCGATCGGCCTTCAGATCGGTGAACACGCCCACCAGCTGCGGCCGGATGTCCCGGCCGACCGTGGACTGGAACGGCGTGCCGTCCTGCCGGGTGACGCCGGTGAGTTCAGCCGTCGTCGCGGCGGCGGTCGACTCGATGCGGATCGTGGCGCAGGACCCGACCTCGGCCAGCGGCGCGGACAACAGCGGGATGTCGCGTTGCACCACCGAGAGGACGCCGTCGGCGACCGAGACCACCAGGCCCTTGGTAGCCGCCCGCCCGGAGGCCACAGGGGCGGTGGACAGCAGCGTGCCGCCCGATCCGAGCTCTCCGGTCATCGAGCAGGGCAGCGTCGCACTGAACCGCAGCGGCTCGTAGGACACCAGCGGCGCCGCCACGCTCCTGGCGCCGGACTCGGGCCAGTCCAGGCTCGCCCGATCCTGCCGCACCGGCAGCAGCGGGGTCAGCAAGGCCAGCAGGAATCCGAGAAGCCCGGAGAGGAGGGCGATCAAGCGGATACGGGTGAACGCTGGAGAAGATCGGTCCGGTCGCACGGTGGTTGATGCTAGCTACCGCCCGGTGTGATGCCGACTGCCCCCGACGCGCGCAGCGAATGAACGTCCCACAGCCAGACGTCCTCGACCCGCGTCGGCGTGAATCCGAGCAGCTGGGTCACGGTCTCCCGCAACACTTCGCCGTTCTTCGTCGCGGGCAGCACCAAGACGTCGGCTTGCCAGAACCGCAGATCGTCCAGCGCACGGGTACGCACGCCCGCGTCGATCGGCGGTACGACTCCAGTGTCCTGGGCCTGTACCAGCAGAGCGGTGGTCGGACGGGCCTCGGGACCGTAGATGCCTTTCTTGCTGGTACCGGTAGGGCCGACGAAGTAGCCGCCCGCCAGCGGGAAGGTGAAACCCGCGTCGGCCTGCCAACGTAGCGCCCGTGCGTCGGGTGGCCGGGGCGGCGGCACCAGGACCACCGATCCGTCGCCGACGTAACGGCGGACGGCGCCGTCGGCGAAGAAGTCCGGTGTCGGCGGTCGCTCGACCACCGGCAGGATGGTCGGGATCAGCGGCAGCAGCGCACCGGTGAGCGCCGCGAACCAGGCCAGCGGCTTCCAGTCCACCGCCGATTGCGTCCATGTCCCCACCGCGCGGTCGCTGGCCAGCGCGAGCACCACCGCGATGGCCGGGATCGCGGCCATGCTCATCCTGCTCTCCAGCACGGTGTTCAGCAGCGGAACATGTTCGGCCCAGCGCCACGGCAGATCGATGCCGGTCGGCTGTTTACCGATCGTGGCGACCGCCCCCAGCGACAGCAGGCCGAAGACCGCGATCACCACGCCCGCGGCCCGCACCACGCGGTCGCGCCACAGCATTCCCACCGTGAACACGACCGACAGCAGCAGCGGCCAGCCGAAGTACGCGTTCTGCTCGGTCGGATTGATCGCCACGTTCGCGCCGGGCGCGAACACGCCGCCCAGCGATTCGGACGGGAACTGCACCAGCGCTTCGAGGTCGTTGCCCATCGGGCCGTGGTCGATCGATCGATAGCTCTGCGGGCCGAAGAATTGCCACCACAGCGGAATCTCGGCGAGTGCCAACGTGATCACCGCGGCCAGCGCGAAAGTCGGGGCGACCACTCGCGTCACGCGCAGCGCGGTGCGCGGAGCATGCGCGTAATACACGATCCCGAACAGGCCGAACGCGAGGGCGAAGATCAACAGCGGTTCCTCGCCGAGCGCGATCTGCGTCGCGACCAGAAGTCCGAGAACGGCGGCATCCCGTACCCGCCCGCCCGGCCGCTCCCGTTCCGCCGCGGCCGCTCGCCGCGCCATCCGGATCAGCAGGCCCGCGATGATCGGAAGCAACAGCAGCAAGACGAAATTCGGGTGGGCGTTGGCGTGCGAGATCATTCCGGGCGCGAATCCGCAGAACAGTCCGCCGATCACCGCCGCGACCCGGGACCGGACGAGCTCGCGGACGAACAGGCGATACCACGCGAACGCTGTTCCGGCCAGACCGAGGGTGAGCACGAGTACGAACGTGACGGTCGGCCCGAAAAGCAAGGTGACCGGTGTCAGCGGCACGCCGACACCGAACATGGCCGTGTTGGCCATCATGTTCACCCCGGCCGGGAAATTCTGCAGATCGGTACCGAGCGGGTTGTGCAGGGCGGCCACCGAGTGCGCGGTGACGGCGAAGAACCACTCCCACATCGTCTGGTCCTGACCGCTCTTGATCAGGTATCCGTTGTCGGTATCGCGCCACTGGCCCGACAGCACCGTCGCGGCCAGCGCCAGGTAACCGGCGCATACGAGCAGATCGGCGAGCGGAAGTCGGGACAGCCGCCGGGTACGCGCGGGAGTGGTGAGCACTCCGGTCGCCGTCGCCTCTTTCGTCGCGATCGCGACCGTCGCCGATTCCGCCGGTAGGTCGGTCTCGGCGTCTTGTGCCTGTGTCACCTGCGCATCACTCCTCGCCAGCGCCCTCCGTTGCAACCACGCTGTGCGTGGACCGCCAAACGAGAGGGGTATCCACTGCGCGCGAGTTCAACCGCCGCGATTTCAGCGGTGGACGGTGACCAGCGTGAACGGTCCGATGTCGGTGGTGGTGAAACGCGGGTCGGCGAACAGTTCCTTGGGGAAGCTCACCGAATAGCGCGCCACGTTCGGGTCGTTCGGGTAGACGTCCTTGGCCAGCCGCAGTGTGTAGGTGTCGCCGCTGCGCCGGAACAGGAACGCGTCCGGTGCGCGCCACGGGCTCGCCGCGAGCGCGTCGATCAATTCCTGCGGCGTCTTCAGCTTGCTCCAGCTCTCGATGGTCGCCGCCCGGCCCGCGAAGTCGGCGAGCGGGTTGGCGTAGTGGGAGGTGAGCGCCTGGAAGCCGAAGTAGGGATAGAAGGACAGGAAGCTGGTGTCGGCGGTGAGTACCACCGTGTCCGAGCGTGGCCGCCCGGTCTGCGCGGTGAGCGCCGCATCCACTTCGTCATAGAAAGACACGGCCGACACAGGCCGTTTGTCGGCTCGCCTTCCGTCTCCGTCGGTGTCTGTGTAGGCAGTCGTGATCTCCGGAGTCAGCACGTGCGGGATGTCTTGGGCGAACGCCAACGCGCCGATCGTCGCGACGACGATCGCCACCAGCCGGAACCGGGCGGGCTCGTTCAACGCCTGGTAGATCGCCCGCGCGCCCTCCACGAACCCGAACGCGCCCGCGACCGACAGCAGCACCAACAGCACCGGCTCCAGACGGAACGACAGCAACGTGGTGCCCGCCGCGGTCGCGGCCATGGACAGCAGCGCCCACAGGTAGATCGCCGCCACCCCGATGCCCAGCGCCTGCGCCCGTCGCGACGACGCGCCGCGCAGCACCAGCCAGATGATGCCGACCAGGCACAACGCCCCGAGCAGGGAGAACTGGAACATCGGCAACGGCAGTTCCGCTCCCGCTTCGGGCAGATAGTGCTGGGCGGTCCCGGAGCTCGCCGTCGCGCTGCGCAGCGCCTTCGCCAGGTACGGCGCCCACACGACGAGCGCGAACAGCCCGGCGATCACCGCGATCACCACGAGCCGCACCAGCGGCGGCGCCACCGCGCGCCACGCGGGACGGGTCGGCCCGGTCGCCGCGCGTGCGCGGCGCGGACGGTCGGCGCGCCGCGCACGCACCGCGAGGAAGGCCGCCACCAGACCCATCAGGGCCACCGCGAAGGCCGCCACGAGGAAGTATAGGGTGTAGAACGTGGCCGCCCAGCCGAGGAACAGCCCCGTGCCGACGACCGCGCCCCAGCCACCGGCCGTGCGATGCTCCTCCGTCACGCCCTCCAGCGGGCGATACAGCGCCCCCCAGGCGAGCACCAGCGCGGGCGGCAGCAGCAGCACGATGACGGCGCTGTAGGCCTCGGGGGCGGCGTAGGCCAGGGTGACCGCCGTGCTCGCCGCCGCGACGCCCACCGCCCAGTCCGCGCGGATCAGCTTCGACCACAACACCAGCGCGACCACCGCGGCCACGGCGAGGAACGTGATCGCGTACGGCTTGAATACTTCCCAGCCGTCCATCCCGAGCAGATTCGCCACCCGCCCGCCGATCCAGAACCAGCCCGCGGGGTAGAACGACGGTAGATCCGCGTACGTCATGTCGCGCAGCGCGGCGGAATCGGTGAGCCGGGTGAGGAACTCGGTGCGGAACTCCTGATCCACCGAGACGCCGAACAGGTACAGCTTCGTCGCCGCCAGCGGCATGCCGACCGTGAACGTGACGAACGTCGAAAGACCCACCCAGGACAGCAGTTTCGCTATCCGGGGCCACTTGCGCAGCCGCAGCAGCGCGATCGCGACCGCGAGCACGACCGCAGCGCCGACCTGCCCGACCGTGGTCAGCGCCCGCGTCACGTTGGAGGAGTTGAACGCGGGCCACTGCACCAGCGAGAACGCGACGAGCCCGACGACGGCCACCACGGCGGCGACCACCGCCGCGAGCGCGGCCTCGCCGACGCCGACCGCGATCTGACGTGCCACGAGTGACCCGCGCCCCGGCGCGGGGGCCGGATCGACGGGACGCGGCGGCGCTTCGTCCGCCGCGGTCACCGTGCTCAACGGACCGCTCCGCGCTCGTCGCACTGGATTACTCGCATGGCGCCTCCGGGTTCACAGGGTCACTCCGTCAGACGATAGGTGCCCGCGCGATCACTGATCACGCGGGCACCATGTCCGAGTTCGGTCGCCGATCAGATCGGCAGTCTGCGGAAGATCGAGCGCGGGATGTGCCGCAGCACCATCATCACGTAGCGGAAGGTTCCCGGCGCCCAGACCAGTTCCTTCCCCCGCTGCGATGCCGCGACCGCCAGCGCCGCGACGTCTTCCTTGTCGACGGTGAGCGGAGCCTCTTTGACATGCGCGGAGAACTGGGTCCGCACCATGCCGGGCCGGATCACCAGTACACGCGGGCCGTGCGGCCGCAGCGCTTCGCCGAGCCCGAGGTAGAAGCCGTCCAGACCGGCCTTGGTCGATCCGTAGACGAAGTTCGAGCGGCGCACCCGTTCGCCGGCGACGGAGGACATCGCGATGATCCGGCCGAAGCCCTGCGCCTTCATCTTCTCGCCGACCAGCACGCCGACGGAGACCGCGGCGGTGTAGTTGATCTGGGCGACTCGCACGGCCTTGGCCTGGTTCTGCCACAGCTCTTCGGGATCGCCGTCGAGGGCGAAGGCGACGATCGCGACGTCCACGTCGCCCGCGTCCCAGGCGGCGTCGATCACCTTGGCGTGCCCATCGGTGTCGAGCGCGTCGAAGTCGATGACCTCGACCTGGCTCGCGCCCGCGGCCTTCATCTGGGCGACCGCGCCCTCGCGCAGCGGATCACCGGGCAGCGCCGCAAGGGTGATGCGCGCGGGCCCCTTCTTCAGGTACTCCGCGCAGATTGCCAAGCCGATCTCCGACGTGCCACCCAGCAGCAGAATCGACTGCGGGTTACCAACGGCATTGATCACTGCAGCTCCAGCCTTCTCGCCATATCGGACATGAAAACGCCTGTGGGGTCGACGCTACGGCGGACCTTGATCCACTCGTCGATCCGGGGATACATCTTGTGGAAGGTCTCGGCGGTGGTCCGCGAATCCTTCGCGGTGTACAGCCGCCCGCCGAACTCCAGCACGCGCCGGTCCAGCTCGCCGACCAGCTCGTTGAGACCGGGCTTGATCGGGAAGTCGACGCAGATGTTCCAGCCCGGCATCGGGAAGCTCAGCGGGGCCTGGTTGCCCGGGCCGAACAGCTTGAACACGTTCAGCGCCGAGTAGTGCCCGGAGGCCTGGATGTCGACAATGATCCGCTTGAACTCCTCGACCGCCTCGGTCGGCACCACGAACTGGTACTGGAGGAAGCCGTTGGAGCCGTAGCCGCGGTTCCACTCCGCGATCATGTCCAGCGGGTGGTAGAACTGCGTCAGGTTCTGCACCTTGCCGGTGTAGTTGCCGCCCATCCGGTAGTAGGCCTCGCCGATGGACATCAGCGTCAGCTTGTTCATCGTCCAGTTCGGGAAGATGTCCGGGACGGTCATCAGCTGCGGCGCGTCGAACTTCAGCGGCTTGCTGCGCAGCCGCTTGGGCAGCTCGTCGAGCTTCGCCAGCCTGCCCCGGGTGATGGTGGCCCGGCCCAGCTTGGGCAGCGGGCTGATCACGTCGAACCAGGCGCTCGAGTAGGTGTAGTCGGCCTCGCTGCCGTCGCTGTGCGCGGCGATGGTCTCGTCGAGGGTCGTGGTCTTCACGCCGTCGTTGAGGAAGTAGGCCGTCTCCGTCGGCACCATCTCGATGGTGGCGCGCAGGATGATGCCGGTGAGCCCGTTGCCGCCGACGGTCGCCCAGAACAGCTTGGCGTTGCGCTTCGGCGTGATGTGCTGCACCTGCCCGTCGGCGGTGAGCAGATCGATCGAGCGCACGTGATTGCCGAAGCTGCCCTCGCTGTGGTGGTTCTTGCCGTGGATGTCGGAGGCGATCGCGCCGCCGATGGTCACCTGGCGGGTGCCGGGGAGCACCGGGACCCAGAGGCCGAACGGCAGCGCGGCCTTCATGAGCTGGTCCAGGCTGACGCCGCCGTCCACGTCCACGATGCGGGTGTCGCGGTCGATCCGGTGGATGTTGTTCAGCGCGGTCATGTCGACGACCAGACCGCCGGCGTTCTGCGCGTGGTCGCCGTAGGAGCGGCCGAGGCCGCGCGCGATCACGCCGCGCCGCAGGTGGGCGGGCTTGCCGTCGTTGTCCTCGGCGACCATGGCGACTGCCTTGGCGATCAGTTCGGGATCGCTGGTCGAGAGCACTTCGGAGGAGGTGGGTGCGGTGCGACCCCACCCGGTCAACGTGCGGGTGCGCGTCGGAAGAGTGAACGCGGTGCCCGCGGCCGGGCCGTCGTTCGCGACGCCGGCGCCTTTGTCGTTCCCGGTTGTCTTGGTGGCGGTCGGAGCTTTCGTGGACATCGGCATAGAGGCTACAGGTATGACGGCAGATGGGGACGCGGTCGCTCTACCCATGGGTAGTGACGAACACGTCGGTTTAGAACCGAAATGAGTGCCCAACCCGGTCCGGCGCTACGCTCGTCGGCGTGCAAGCCGAACCCCAACTGCCGCTTCCGGCCGAGTTGCCCCTGGTCGACGAGCCCGGCGGCACCGAGGTCGACCTCAAGACGCAGATCATCCGGTTCACCCTCACCGGCGGGTTCTCGGCCGTCGTCGACTACGGGCTCTACAGCCTGCTGCTGAACCTGGTCGGTCTCCCGGTCGGCGTCGCCAAGTCGATCAGCTTCGTGGCGGGCACCACAACGGCTTACCTGATCAACCGCCGCTGGACCTTCCAGGCTCCGCCCAGCCGCATCCGCTTCCTCGCGGTGGTCGTTCTCTACGCGGTGACCTTCGCGGTGCAGGTCGGCATCAACAACCTGCTGTACTTCTCGCTGGCCGACGAGTGGTGGCGCCAGCCGCTTGCCTTCGTCGTCGCCCAGGGCACCGCGACCGTCATCAACTTCATCGTCCAACGCTTGGTGATCTTCAAGCTCCGCTGAGTTATCCGCTCGTCGCGGCGTGGTCGGCCAGGAAGGCGCCGACCAGACGATTCACTTCGTCGGGGACCTCCGCGGCCGCGAGGTGTGCGGCTCCGTCGAGGACCACGAGCCGCGAGCCGGGGATGGCGTCGGCCATGACCTCGAGCTCGGGCACGGGGAAGGTGCGGTCCTCGCGACCTCCGATGACCAGCGTGGGGCAGGTGATCGAGGAGAAGAGGCGCCGCTGGTCCGGGCGGTCGGTCACCACGGATCGGACGGCGTGCACGAGCGACGCCGGATCATTGCGGCGGGCGACGTCGAGAACCTGTCGGACGACCTGCGGGCGCGTGCGTTCGGTCGTCGGACCGAGAAATGCCCGGACCACCGATCCGGTGAGCGGCGGGCGAATCCCGCCGAGTATCCGGACCGCCATCAGCAGCATCCGGTACTGCGCCCGCTGGGCGAGCGGGGCCGATGACGCCGTGCCGTTCATCAGGATCGCGGATTCGACGCGGTCAGGGAAACCGGCGGCGAAGGTGCCGCCGATCATGGCGCCCCAGGAGTTCCCGAGGAAATGGGTCTTCGGTAGTTCCAGCTGATCGAGGATGTCGGCGACGCACGCCGCGCACTCGTCGAAGGTGAAGGGTCGTTCGAGGCGGCTGGACCGCCCGTGCCCGGGCGGGTCGACCGCGATGGTCAGGAAATCCCGGGCCAAATGGTTCACTTGGGCGTCCCAGAGGGCAGCGTCCATGAGAAGGCTCGGCCACATCACGATCGGATCGCCGCTGCCGGTCAGGACGACATGCAGCAGCCCCAGCCGAGTCGGTAGATGAATATGCCTGCGGTCCATGACTGTGCTCATTCCTTGCAGTGAGCGGGCGGCCGATCTGCGTCGCATGTTCCCGCACACGGTGAAACGCCGGTGTCCTGGTCTGTGATCTGTACGATCGGGACTCACGTTAAGCGTGGACCGCTGCGCGCTCGACCTGATCCGTGCACGGGTCTGACGGAAACGCGCACGTCGGTCTGGGAGGTTGCTGGTGTCGGTCGCCGAGCCGTATTTCGTGGGGCGGGTCGATACCGGCGCGGTCCTGCCCCGGGAGTCGGCCGACCTCTGGGCCGAGCACGTCGGTCGTAATCAGGGCACCTTGCAGTGCCGTTTCGCCAGTCCGTCGTCGTTCCGAGGAGCGATGGCCGTGCAGCGATACGCGGGCTATCAGCTGATCGACTTCTGGTCGGACAGCATCGTCTATTCCAGATCCCGTGCGGATATCCGGCGTGACGGCGATGAGGGTCTGAGGGTGATGATCGCGACCGACGGAGAAGTGCGGCTCCGACAGGACGACGCCACCGCCCAGGTGTTGCCGGGGTACGGCGCGGTCGTCACCAAGACGCGTCCCGTCGACTTCGGCCAGCCCCTCGCTGCGCGCGGGTGGGTGATGAACGTCCCCGCGGGCGCTCTGCCGCTCGAAGTCGGCGCGGGACCTGCGCTGATCGACCTGCGCGAGGGCTTGGGCGCGGTCGTCTCAGGCCTGATCAGCGAACTCGGAGAGCAGCGTGCGACTGTCGACGGTCCCGAGTTCGCCGCCGCTTGCGACACGATCATCGATCTGCTCCGCCTCTGCCTGCTCCGCCGCGCCGCGATGCCGACCGTGCTGGCCACGGTGGACACCGCGGTTCGTGACCACGTGCTCCGGCACGCCGACGATCCCGATCTGACTCCGATCGAGATCGCACGAAGCCTCGGTTGGTCACTGCGCCAGGTCCAACTGGCCTTGCATCACACCGGCACGACACCGAGCGAGCTGATCCGCGGCGCGCGGCTCGACCGCGCCCACCGCCGCCTGCGCGAATCTTCCTCCGACCGCACGGTCGCCGAAATCGCCTACGCCAGCGGCTTCCGCTCCCTCAGCGCCTTCGGCTCCGCGTTCAAGGCACGATTCGGGGTCACCCCGCAGGACGTACGACCTCGTTGACGGCGTCCGGGCGCTTCTCGGATCCGCGGAGCGGTGGCCCAAGCCTCGCCCCGAATTGATCAGTCGAGAGAGGTTCGAGTCGAGGAATCGCGCTCAGCCGGTCAGAACGAGCAGTCGGTGGGACGGCCTGCCCAGCCGCCCTTCAGGAATTTGATGACGGCGCAGAACAGATCCTCCGACCAGGAACCCACCGGGGTCACGGCCGAGATCGTGGCGACGGGTGTGGAGACAGGTGCGGCGACAGGTTCCGCGGCGGCCGAGCCCACCGGAACGACGAGTCCTGCGATCACGGCGGTGACGACGACAAGCTTCTTCATCAGGTGGCCTCTTCCGTGGTTGTGGATGGCGGCTCGTAGTGCCGCACAACCGACTGATCGGCAGCAATTACCCCGACGTTACGAAGTATGTTGAGCACCAAGCAATTAGACCTCGCTGTCGGCCAGGCACACGGCTGTGGCATTGCCCGAGAGAGGTCTCGATGATGTGCCGCTCGCGGGCAGGCTGATTGATTGGCAGTGCCAACGATGTATGGTGGCTGTTGTGGAGGAGACACCCGCGCGCCTGGCCGCGAAGCCGAGTTGGCTGGTCACCCAGTTGGCCGTGCACGCCCACCGGTTGGCGTCCGACAGCTTCGGCGAGGTGGGTGCGCGTGGGTACCACTACCGCATTCTGGCCGCGCTGGACGAGTTCGGGGCGGCGAGCCAGGCCGAGCTCGGGCGCCGGTGCAACATGGACCGCAGCGACGTGGTGGCGGCGATCAACGAACTGGCCGGCCAGGGTTTCGTCGAGCGGACGCCGGACCCGGACGACCGAAGGCGCAATATCGTGACCCTCACCGAGGCGGGCAAGGGGCAACTGCGGCGCATGGATCAAGCGCTCGAGAAGGTGCAAGACGACCTGCTCGGACCGCTATCGGCCGAGGACAGAAACGATCTGACCCGCCTGCTCACCCGCCTGCTCGCGCACCATCAGCGGGGTTGACGGGCCTGGTCCACCGCTGGCGGCGCCCGGCAAACCTCGCCGCAGCCGGTGATCCGCCGCGCCACGCCCTTCAGGAGCCGCTGATCGTCGTGTCGGCCAGCTCGCGTTTCTCCGCCTTCGCCCCGAAGTAGTCGCCGCCTTTGGCGCGAATGTTGTCGGTGCCCCACTCGCGTTGTTCGCGCGGGGCGGGGATCAGGTGTGGGATGTGCTTGCGGCAGTGGATGTATGCCTCTTGCACATCGACCACCACCCACTGCTCCGCGGCGCGGCCTTTGTGGTTGACGGGCAGGTCGGGCACGGTGGTGCGAAGTGCCGGGTCGGAGACGATGCGGGCCGAGCCGTTGATGTGCAGTCCGATGAGGTCGCGCACGAAATCGATGAGCAGAATCCCGACGTGCGGATTCTCCAGGATATTGCCGAGACTCGCCATGACGCCGTTGCCGCGGTATTCCGGATAGGCGATCGTGCGGTCGTCTATCACATGGAGGAAACCGGGCAGTCCGGCGCGGAAACTCGAGTCGCATTCGCCGTGTTCGTCGGCTGTGGCGATGAACGCCATATCCATCCGGCCGATGAAATCTATCATCGTCGGATTGAGCCGGTCGAGCACCTGATCATCGTAGAAGCGCTGTGCTCGATCTGCTGTTCCGTACCGTTCTTGCAGCTCACGCTCTCCGTCGCTGCCACTGTGTCCACCGGGCATCGCAGCCCCCTCCGGTCGCCGGAATGCGGGTTACACCAGGCTCGACGTTGAACCGCGGTCGTCTCGAGATCGCGTCCATTTTAGATGAGATCCACGCGGCAAAACGTCGAAATCCCCGTCGAGAATGCCCCTGATTCGGCTGCGGCGCAAGTATTTCCGACGGTTAGCTAAAAGCCGACCGGCCGGAATAATATCCGGCCGGTCGGGATTTGCGGGATCGGTTGGAGAGATGTCAGGCCGGAGTCAGTGTCACCGGAACGCCGTTGAACACGGCGTTGCCGGAGGGCGCGTCGACCACCGAATCATCGGTGAGCACATTGGCATTGACGCCCGCGTGCGTGCGGGCCACGGTCTGCGCGCTGTCGGCGTGGCCCCACCCGTGCGGCAGGCTGACCACCCCGGGCATGATGGCCTCGGTCGGCTCCAGCGGGACCGTCAGCGTTCCGGCGGCCGATTTCACCACCGCCTCGTCCCCCAGCCCCAGTCGCTCCACATCGGCCGGATTGATATGCAACGTGCACCGATTCGATCCGCTCACCAGCGTCGAGATGTTGTGCATCCAGCTGTTGTTCGACCGCAGCTGCCGCCGTCCGATCAGCACGATCTCCGGCGCGGCGTCGGCCAGGCGCGCCCGCATCCGTGCCACGTCGTCCAGCAGCGGCTGCGGGGCCAGGTCCACCCGCCCGCTCGCCGTACGCAGCGCGCCCGGCAGGCGCGGCTGCAACGGACCCAGGTCGATACCGTGCGGGTTGTCCAAGAGCACTCGCAGATTGAGTGTGCCGCCGTTCCATTCGCCGTACGGCCCGAGGCGCAGCATCAGGTCGATGCGCTGCTCGGTGCTGTTCTCGCCGATCAGGTCGCCGCGCCGTTCGGGGAAACCGGCCTTGTGCAGCATCCCCGCGATGACGAGTTCGTCCACGGCGGTGAGCGGATCGATCCCGTCGGAGCCGTCGTGCGGCCTGCCGGTCAGCGCGGCGGCGAGGCGAGCCAGGACGGCGGGTTCGGAAGGCCGGTCACCCAGCGGCACCAGCGGGCGCGAGTAGCGCGTGTAGTTGCGCACGGCGAATTGCAGCAGCGCGAAGTCGTAGTGCGGGGATTGCGTCGGACGCGGGGGAGGCAAGATCACATCCGCGTGCCTGGTGGTCTCGTTCACGTACCGGTCCACGCTCACCATGAACTCGAGCTGGGCGAAGGCCTCGTCCAGACGCGCGCCGCTCGGCGCGGACAGCACCGGATTGCCCGCGACCGTCACCAGGGCACGGATCTGCCCTTCGCCCGGCGTGGTGATCTCGTCGGCGAGCGTCGCGACGGGCAGCTCGCCCATCGCCTCGGGCAGCCGGCGGACTCGACTGGTCCAGCGCCCGGCGCGGAACGGCTTGGTGCGGGGGATGCCGCCGGCCGCGGCGGTGGCGAACATCGCGCCGCCGGGGGAGTCGAGGTTGCCGGTGAGCGCGTTGATCGCGTCGACGAGCCACTGCGTGATGGTGCCGAATTCGGCGGTGCACGTGCCGATACGGGCGTACACCGCGGCGGTCGGCGCCGCCGCGAGCTCACGGGCGAGCCGCACGACCGTGGACGCCGGTACGCCGGTGCGGGCCGCGACCGTCTCCGGGTCGAACGTGGCGGCGGCCGTGCGCAATTCGTCCAGGCCGGTCACCTCGACGCGCAGATCGGTCAATCGCTCGGCGAAGAGCGTGTGCACGATGCCGAACAGCAGGTACGCATCGCTGCCCGGCCGGATGAACAGGTGCTCGTCGGCGAGTTTCGCGGTGCGGGTGACCCGCGGATCGACCACCACGAAGCGGCCGCCTCTGCCACGCAGCGCCTTCAGCCTGCCCGGGAAATCCGGTGCGGTGCACAGCGAACCGTTCGATTCCAGCGGATTGGCCCCCAGCATCAGCAGGTAATCGGTGCGGTCGAGGTCGGGCACCGGCACGGTGAGCGGATCGCCGAACATCAGCCCACTGGCCACCTGCTTGGGCATTTGATCGGCGGTGCTGGCGGAGTAGATGTTCTTGGTGCCCAGCGCGCGTAGCAACGCCGGTACGTACAGCGTGCCCGCCACGGTGTGCGCGTTGGGATTGCCCAAGTAGGCCGCTGCCGACTGGGTTCCGTGCTCGGCCACGACGGCGGGGAACCGCTCGGCGATGTAATCGAAGGCTTCGTCCCAGGTCACGGTGCGCCAGGCACCGGTAGCGCGGTCACGAATCAGCGGGTCGGTCACCCGGTCCGGGTCCTCGTCGAGATGACCGAAGCTGGCTCCCTTCGGGCAGATGAAGCCTTTGCTGAAGGGATCACTGCGGTCGCCGCGGACCGAGGTCACGTGGTCGTCGGGATCCAGGGTGATTTCCAGGCCGCAGACCGCCTCACAGAGCGGGCAGGTCCGCAGCAGATTGCGCGATTGCGTGATCGGGGCCATACCCCATCTTCGCGTTCGACAGTGGAACTGAAAAGAGAACGCTTGATATCGGCGACGCCGAACGACCGGTACCCGGCAGCGCTCCGGGGTGGGGATCCGGAGCGCCGGGACGGATACCGGTCGCAAACAGGCCGGGTAGCGCGGGCCCGGCCCGCGATCAGCAGGTGAACTCGCTCAGGGGTGCGTTGCTCAGCAGGCGATGGTCAGCTTGGCGCGGCGCGACGTGGTGGCGGCGCGCACGGCCGCGGCGATCGCGACGACCGGCGGAACCCAGCGGGCCTCGCCGGGCGCGACGCCCCAGCAAGCCGAACCGGCCGAGAGGTGGGTGGGCGGCAGCGGGATGCCCGCGCCGTCGGTGTACGCGGTCGCTCCGGCCTCGCGCAGCGCCTCGAGCGCCATCGCCGCCTTGCGGACGCCCGTGACCAGGTGAATCTCGCGACGCTCCGTGCCCGGGATCTCGATAACCGCACCCGACAGGTTGTTCGCCCGCAGGAAGCGGCGGACCTCGCCGGCCAGCTCGCCGGTGACCTCGATGCCGGACAGGTCGTCGTCGGTGATCAGGCTCAGACCGTTGGCCGTTTCGGCGACCGTCCACCCGCGCTGGTTGTAGTCCTGCGCAGCGGCGGTCAGCTCGGCCGCCGTGACGGAAGTCGGAAACGTGGTGCGCACTGTCTTCTCCATTCCCCGGTAGATCTCTGGGTCCTGCATTCATGGGTCGTATCGGCGGGGGACGCCGTGGGCGTTACGGGTTCTCCGAAAGAATTTCCAGAGTGTCGCCTACGTCTCATTTCCGGAAGGTTCGTCCGGGTATCGCCGGGCATCCCGAGGTGGCTCGCCATGCTTGCCACGCAGCTACTTTCGGCCGTGGACCTGGCCACTCGCTGCGCCGGAGCTGTGAGATCGCTGTGGGGTGGGCGTGATGGGTGTTGCGGGTGCGAAAACATACCGGGGGCGTGTGTTTCCGGCTGGATCCCCCCGCCTCGGACAGGGAGGATTCTCGGCATGAGCGTCAGGCTCGAAGGAGGACCCGGCATGAGTGACGAAGCCAACGGACCCGGCGCGCCCGCGGACGCCGACGAGTACGAGGCCGAATCGCGCTGGATCACGTGGAAAGAGTCGGCGGCCGAGCGGTTCTCCAGGTCCGCTCCCGGCGAAGAGCAGCCCGCCGAGCCGTTCCGCAGCCCGCGCGCGTTCGCGCAGTGGAGCGCCGCGGCCGCGCGCGCCCTGCTCGACGTGCAGTTCCACCGCCCGGCCACCGGCACTCTCTTGCCGCTGGCCTACATCCTGGGACTGGTGTTCGCCTTCGCCGTGCCCATCACGTTGACGGTATCGGCGTGGCGGGTGTCCGCGGTGCTCGGCGTGCTCGCCGCGGTGCTGGGCGTGCCGCTCGGCCTGACCATCGCCGCCGCCGTGCGCCTGATGCTCGAGTTCCTGGTGAACGCCTCGCGTCTGGCGACCAGGGTGGAGCACATCAGCGAGTTGGCCGACGACCTGTTCCAGGCGTTGTCGGACGTGGCCGAGCCGGTCAACCAGCTGTCCGAAGACGTTCGGGCGGTGCAATTCTGGCGCTTCCGCAAGCGAAACCCGCGCAGGTAGGGACGAAATCGCGTCATGCGGAAGTAGTTTGACTCGCAGGGGCCACCGGCCTGGCTGGGACACGCGCCGTGACCGCTGCGAGCTTCACTGTGAACAATGCTGTTCGGATACCCGGCATCCACCTCGGGTGTCCGAGGGCGTGCCGCGTCGCAGACCGAGGATGGTTCACGGTGCGCGCGGTGCAGGGCGAACAGGGGGGAAGCATGGCTTTACCGCAGGGAACGACCGGATCGACCATGCCGCGGCGGCAGCTCGGCAGGCATTTGCGTGATCTGCGCAACCGGGCCGGGATGACCACGCGGGTGGCCGCGCAGCAGTTGGAGTGGTCGGAGGCGAAGATCTGGCGGATCGAGACCGGGCAGACCTCGCTGCGCGGACTCGATGTCGAGGCGATGTGCAAGGTCTACGGCGCGCCGCCCGACCTGCTCGAACCGCTGCGCGCGTTGGCGCGCGACACGAAGGCCAAGGGCTGGTGGACCACCTACGGCGACGTGATCGCGGAGGGCTTCGACGTCTATATCGGGCTGGAAGAGGCGGCCACCAGGCTGTCCACCTACGAGAACGAACTCCTACCCGGCCTGCTGCAAACCGAGGGCTACACTCGCGCGCTGTGCACGGCGGCGCACCCGGAGTTGGCCGCGTACGAGATCGACCGCCGGGTGCGCTTGCGCCAGGCCCGGCAGACCCTGGTCACCCGGGCCGACGCGCCGCTGCGGCTGGACGCGCTGATCGATGAGGCGGTGCTGCGACGGCGCATCGGCGGCCCGGCGGTGACCGCCGAGCAACTCGACCATCTGCTCCGCATGGCGCAGCTGCCGAACGTCCGGATCCGGCTGGTGCCCGCGGATTGCGGCTATCACGACGGCATGGCGTCGGGTCGTTTCGTGCTGTTGGAGTTCGCCGAGGCGGGTTCCGGCGAGCGGCCGGAACCGCCGGTGGTCTACCTGGAGACGTTCACCGGACCCGTCTACGTGGACAAGGAGCACGAGATCGCGCGCTTCCGAGCGGCGTTCGCGAGCATCGAGGCGGCGACGATCGACGCGCGTGAGCGCATCGAGGACGCACGGAAAGCGCTCTGAGTAAAACGCTTCAGGCCGCGCTGATCAGCACTTCGGCGGCCCCGGCAATTCCCAGGTGTCGCTCAATACCGCCCGGTGGGTGGGCAGGGCCCGGTCGTAGACCTCGCGGCCCTTCTCGGTGAGGCAGACGAACACGGCGCGGCGGTCTTCCGCACACATGGTGCGCTGAACGAGGCCGTCGCGCTCCAGCCGTGCCACGGCCCGCGACAGCGCGCTCTGGCTGAGGTAGATGTCGTTGGCGAGGTCGCTCATCCGGTAGTCGCCACAGTTCGCGTCGATCAGCCGGTCCAGCGTCTCGAATTCGCTGAGCCCGATGTTATGACCGTTCTGGAGCGCTTTCTCGAGCGCACAACTCACCGCCGCGTGTCGGTCGAGCAGCTCGCGCCACTCTCCAACCAGCCCGGCCGGCGCGGGAGCGCGCCGGGCTGTGCTCACGGTGGTCGGCTTCGACATGGCCCCATCTTAGTGGGCACGGCATGTCCATGCAACCGCATTAAATGTGTTGGCATTTAATGCGTGCGCATGTAATGTTCCCCGCATGACTTCACCAGCAACGCTCTCGGCCGCTCAGGCGACCGATCCGACCAGATGGTCAGCCCGGCTCTGGGGCATGCTGATCACGCTGTGCATCGTGTTGTTCCTCGACGGTCTCGACGTCTCGATGATCGGCGTCGCGCTGCCGTCCATCGGCACGGAACTCGATCTGTCCACCTCGACCCTGCAATGGCTGGTCAGCGGTTACGTCCTCGGGTACGGCGGTCTGCTGCTGCTCGGCGGCCGCACCGCCGACCTGCTCGGGCGGCGCAAGGTCTTCCTGATCGCGCTCGCCGTCTTCGCGGTCGCCTCGCTGGCAGGCGGTCTGGTCAGCTCCGGTCCGCTGCTGATCCTCACCCGCTTCGTCAAGGGCCTCGCCGCCGCGTTCACCGCACCGACCGGCCTTTCGATCATCACCACCAACTTCGCTGAGGGCCCCGCCCGCAACAAGGCGCTGTCCATCTACACGGTGTTCGGCGCGGGCGGCTACTCCATGGGCCTGCTGTTCGGCGGTCTGATGACGGGCGTCGGCTGGCGCTGGACGTTCCTGCTCCCGGTGCCGATCGCGCTCGCCGCGCTGGCCGCGGCCTACGTGCTGGTGCCCAAGGACAAGCCGGCCGAGGAAGGCGGACACGACCTGTTCGGGGCGCTGCTGTCCACCGCCGCCATGCTGCTGCTGGTCTACACCGTGGTCGCCGCGCCGGAAGCCGGGTGGGCGTCCGCGCGCACCATCGGTTCGTTCGTCGCGGTCGCCGCGCTGTTCGCCGGATTCGTCGCGGTGGAGAAGCGGGTGCGCTACCCGCTGGTGCGCCTCGGGATCCTGCGCAAGTCCTCGCTGGTCCGGGCCAGTCTCGCGATCGTGGCGGTGGCGGGCTCCTACTTCAGCTGGCAGTTCATCGTGACCCTGTACATGCAGGACACTCTCGGTTGGTCTCCGCTGAAGCTGGCCATGGCGCTGCTGCCGGTCGGTCTGCTGGTCGTGCTGTCGGCCTTCTTCTCCGACCGACTCGTCGATCGTTTCGGCACCGGGCCGGTGATCGCGGTGACCATGACCGTGATGGCCGTCGGTTACCTGCTGTTCCTGCGGTTGGACACCGCACCCTCCTACCTGACCATGCTGCTGCCCGCGGTGCTGCTCATCGGCATCGGGTGGGTCGGCTTCCCCGCCATCAACATCCAGGCCACCAACGGCATCGATGACGAGGAGCAGGGTCTCGCCGCAGGCGTGCTGCAGACGTCCATGCAGGTCGGCGCGGCCATCGTGCTCGCGGTGACCACGGCGATCATCGCCTCCGGCGCACACGCCGACATCTCGGCCGCCGGGATGCTCGACACCTACCGTCCCGGTCTGGAGTTCGCCGCGGGCGTGTCCATCGTCGGCGCGCTGGTCGCCCTGCTGGCCTTCGTGCCGCGATTCCGCGGCCGGGAGCAGGCGGCGGACGAGGTGAAGGAACTGGAACTCGTCGCCTGACTGCCGTGCCGCCGAGCGCTGTCACCCGTATCGGGTGGCGGCGCTCGGCGCTATGCGGCCTCGCTGAGCCCGGACTTCCGGACTGCCTTCGCGCCGCTCGGCTCGGCGCGGACCGCGTCTGCTGCGCGTCTCACCACGCTCGGCTCGGCGCGGGCGATATCCTCATGCCGCTCATGAGAACGGCGGGGCCGCGGTGTCTTTCGCGGAGCGGACGAAAGTGAGTTCCCGGCCGTCGCGCCCCACCCGCGGCCACTCGATGCCGAGCGCGGGATCGAACGCGTCGATATCGTGGTCGAACTCCGGCTGATACTCCAGGGAGCACAGATACGTGACCGTCGAGCCGTCCTCCAGCGAGAGGATCGCGTGGCCGAGCCCTTCGGACAGGAACACCGAGCGCCGGTCGACGTCGTCGAGCAGCACGCTGTCCCAGCGGCCATAGGTCGGCGAGCCGGGGCGCAGGTCGACGACCACGTCGAGGAAGGCGCCGCGCACGCAGGTCACGTACTTGGCCTGTCCGGGCGGGTCCTCGGTGTAGTGGATCCCGCGCAGCACCCCCGCGGCCGACACCGAGCAGTTGACCTGTCGCAGGTCGAACGGCCGCCCGGTCACCTTCTCGAACTCCGAGGCTTTGAACCCCTCGAGGAACATGCCGCGACTGTCGCCGTGCTGGCGCGGCGTGATCACCCACGCGCCCGGCACCGCGAGTTCCCGGAACTCCATGCTCACCAGTCCCGTCCGCGTTCGAGCAGATCGAGCAGGTAGCGGCCGTAGCCGGAGCGGACCAGCGGCTCGGCCAGCGCGCACAACCGCTCGTCATCGATGAAGCCCATCCGCCAGGCCACCTCCTCGGGGACGCCGATCTTGAGGCCCTGCCGTTCCTCGATGGTGCGTACGTAATTGGCGGCGTCGAGCAGGGAATCGAAGGTACCCGTGTCCAGCCAGGCGGTACCGCGGGCGAGCACGTCCACGCTCAGACGATCCTGTTCCAGGTAGGCGCGATTGATGTCGGTGATCTCGTACTCGCCACGGGCGGACGGACGCAGCGACCGGGCGATCTCCACCACGTCGTTGTCGTAGAAGTACAGCCCTGGAATGGCGTAGTTCGACCGCGGCGTCTTGGGCTTCTCCTCGATGGACACCGCGCGTCCCTCGGTGAACTCCACCACGCCGTAGGCGGTCGGGTCGGACACCCAGTAGGCGAACACCGCGCCGCCGTCGATTCCGTGGAAGCGATTGAGGCTGGTGCCGAGGCCGGGGCCGTGAAAGATGTTGTCGCCGAGCACCAGTGCGGCGCAATCGCCGCCGATGTGGTCGGCGCCGAGGACGAAGGCCCTGGCCAGGCCGTCCGGCTCCGGCTGGACCACGTAGCTCAGGGACAGCCCGAACTGCGTGCCGTCGCCCAGCAGCCGCCGGAACGCCGCCGCGTCCTCGGGCGTGGTGATCACCAAGATGTCCCTGATCCCCGCGAGCATCAGCGTGGAAAGGGGGTAGTAGACCATGGGTTTGTCGTAGACCGGGACCAGCTGCTTGCTCACCCCGCGCGTGATCGGGTGCAACCGGGAGCCGGTGCCGCCCGCCAGAATGATTCCGCGCATGCCTTGGAGTCTGCCAGTTTCGCGGCTCCGGGATTCGGTGAGGTTCCGAGTAGTCCTCGATTCGGTTACGGGCGTTCCGCGGCGGCGGGCTTCGAGCGATTCTGTTGCGTAGGTCACGATGCGCATGGTGTTCTGAAAAGACGCTGTGTGAGATGTCAGCGCCGACAGCTCGCCTGGGCACGGTCCGGTCGTGATTCGGCGCGCCAGTTGTGAGGTAGGTGCGCGATGTCGACCAGAGACGGCGAGCCCGGTGCGGTGATGAATCCGAACGGCCCCAGCGCGCAATCGCGTCTGCTGCTGGCCACTTGCATGGGCGTGGTCCGCCCGGTGCTGCGAACCTTCCCGGTGACGAGGACGACCATCCCGGTCGGCGCGGCCACCGTCGACGGGCTGGCGCGGCTGCGTCCTCGACCGCAGGGGATCGATCGAGAGCAGGTGTCGCTGCACGGCATCCGCCTGGAGATCATCCGCCCGGCCGGTGCGTCGCGTGCGTTGCGCCACGGCGCGGTGCTGTACATGCACGGCGGTGGCTTCGCGATCTGCAGTACCCGTAGTCATCGCCCGGTCGCGGCGAGCCTGGCCCGGCGCACCGGCCTGCCCGTGATCAACGTCGAGTACCGCCAGTTGCCCCGGACGCGGATCAGCGATTCGGTGGGGGACTGCCTCGCGGCCTATCGCTGGCTGCTGCGCCATGGCGCGGATCCAGGGCGGATCATCTTCGCGGGTGATTCGGCGGGTGGATACCTCACCTTCGCGACCGCCCTGCTGGCACTGGAGTCGGGGCTGCCCGCACCGGCCGGGTTGGTCGGCTTGAGCGCGCTGCTCGACCTGGACTACGCGGCGAAGCGGGACTACGTGAACGTCGCGCGCGATCCGTATATCCCGCTGTCGGCGCTGGAAGCGGTGGTGCGCATCGGCGCGGAGGTCGACGGGACGCTGGATCCGAGCCTGTCGCCGGTCAACGCGGTGCTGTCCGCGCTTCCGCCCGTGCTGCTGGTCGCGGCCGAGGACGAGGTGCTGCGCTTCGATTCCGAACTGATGGCGCAGCGGCTCACCGCGGCGGGCGTGCCGAACGCCTTGGAGTTGTGGCGCGGCCAGGTCCACGCCTTCATGAGCATCGCGCCGAATCTGCCGGAGAGCAGGGCGGCGCTGGCGCGGGTCGCGCGGTTCGTGCGGGCCAGGATCGAAGGGGACCAGCGGGCTCGGACGGCGTAACCGGTCGGGCCCTGCCCAGGCGAGCCCCGCCCCGCATCAGACGGGACGGGGCTCGCGCCTGTGCGGGGGTGGTGCGCTGCTCCGGGCGAAATTATTTCCGAATCGAAGTTATCTGTCCTTGATAGCCGAGGTCACGACGTCGCAATCTTGGCGCTTCACTTTTTGTTCAGGATTAGTTAACTTTCGTTCGCGGCGGCGATGAATGAAGCCCCATCCGCGTGGACAGCGCGGAGGGGGCTTCGATTCGTTTTCAGTTGTCCGTACGGTCGCGGATTACTTCGGGGCGACGAACGGCTGGTTGATGGTGGTGAAGTACTGGATCGCAGCACCGATGGCGACCGGGGCGGTGATCAGCAGCTGGCCCGCGAGGGTGCCCAGCGCGCCGACGGCGATGATGCCGCCGAGGCAGCCGATGGCCGCGGCCGGGATGAACGCGCCGAACAGGCCGACGATGGCCGCCGAGGCGACGGTCGCGCCGGCGATGCCGCCGAGCACGCAGCCGACGGCGCCGCCGCCGATGCCGCCGACCAGGGTGCCGATGGTCGCGCCGGTCGAGATGGTGTCCTTCATGCGGTTGAAGGCGGCCTGCTCACGGTCGTACTCGGACTTCCAGGGCGCCTTGTCCTCGAACGGCAGGGCGACGGGCTTGTAGGTCGCGTGCGCCATGTCGAACTGCGGGGTCAGGGTGGCGGTGTGGTCCGCGATCTCGGCAGCGATCGGGAACTCGAAGTCATCCACCCGGAAGGTCATCGGCATGCCGGTCAGCACGTTGCCGTTGGCCGCCTTGACCTTGAAAACGCCATCCTCGACGACCATGGAACCGGCATCGGTCGTGATGATGGACTGGGTGTCGGTCGCGTGAGCGGTGAAGTTCACCGCGTCATCGGCCTCGGCGGCCGGAGCCGCGTTCACGGTGCCGGCGGTGACGCCGAGGGCGGCGATCAGCAGTGCCGACGTCGCGGCGAATTTCCTCATCAGCATTTTGTTTGGAACCTCGATTGAAGCGTTCGGAGGGGACTAGACGAGCAAAATCTAGACCAGCTAACGCGTGGTGAACCCCTTGTGACTGTTTATTCAAATTTTGTTCACCATCGAGACCCATGGCTTGGTGGGGTCGCGGAAATAGGGGCGCTGACCGGGCTTTTCCGTGCAATATCAATCTGAGGGTTCCAATCGATGGGAAGTCAATGAGACGAATATCACAGATCGAAAACCTGGGAGTTCGGTTTGGCCGCACGGGGTTTCGAGTCCGTCGCCGGTGCGGCGGGCCCCCACGTACAGTCATGGGGTGCGATTGCTCGTCACCGGTGGCGCCGGATTCATCGGCGCGAACTTCGTCCAGCAGACCGTGTCCGCCCACCCGGATACGGCCGTCACCGTCCTCGACGCCCTGACCTATGCCGGGAACCGAGCCTCGCTCGACCCGGTGGCCGATCGCATCGAGTTCGTGCACGGCGACATCGCCGATCTCGACCTGGTCGACGAACTGGTCAGCGGCGTGGACGCGGTGGTGCACTTCGCCGCGGAGTCGCACAACGACAACTCCCTCGCCGAGCCGTGGCCGTTCGTGCAGACCAATATCGTCGGCACCTATTCCCTCCTGCAGGCCGTGCGCAGTCACGACGTGCGCTACCACCACGTGTCGACCGACGAGGTCTACGGCGACCTCGCCCCGGACGATCCGGCCTTCACCGAGACCACCCCCTACAACCCGTCCAGCCCGTACTCGGCCACCAAGGCCTCGAGCGATCTGCTGGTGCGCGCGTGGACCCGCTCGTTCGGCGTACGCGCCACGATCTCCAACTGCAGTAACAATTACGGGCCCTACCAGCACGTGGAGAAATTCATCCCACGCCAGATCACCAATCTGATCGATGGGCTCCGTCCCCGGCTCTACGGGGCGGGACACCAGGTACGCGACTGGATCCATGTCGACGACCACAATCGCGCCGTGTGGGAGATCCTGCGCCGGGGCCGGATCGGGCAGACCTACCTGATCGGCGCCGACGGCGAACTCGACAACAAGTCCGTGGTGCAGATGATCCTCGCGGAGTTCGGCCGCGACCCCGACGATTTCGACCACGTGACCGACCGGCCCGGCCACGACCAGCGCTACGCGATCGACGCGACGTTGCTGCGTTCCGAACTCGATTGGCGCCCCCGTTACGCGGACTTCCGCGCCGGACTGGCCGCGACGATTCAGTGGTACCGGGACAACGAGAACTGGTGGCGCCCGTACAAGGCCGCCACCGAGCACGCCTACCTCGCCGCGGGCGAGCGGACTCTCAGCGCGGCGGGCGACTGAAAGGCGCCCCGGGAGATACCCGAGACGCCGCGCCGCTCAGCCCCAGACGATGGTGTAGTACTTCGCCGCCGCCGCGATCAGCGCCACGCTCGTCGCCACCAGCACGGTGACGGCCGGGCCCACCGTCGGGGTCTTCCCCGCGGAGTCCGTGAGCCGCAGCGGCATCCAGCGCAGCAGCACCGCGAGCGTCACGATCGCCAGCGGCACGAAATAGCGGCCCTGCACGCCGTCGATGATGTAGTAGCCGACCGGCGTGAACGACATGTACAGCGTCACGTAGATCATCGCGACGCTCGCGGCCATGGTGAGCGCGACGATCAGGGTGCGGCGGAAGGCCGGGACGGTCATCCGTTCCGCGATGCCGATGCTCACCGCGAACGCGAGCAGGCAGGCCAGCATGGCGATGGCGGGCACGTCGACGTAGGCGAAGCCGAGTTCACCGAAGAACTGGCTGAACCAGCGCTGGTCGCGCAGGGCGATGCTCTCGCCGAACACGTGCACGAACTCCGGTGGATCGCGCAGGATGCCGCTGAGCTGGTCGCCGGGACGCACCGAGTGCCACTGGTGCGGCGGCCGCATCAGGCCCATGCCGTCGCCGGTCGGCGCCGCGATCTTCATCCACACCGCGAACGCTAGCGCGCCCGCCGCGGCGAACACCCACGGAATCCCGCGCCGCCACCCGCTGAATCCGAATCGGTCGGCGGGAACCAGGGCGACCAGCAGCGCGAGCAACACATAGGTGGGCTTGCTCACCGGCAGCAGGATCGTCGCGGCCAGCAGCGCGCCGATCTCCACCCGGCCCAGTCGCATGCCGAGGAACATGGCCTTCACCAGCAGCGCGGAGACCAAGATGGCCAGCGCGTTGGTCATGGTGTCGGCGGTCACCGTGCCCGCCTGGAACACCGCGATCGGCAGCACGGCGACGGTGAACGCCAGCCACTGCACCCGGTGCGCACGCAAGGCGTACAGGCCGAACCCGACCACAGCGAGATAGGCCACCAGTCCGGCGAACCGGGTGAGCAGGAGCAGGCCACCCACGTTCAGCCCGAAGAGTTCGCCGAGGCGGATGCCGATAGCGGCCGGAATGTAGGGGATCGGCGAGTAAGCCGCGGTATTGGTGAACCACACCGGTTCGGTGGCGTCCGAGACCGCGGCGCCGGTCAGTTGGTCGTAGCGGGCCGGGTCGGCCACCATGGGATCCGGCTCGTCCGGGTTGGTGGAGTAGTCCCGCAGCGCGTAGCCCATCAGCTCGGTGATGCTGGACGGGACGTCGCCGCCGTAGGCGATGCCGCGATCGTCGTGGATCCGCTGCGGCAGGAACCCGCCGTGCGCGACCTGGTAGGCGCGACCGAACTGAGTGATCTCGTCATGACCCCAGAACGGCGGGGTGAGAACGGTGAACAGCGCACCGAAGATCGTCGCCAGCAGGGTGAATGCGATCGTCGCCGCGCCCAGGCGCGTCACCACTCGCTCCGCGAGACCTTTCGCCGACCGGTCCGTGCCGGTGGTCGCCGCCTCGGCGTCCACAGCCGGTAGCGGGGCGGTGTCGGTGGCGGGTAGCGGCGCGGTGTCCGAACGCTCGCCCAGATTCTCCTCCGGCGTCGCGGCCCGATCCGCCGAGGTCGTCAACGCCCGGCTCCGCCGTCGCTCGCGCTGCGCGGGTCCTCCGCGCCCACCGCGGTGTAGCGCAGGTAGACCAGGCGCGCGGCCTCGTGGCGGGAGCGCCGGATGCCGTCGAGGATCAGTCCCGCGGTCCAGGCGAGGCTGCCGAGCAGCAGCAGCGTGAAGGCGAGGAACAGCGTCGGGAACCGCGGCACCGTGTGGGTGTTGTAGAACTCGACGACGATCGGAATGGTCAGGACGATCGAGACCAGCCAGCTCAGCGTGCCGAACAGGCCGTAGAACGCGACCGGCCGCTCGTGCCGGGCCAGCCCGATGATCAGGGCGAGGATCTTGAATCCGTCGTGATAGGTGCGCAGCTTGCTCTCGCTGCCCGCCGGACGATCACGGAAGCCGACCGGCACCGCCGTCCGCGGCACCCGCAGGTGCAGGGAATGCACCGTGAGCTCGGTCTCGATCTCGAACTCACGAGACACCGCCGGAAAGCTCTTCACGAACCGGCGGGAGAACACTCGGAAACCGGAGAGCATGTCCTCGACGTTCTCGCCGAACACCTTCCCGACCACGCCGTTGAGCACCTTGTTACCGGTCTCGTGGCCCGCGCGGTAGGCCGAGGCGCCCTCGTCCTGCTTGCGCACGCCGAGCACATGGTCGTAGGGGCCGTCGAGCAACGTCTTGATCATCAGCGGCGCGGCGGACGCCTCATAGGTGTCGTCGCCGTCGACCATCAAGTACACGTCCGCCTCGATGTCGGCGAAGGCGCGGCGCACCACGTTGCCCTTGCCCTTGGTGTGCTCGTGGCGCACGATCGCTCCGGCCTCGCGTGCGCGCTCGGCGGTTTTGTCCGTGCTCAGATTGTCGTAGACGTAGACGACGATTCCCGGCACGGCGGCCTGCAGATCGGCCACGACCTTGGCGATCGAGGCCTCTTCGTTGTGACACGGAACCACGGCGGCAATACGGAGCTCGGTGGAGTCCACCCGGGTCAATCCTCGCGATCGGTGGTGAATGTGGGAACACGGGGAGGGTACAGGGAACTCACAGTTTGCGCGTGGCCGACCTCACCGTGTGCGGAGGCGGAATTTCCCCGCGCGGGCGCTTCGGCGCTCCTGCGGTACCGTCGGGCCGTGCCATCCAGTGAGTCCACCGCGCCCGCGGACGAGCCAGTGACGCAGGAGACCGAAGCGATCGTTCGCAAGGTGCTCACCGCGCTGCGCCGAGGCGGGGCTTTCCTGGTGGTCGGCGCGATCGGGTTCCTGGTGGACGCGGGCACGTACAACCTCCTGGTCTTCTGGGGTGGCGAGGGCGTGCTCTATCACTACCCACTGCCGGCAAAGATCATCGCGATCGCGGTGGCCACGGTGGTGACCTATTTCGGCAACAAGTGGTGGACCTTCGCGCACAAGCGGACTGACAATCCCGGTCGCGAATACCTGTTGTACGCGGTGTTCAACGTCGTCGCGATCGGCCTGCAACTGGGCTGTCTCGGCTTCTCCCGCTACGTGCTCGACCTGTCCAGCCCGCTGTCGGACAACATCTCCGGTACGTTGATCGGGCAGATCGTGGCCGTAGTGTTCCGGTACTGGGCCTATGACAAGTTCGTCTTCACCGGAGCGCGAGCGGGTACCGGCAGCGCCACCGACAACGAATCGGCGAACGTTTAGCAATGCTTCGAGCACACGTCGGCGTGGCCGTACGGCGGGCATCCGCACAGGGCGGTTGATATCCTCACCCCCGCCGTGAAGGCATCGAGGGGCGTGTCTGTCCCGTCCGGCACAATGAGAATTTCGAGGATTTCATGGATCAGTCGGCTATCGAGGCCGTTACCGAAACAAACGATCGCTCGACGGCCGCTGAGGCGCCTGCCGCGCTGCGCGCCGACCATCGGGCGCCGGACCGGCTTGTGCTCCAGCGCGGTATCTTCGCCGGTCCGTCGGCGAAGGTGAGCGACGAGCTGTACGCCGTCGTGAAAGGTGGCGCGCACCGAGAACGCCAGACCCTGCGTTTGGACAAGGGCGCGACCGCGCACACCAACACCTATTTCGGCCGGTTCGCCGCGAGCTACTGGCAGCGCTGGACCACGGTCACCGATGTGCGGGTCAGCATGGTGCTCGACGTCGCCGCCAAGGCGAACATCCGTCTGGTGGCCTCCGACATCGCCGGTCACCGCAGGATCATCGACACCCAGCGGGTCGACGCGAGCGGTTCGGTCACCCTGACCGCCCCGCTGGACCAGTACGTCGACGGCGGCGCGCTGTGGCTGGAGTTCGACGCCATCGGCGGCGCGCTCGGCATCGCGGAGTTGAGCTGGACCGCCGTCGCGCCGGAACGCGTCCGTCCGGTCGCCATCGCGATCTGCACCTTCAACCGTGCCGAGGACTGCGCCGAGACGGTCGCGGCGCTGTCCTCCGACCCGACCGTGCTCGCCGCGATCGACGCGGTGTACGTCGTCGACCAGGGCACCGATCTGGTCGAGAACCGGCCGCGTTACCAGGAGGTCGCACCGGTCCTCGGTGAGAAGCTGCGCTACCTGCGTCAGCCCAACCTGGGCGGCGCGGGCGGCTTCACCCGGGGGCTGTATGAGGTGTCCGCGGTCAACGAGCACGCCGACGTCATCCTGATGGACGACGACATCCTGTGCGAACCGGAGACGGTGCTGCGCCTGAACGCGTTCGCCAACCTGACGGTCGAACCGACCCTGGTCGGCGCGCAGATGCTGTTCCTGCTCAACCCCGACTACCTCAACGTCGGCGCCGAGGAAGTGCATCTGAACCGGCTGCGGCACGGCCAGAAGGTGCCCAAGGCGCTGCGCAACACCAGCATGTTGAAGAAGAACCAGGAGCGCCGCGTGGACGCGGGCTACAACGCCTGGTGGACCTGCCTCATCCCGGCCGAGGTGGTCGCGAAGATCGGCCTGCCGATCCCGATCTTCTTCCAGTGGGACGACGTGGAGTACGGCATCCGGGCGCGCGAGCACGGTTTCGTCACCGTCACGCTCCCCAACGCCGCGGTCTGGCACGCGGACTTCTACTGGAAGGACTACGACGACTGGGCGCGCTACTTCAGCACCCGCAACTCGCTGATCGTCGGCTCGCTGCACACCGAGCTGGACGGTAAGGACATCTCGGGCCGGCTGTTCCGGGAGATGTCCGAGCAGCTGGTCGCGATGCAGTACGGCTTGGTGCACACCACCCTGCAGGGCATCGAGGACTTCTTGAAGGGCCCGAAGGTATTGCGGGACGGCGGTATCGAGGCGCTGGCCGCCGCGCGGAGCAGCCGGGCCGACTACGCCGAGACGATCAAGCATCCGGCCTCGACGCCGCCGGTCCCTTCCGCGGACATCCAGTTGCGCCGTGCCGGTGGGGAACCCAGCCGCGCGAAGCTGGTGCTGATCAAGCGCGCGATCAATCAGTGGCTGGGCCGCACCCAGCACGGCATCATCGGCGTCACCAGGGAAGACGCCTACTGGTGGCATGTCTCGCTGTTCGACCACGTGGTGGTCACCGACGCCTCGCAGTCCGGCGTCCGGGTGCGTCGGCGCGACAAGGCCCGCGCGCTGCGGCTGCTGCGTCGGATGGTGCGTGTGCTGCGTCGCCTGCGCCGTGAGCTGCCCACGGTCCAGGCGCAGTACCGCGCGGCCATGCCGGAATTGACCAGCCGCGAGAATTGGGAGCGGTTGTACGGGATCGAAGGTCAGCGCGACCGCTGAGTTCGTTGGTACATCGGGGACGGGCTGACCAGCCCGTCCCCGATGTAGCCGCGAACGCTGCTGCCGCGGCAGCTGAATCCGGCCTGAAGACGCGGAGAGGCCTACAGGAAGAGGTCGGTGGTGAGTTCGCCGTCGCCCGGGGTGACGCGATACTTGTCCAGGTCGGTGATGCCGTGGGCGGCCAGGACATCATCGTCGATGAAGAAGTTGCCGCTGGTTTCCTTGCCGGGTGAGGTGAGCACCAGGTAGGCGGCGTCGGCGTAGATGTCGGGGGTGCGCGAGGTGGAGACCATCTCCTCGCCGCCGAGCAGGTTCTTCACCGCCGCGGTGGCGATCGTGCTGCGCGGCCACAGTGAATTGACGCCGATGCCGTCGCCTTTGAGTTCCTCGGCCAGCCCCAACGTGGTCAGCGACATGCCGTACTTGGCGATCGTGTAGCCCAGCGCCATGCCCGCCCACTTGGGGTCCAGGTTCAGCGGCGGGGACAGCGTCAGGATGTGCGGGTTGCGCCCGGCCTTCGCCGATTCGCGCAGATGCGGGATGCTCAGCTTGGACAGCAGGAAGCTGCCTCGGCAGTTGATGTCCTGCATCAAGTCGTATTTCTTCATCGGCAGTGCGTCCGTGGGGGACAAGTCGATCGCGGAGGCGTTGTTCACCACGATGTCGATGCCGCCGAACCGCTCGACCGTCTGGCGCACCGCCTCGGCCACCGACTCGTCGACGCGAACGTCGCCGACGAACGGCAGTACCTGCCCACCCTCCGCCTCGAGTTCCGCGGCGGCGGTGTGGATGGTGCCCGGCAGCTTGGGATGCGGCTGATCGGTCTTCGCGATCAGGGTGATGTTGGCGCCGTCGGCCGCGGCCCGCTTGGCGATCTCCAGCCCGATGCCGCGACTGCCGCCGGACATGATCATCGTCCGGCCCGCTAGCGGCTTGGATCCCGGTTCCGTCATCTGACCTGCTCCTTCGTTTCCGCCGCAGGCATCAGCCCGCGGCTGTACGCGCTTGCAGACTAAGCGTAAACCCGCTCGTTATGCAACCAGTTGCATAGGTGGTGCGAAGAGAGGGCACCGGCGTGCCGGTGCCCTCTTCCGGTTCAGGCCGTGGCGGCGATGAGCACGATGTTCAGCAAGAACATCAGGCCGACCAGGGCCCAGACGATGTACAGGAACAGCAGGCCCGGCGCTTTCTGCGGAACCGGTCCGATCGCGCCGTTGAGGAAGATCACAACCGGCGGCTTGTAGTAGAACCGCGCGGCCTGTCCCTCGGCGATCGGCACGGTCACGTTGGCCGAACCCATGTCGAACAACCACGGGGTGGTGACCCGGACGTGGTACTGGCCCGGGCCGACCGGGATGTGGTTCGCGCCCCAACGGGTGTTGGGCACCCGCTGTCCGTTGACCAGGATCTTCGGCTTGGTCAGCCCGAGCATGAACGTCCAGAGCGAGTACGAGGCATCGATGGTGATGCCCGGCGGATCGGCGGGCCTGCCGTAGCCCTGCGGGCCGAACTGCTGCGGTTGACCGTACGGTTGCGGTTGACCGTACGGTTGCGGCTGGCCGTAGGGCTGCGGCTGCCCGTACTGCGGTGCGGGCTGGGCGAATTGGGGCGCGGGCTGCCCGTATGGCGACTGGCCCACCTGAGGTTGGGCGAGATGCGGTTGGCTCGGATGCTGCCCCGCGGGCGGCGCGTACTGCGCGGGCGCCTGCTGAGGCGGGTACTGGCCGACTGGCGGCTGCTGACCGAATGTCGGCTGTCCGGGCCATTGGCCGGGCTGCTGACCGGGTGGCGGGTACCCGCCGGGCTGACTCATCTATCCCTCCCAGATAGCGAACGATGCGAAGGGCACCCTACCGTGCCCCCGCTCGATCAGCGTCGCGAGTTCCGCTCCCGGAACATCTTGCGGTGCTGCTTGCTGATGTCCCGCCAGGCTCGCTCGCGTTCGGCTTGCAGCCGTTTGTCGGTGCGCGCCCGCATCCACTCGTTCTCCCGGGCCAGCTTGTCGTAGCTGTCGAGCCTGCGCTGGGTGAGTTCGCCGTTGTCGATCGCCTCCCGCACCGCGCACCCGGGTTCGCCGTGGTGCGCGCAATCGCCGAAACGACACTGGGCGGCAAGGGTTTCGATGTCGCTGAAGGTCTTCTCGATGCCTTCGGCGGCGTCCCACAGCCCGACGCCGCGCAGCCCCGGCGTATCGATCAGGGTGCCGCCGCCGGGCAGCGGGCGCAGCTCCCGGTGCACCGTGGTGTGCCTGCCTTTCTTGTCGGTGTCGCGAACCGCGGTGGTGGCGAAGACCTCCGCGCCGAGCAGCGCGTTGGCGAGAGTCGACTTCCCAGCACCGGAGGGTCCGAGCAGCGCGACGGTGCCGTCGAGCAGCGCCGTGAGCACGTCGAGCCCGAGGCCGGTGTTCGCGCTCACCTCGAGCACGGCAGCGCCCGGCGCGACGGCGCGTACCTGGGCGAGCGGGAGGTCGTCGGCCGCGTCGGCCTTGGTGAGCAGCACGATCGGCTGGGCATTGCTCTCCCAGGCCAGCGCGAGCATGCGTTCGATGCGGCCGAGATCCACGTCGCCGTCGGCGGCGGCACAGATCAGCACGGTGTCGACGTTGGCGGCGAGCACCTGGCCCTGGGACCGGCCGGAGACCGACGATCGCATGATCGCCGATCGGCGCGGCAGCAACCGGCGCACCGCCGAGGTGGCGTCGACGGTCACCCAGTCGCCGGTGCACAGCCCACTGACCTCGGAATCCGGGCGCGGGCAACGAGCGCGGGCGAGCCCGTCGGGCGTGGCCACATCGCATTCGCTGCGATCCATGCGGATCACTCGCGCGGGCACACAGTCTTCCTCGATCATCGAGGCGTACTGCGCGGCAACGGCTTCGGTCCAGCCGTAAGGGACGAGAAGGTCGTGGACGACCATGATGGAAGGAGTCCTTCGTCGGGCGCCGAACCCGACGAAGGGTTCAGCGAGCGGAGAATGAGGTGGAGTTTCGTGTGGCGGCATGACCGACGTCAGCTCGCCTGAACACGACAACCCGAACGTTCCTCGTCACGGTCCACACCTCCTTGCCTCTCTCGCAGTTCTGCCCACTCTTGCACTCGACTCCGGCTCCGCACAACCGAATTACCGATTCGGGTCGGAAGCGCCACGCATCGGACTGATCCGAGGCGCCGCGCGGGCGACCTTCCGAGCTCAGTCGGGCTTGCCGAACTGCTCGTGGCGGCCGAGTGAGCGTAGGTGGAACCATTCGCGCAGGCCGGCCGGGTCGCGGCGGGTGACGAGGAAGAACCAGGAGAAGCGAACCCACTCCTGGGGCAACAATTTCCGCATACCCGGCTGCGACATCAAGTAGCCGCGGTTGCGGTAGGTGAAGTAGCGCTTCACCGGATCGTCGGGATATTGCGTGTGCATCCGGCCGCCGAGAATCGGCTTGAACTCCGCCGCACCGTTGGGATGCAGATATGCCGTCTGCAGGCAGGTGCCGAACGGCAGCCCGGAGCGCACCAGCCTGCGATGCACCTCCACCTCGTCACCGCGCACGAACAGGCGCAGGTCCGGCACGCCGATCACGTCGACCGCCCGCGCGGAGATCAGCGCGCCGTTGAACAGCGAGGCGATGCCGGGCAGGAAGTCGTCGTCGCCGAGTTCCGAGCGCAGCCTGCGCCAGACCACGCCGCGGCGCAGCGGGAAGGCGAGACGGTCGGGTTCGTCGATATCGCAGACCACGGGCGAAACCTCGACCAGACCGTGCCGGTTCGCGCAGTCCAGCAGGGTGGACAGCACGTCGGGGCCTTCGGGCCTGCCGTCGTCGTCGGCGAGCCACACCCAGTCCGCGCCGATGCTCAACGCGTGCAGCATGCCGAGCGCGAACCCGCCCGCGCCGCCGAGGTTGTGCGCCGAGCCCAGGTAGGTGGATTCCACCGGCTGGTCGCGCACCAGATCGGCGACTTCGGTCTCGTTGCCGTTGTCCACCACGATCAGGTGGTCCACCGGCCGGGACTGCGAGGTGACGACCTTCAGTGACTCGGCGAGCAGTTCGCGGCGCTTGTGCGTGACGACGACGGCAACGATGCGCGGCTGCGAATCCGGGTCCGGCGCCGCGGATTCCGCGGCGGGATCGGCGAGCTCGACGGCATCCTCCGGTGCGGAGCCGATCCGGGCCTGCGCCCCTTCGTCGATCGGGGTGTCCTGCCCGGTCGGCTCACTCATGCTGTGGCCTTCCCGGCATGTGCGGGGCCCTCCGTGGTCACGCTTCGCTGCCGCCTCCGGGCCTGACCGCTCATGCCTGATTCCGCTCCAATTCTCGATCTGATTTCTCGCCCCGCTCCGCTTCCATCTCGCGCAGCACGGTCGCGACGTGATTCCCCGCCTCCGGCCCCTCATAGGCTCGCACCACTTCTTCGATGCCGCCACGCAAGCGGATCTGGCCGTGGTCGATCCACAACGCCGTGTCGCACAACTGCGCGAGGAATTCGTTCGAATGGCTGGCGAAGACCAGGATGCCCGAACGCGCCACCAACGACTGCAACCGCTTGCGGGCCTTCTTCATGAATTCCGCGTCGACGGCGCCGATGCCCTCGTCGAGCAGCAGGATCTCGGGATCGATCGAGGTGACCACGCCCATCGCGAGGCGCACCCGCATACCGGTGGAATAGGTGCGCAGGGGCATGGACAGGTATTCGCCGAGCTCGGTGAAATCGGCGATCTCATCGATCTTCGACAGCATCTGCTTGCGGGTCTGTCCGAGGAACAGTCCGCGGATGATGATGTTCTCGTAGCCGGAGATCTCCGGGTCCATGCCGACGCCGAGGTCGAACACCGGAGCCACCCGCCCGCGGATGCGCGCACTGCCCCGCGACGGTTCGTAGATGCCCGAGAGCAGGCGCAGCAGCGTCGATTTGCCCGCGCCGTTGTGCCCGACCAAGCCCACCCGGTCGCCCTCTTTCAGCGACAGGTTGATGTCCCGGAGGGCCTCGACCACGACGACGTCGGATTTGTTGCGTCCGATCGCGCCGCCGGCCTTGCCGAGGAACGCCTTTTTCAACGACCGTGATTTGGCGTCGAAGATCGGGAATTCGACCCAGGCTTCCTGGGTCTCGATACTCACACGACTCATCGGGGCGCTCCTATACCCAGTACGGTACGCGCGAACGGAACTGCTTCATCGCGAGGATCGCCACGATCCAGCCCAGCAGGGTGATCACGCCGACGACCAGCCAGTGCCGCAGTTCTTGCGGTTCGCCGAGCAGGGGCGCCCGGACGATTTCGAGATAGTGGAACGTCGGCACGAGTTCGGCCAGCTTCGCGCGGTCGCCGTTGTTCATCTGCGATTGCAGCGTCTTGGTCGTCCACATGACCGGGGTCAGCACGAACAGCATCAGCGTGGTGCTGCCGAGAATCGGCGCGATGTCGCGGTAACGCGTGCTGAAGATGCCGAACACGATCGATACCCACATCGAATTCAGGAAGATCAGCGCGATCGCCGGAATCGCCATGAGGCTGGCCACCCCGAGATGGCGCCACACGCCGAACGCGGCGAGCATCACCACGTAGATGACCATGTTGTGGGCGAAGAAGAGCAGTTGCCGCCACACCAGCCGGTAGACGTGCACGCTCAAGGCCGAAGGAAGCTGCTTGATCAGGCCCTCATTGGCGATGAAGACCTCCGAGCCCTCCAGGATGCTCGCGCTGATCACGTTCCAGATGATCAAGCCGACCGTCACGTAGGGCAGGTACTCCCGCAGCGGCTGGCCGAGCAGCGCCGCGTACAGCACACCCATCGCCACGGCCTGCAAGCCGGTGGCGATGGTGATCCAGAACGGACCGAGCACCGAGCGCCGGTAACGCTGCTTGATGTCCTGCCAGCCGAGCGACAGCCACAGCTCCCGCTGCGCGAAGCCGACCGCGAAGTCCTGGAACGCGCGCCGGAACGTCTGGGAGTCCGGCACGATCTTCGCCACGGTGGCTCCGGCGTGCAGGGTCTCCGTCTCCGGTGTTGCCGCGCTCACCGGGTCCTCCGGTGAGTCGTCGCCGGAACGCTCCGTGTGCTCGGCCGAGGGGGTCGGCGAGCTGTCATCTGAACGTGCTTGGTCATCGGAACCAACTGAGCTCTCTTCAGGACGCACCGCACTCGGATCGGAAACCGAGTCGGAGCGAGCGGCAGCGGCGGGCACGGTGCACGAGACTACCCCGGCCGCTTCCCGCCGCCGCGTGGCACACGCGCGTCACCGGTCTCACAGGTACTGGCCGGAACCGCCGGTGACGTGACCGGCTTGACCGCCGCGCGGGTCGGCGGCGTTGAGGCCGGGCGGTAGCGCGCCTTGGCGCATCTGTTCGAGCTGGGCGCGCGCGGCCATCTGCTGGGCGAACAGCGCGGTCTGGATGCCGTGGAACAGGCCCTCCAGCCAGCCGACCAGCTGGGCCTGCGCGATCCGCAGCTCGGCGTCGGTCGGGACGGCGTCGTCGGTGAACGGCAAGGTGAGCCGCTCGAGTTCCTCCCGCAGTTCCGGGGCGAGGCCCTGCTCCAGCTCCCGCACGGAGGACGTGTGGATCTCCTTCAGGCGATTGCGGCTGGCCTCGTCCAGCGGGGCGGCGCGCACCTCCTCGAGCAGCTGCTTGATCATGGTGCCGATGCGCATGACCTTCGCGGGCTGCTCGACCATGTCGGCGAGCGATTCGCCGGAGTCGTCCCGATCGCCCGACTCGTCCTTGTTATCGTCGGTCACGACCTGCGCGGTGAAGGGAGCCCCCGGTCCGGCCGCCGCCGGGATGGCCAACGGCCTGCCGTCGGGTCCGACAACGACGATGTGGTCCGGTGCCTCGTCCGAGTGCGTCATGGTCCCTATCATGTCGTGTTCGCTCCGAACGCGCTAAGCCGGTGTTCCGCGGACGGGGCACACTGGGCAGGGCGCGGCGCGTGGCGCTGGTACGCACCGCCCCGGGAGCCGGCGTTCTATTCTGTTCGGGTCGTGTGATTCGGATTTGTCGAAAGTCGGTCGCCATGCTGAGTCCCAGGTCGCTGTGCTCTCGCCACGATGTGGAGGGGAACGCGGTTACACAGGCTCGCCTGCTGGCCTTAGAGTGGCCAGCATGACTTACGACGTCGCGCGGGTTCGGGGCCTGATACCGTCCCTGGGCGACGGCTGGATCCATCTCGACCCGCAAGCGGGCATGCTGATCCCGGACGCGGTATCCCGGGCCGTTTCAACGGGTTTCCGAACTTCTTCCTTCTCGCATATCGGCCGAACCGCCGCGGCCGTGCGCAGCGCGGCGATTCTGGACGCGGCCCGCGAGGCCGTCGCGGACTTGGTCGGCGGTGACCCGGCGGGTGTCGTGCTCGGTCCCGACCGTGCGGTCCTGCTGGCCTGGCTGGCCGAATCGCTGAGTTCCCGCCTCGGACTCGGCACCGGCATCGTGTTGTCCAGGCTGGACGACGAGGCCAATGTCGCGCCGTGGCTGCGCATCGCCAACCGCTACGGCGCGCACGTGCGCTGGGCCGAGGTGGAGATCGAGACCTGCGAGATGCCGTCCTGGCAGTTCGAGGAGCTGATCGGACCGACTGCGCGGCTGGTCGCCCTCACCGCCGCCTCGCCCATCGTCGGCTCGGCGCCCGCCGTGCGGGTTGCCGCGGACCGGGTGCACGAGGTGGGCGGCCTGCTGGTGGCCGACGCGTTCGGCGCCGCGCCCTACGCGCTCATCGACATCGAGGAACTGAACGCCGACGTCGTCGCGTTGAGCGCACCGGCGTGGGGCGGTCCGCAGATCGGCGCGCTGGTCTTCCGTGACCCCGCGTTCCTGGATCGGATCCCGTCCATGTCGCTCAACCCCTATGCGAAGGGCGCCGAGCGGCTCGAGGTCGGCGGGCACCAATACGCGCTGCTCGCGGGCCTGACCACTTCGATCGATTTCCTGGCCGGGCTGGACGAGCGGGCCCACGGCACCCGGCGCGAGCGGCTGGAGATGTCGATCACCTCGTTGCAGGACTACCACGACCAGCTGTTCGAGCACCTGATGAGCATGCTCGACTCGATCCCGAGCCTCACCGTGATCGGCCGCGCGTCCACCCGCATTCCCACGGTCAGCTTCACGCTCGCGGGCATGCAGGCGGAGAAGGTCGCGGCGAAGCTCGCCGATAACCGGATCGGCACGGTGAGCGGTGTGCACGGCGGCAGCAGGCTGCTGGACGCGCTCGGCGTCAACGACGAGGGCGGCGCGGTGACCATCGGGCTCGCGCCCTACACCACCAAGTTCGAGATCGATCAGCTCGGCAGGGCGCTGCTGGCGCTGGAGTGAGCGCCGCTCAGAGTTCCGCCACCCGCAGCACGACCTTGCCGACCACCTCGCCGGAGTCCAGCAGCCGGTGCGCTTCGGCGGCCTCCTCGATCGGCAGTTCGGCCGCGATGACGGGCGCCACCGTGCCGTCGGCGATCAACGGCCACAACTGCCCGCGCACCTCCGCCACGATCTCGGCCTTGCCGCCCGCTCCGGTCGCGGGCCTCGCGCGCACGTTGGTGGCGTGGACGGTGCCCCACTTGCGCAACAGGGCGCCCAGGTTCAGTTCGGCGGTCACTCCGCCCTGCATGCCGATAACCACGAGGCGGCCGTGCTCGGCCAGCGCGTCGACGTTGCGTCCCAGGTAGGCCGCGCCCATGTTGTCGAGGATGACGTCCGCGCCGGAGCCGCCGGCGCCCGACCGCTCGGCACGCACGGCCGCGACGAAGTCGTCCTCTTTGTAGTTGATCAGCACGTCCGCCCCGAGTTCCGCGCAGCGCGCCAGCTTCTCGGCCGATCCGGCGGTCACCGCTACGCGCGCGCCGAGGGCCTTGGCGACCTGGATGGCGTGCGTACCGATCCCGCTGCCGCCGCCGTGGATCAGCACCAGCTGGTTGGCTCGCAGGCCCGCGGTCATCACCAGGTTCGACCACACGGTCGCCGCCACCTCGGGCAGCCCGGCCGCCGCGCCCAGGTCCAGGCCGTCCGGCACCGGAAGCACCTGGGTGGCGGCCACCACGACCCGCTCGGCGTAGCCGCCGCCGGACAGCAGCGCGCACACTCGATCGCCGACCGCCCAGTCGCGCACTCCGTCGCCGATTCCGGCGATCACGCCGGAGCATTCCAGGCCGAGTAGCGGGCTGGCTCCCGGCGGGGGCGGGTAGAAGCCCTGACGCTGCAACAGATCGGCCCGGTTGACACCCGCGGCGGCCACCTCGATCAGCACTTCTCCGTGTCCCGGCTTCGGCTCCGGCGCTTCGGCCAAGACCATGACATCGGGACCGCCGAAACCGTTCAGATCTATAGCGCGCACCATGCCATAGTGCTCCGCGCGGACGGACGGCCGCGCCCTGGCCCCCGGAGCCGTCCTTTCCGGACCGATCCGGCAAGCGGCCTGCGGTGACCGGCGTCACGGACTACCGTTCCGGTGATGAGTGGCGGCTTCATCGATTTCCAGAACGAGATCTACCTCGGCGGTCTGGGCGGCGTGAGACCCGAATTGCCCATGACCGCAGCGGGTCTGGAGTCGCTGGCGCGGGAGCGGCTGGATCCGGCCGCCTTCGCCTACGTGGCGGGCAGCGCGTCCGCGGAGCGCACCGCCGCCGCCAACCGATCCGCCTTCGACCGCTACCGCATCCTGCCGCGGATGCTGCGCGGCTCCACCGGCCCCGGCGCCCGGGATCTGTCCGTCGAGGTGCTCGGCACGAAACTGGCCGCGCCCGTGCTCACCGCGCCGGTCGGCGTCCTGGAACTCCTGCACGAGGGCGGCGAGGTGATCGTGGCGGAGGTGACCAAGGAACTCGGCCTCGGCACGGTGCTGTCCACGGCCGCTTCCTCCACCATCGAGGACGTCGGCGCGGCGGCCGGTGCGTGGTGGTATCAGCTGTATTGGCCCGCGGATGACGAACTGGCCTGCTCTTTCGTCCGGCGCGCCGAGCAGGCCGGAGCTTCGGCGATCGTGGTCACCGTGGACACTCCGACCCTCGGCTGGCGGCCGCGCGACCTGGAACAGGCGCACCTGCCGTTCCTGCACGGCAAGGGCATCGCCAACTACCTGTCCGACCCGGTGTTCCGGGCCAAGCTGCCCGCCGCGCCGGAGGAGAGCGAGGAGGCGATGCGGACGGCCATCCTCACCTGGGTCGGCCTGTTCGGCAACCACACGCTGCGGCTCGCGGACCTCGCGCTGCTGCGCGAATGGACGGATCTCCCGATCGCGGTGAAAGGCATCCTGCACCCGGACGACGCGCGTCAGGCAGTGGATGCCGGCGCCGATGCGGTGGTGGTGAGCAATCACGGCGGCCGCCAAGTGGACGGCTCGATCGCGGCGCTGGACGCGCTGCCCGCGGTGGTGGCCACCATCGGCGACCGCGCCGACGTCCTGTTCGACTCCGGCCTGCGCACCGGTTCCGACGTGCTCGTGGCGCTGGCCCTGGGTGCGAAGGCGGTGCTGTACGGGCGGCCGTGGGCCTATGGCCTCGGGCTCGCGGGCGCCGCGGGGGTACGGCACGCGCTGCGCACGTTGCTCGCCGATTTCGACTCCACCCTCGGCCTCGCCGGATGCACCAGCCCGGCCGCGGTGAACCGCGCACTGCTGTCCACGGTGCGCTGACCTGCGAGAGTTGCCCATTTCGGCAGTTCGTCGCGCATAGAATGACCACCGTGCATCCCGAACCGAGCGGTCGCGTCGTGGCCGAGCCCCGCTGGCTCACCCCGGCCCAGCAGCGCGCCTGGCGCGCGTACATGGACGGCCACCAGCGCCTGATGACGGCACTGAATCGTCAGCTGCAACGTGACAGCGACCTGACCGTCGCCGAATACCGGATCCTGGTCCTGCTCTCCGAGGCGCCCGACCGCTCGTTGCGGATGAGCGAGCTGGCCGACGGCGTGCTGTCCTCGCGCAGCAAGCTGACCCACCAGATCCGGCGGCTGGAGGCACAGAAGATGGTCCGCCGCAACACCTGCCTGGAGGACGGCCGCGGCGTGCTCGCCGAACTCACCGACGAGGGCCTGCGCCGCCTGCAAACCGCCGCGCCCGGCCACGTCGAAGCCGTCCGCCGCAATTTCATCGACCTGCTGGCTCCGGCCCAGCTCGAGGTGATCGCCGACGTCTTCGGCCGCGTCGACGAGGAAATCGGCAAGCACTCCGGCTGAGCCGTCCGCTACGATCAGGTCCCTGGAGACGTGGCAGAGCGGCCGAATGCACTCGCCTTGAAAGCGAGCGTCGCGAGAGCGACCGGGGGTTCAAATCCCTCCGTCTCCGCTCCACTCGTCGCTGGCTCATGCTCATGGAGAGCATGAGCCGGGCTCGTTTCGCAATGCTTTGTGGGGGTGCAACCCCCACACCCCTCCCGGCGGGCTTCGCCCCCGGACCCCCGCTGTGGGTTGGGCCGGGTCTTTCGCTGCTGGCTGGGTCACATTTCTGGTCCGGGCACCCGCTGATGGCCGGGGTTGCCGTTGACGGTTGGACCTTCAGTTGTTGGCTCGGCACTGTCCCGTTGGAACCGCCGCTGGTTATAGTCCCATGCCCACGCGGAAGTCTCTGCGGACGAAATTCGGCCGGATGTCCATGTCGGGTGGGTCGTAGTAGCGGTGGAAGGTCGGGGTCAGGCCGGAGGAGATCGGCGGGTTGATCCAGGACCAGTCGGTGGG